>CAYIVT010000067.1:0-2596 GCA_964366955.1 uncultured Candidatus Saccharibacteria bacterium | reverse complement strand
CTCAGTGGTAGAGCAGGGCTTTCATAAGGCCAAGGTCGGAGGTTCGATCCCTCCCATCAGCACCACATGAGAAAAATTGCTATTTTGGGTTTTAGTCGAGAGGGTCAAGCTATTTTTGAATACTTAAAAAAGTCTAGAGAATATGCTGATGCTCAAATCACAATTCTTGATCAAAATGAAAAAACAAAAACACCGAAAGGAACAGACAAAATTCTTGGTGTTAATTATTTAAAAAATCTTAGAATCTTTGAAATAATTTTCCGCTCACCGGGAATCCCCTATGAACTGCCCGAGATCCAAACTGCGATTAAAAACGGCGTTATTTTTTCTAGTGCAACTAAGTTATTTTTTGAACATAAAGAAGGTTTAGTGATTGGCGTGACCGGCACAAAAGGCAAGGGCACAACTTGCACGCTTCTATATAATATTTTAAAAGCAGCGCACTACAAAGTTTTTTTAGCTGGCAACATTGGCTTGCCTGCAGTTTCTATTTTGTCAAAACTAAAAGAAAATTCTATTACTATTTTAGAATTATCTAGTTTTCAATTACACGACCTTAAATGCTCACCAGAAATAGCTGTTGTGTTAAATATTTTTCCAGATCATATGGATAGCCACAATAATTTTGAAGAATACTTTTCTGCAAAATCTTCTATTGCAAAATATCAAAAACCTAATGATCTAATTTTCTATGATAGGGAAAATACTTTTGCGACCCAAATCGCACAAATAAGTCCAGCTAAAAAAATTGGTGTGTCTACCAAAAATTTTGCCTTGTTTAATCAAGGTGATTTATTGACAAAAGGCGAGCATAACTTTAAAAATGCTATTATGGCAGCCACGGTGGCGCAACACCTTACTGTACTTAATGCTTTAATTTTAAAAACTGCTAAAAAATTTAAAGGACTACCTCATCGTTTAGAGCTTATAAAAACTCTCAAAATAAAAAATAAATGCGCAATCAAATTTTATGACGACTCTGCCTCTACCAATCCGAATACTACTATGTCAGCCATAAAATCATTTCAAGAACCAATAATTTTAATTATGGGTGGGAAAGATAAGCAGGTGAGTTTTGCGCCACTTATAGAAACGATAAAAAGCGCAGAAAACTTAAAAATGATACTATTAATTGGAGAAAATAAAGATAAAATATTGGCGGCATTAAACGAAGTGCAGATAACTAATCCAGAATTATTAATCTATGAAGCTAATAACCTACAAAATGCTATAAAAATTGCTTATTTAGAAGCTAAAAACTATTTCAATGTTTCAATATTTAAATATCTAAATATACTTCTATCTCCTGCTTCTGCTAGCTTTGATATGTTTAAAGACTATGCTGATAGAGGGAATAAATTTAAAAAATATGTCCACAGAATTACCAAAAAATAAATTAAATCCAGAAAGTGAAGACTTGTTCTCTATAGAAGAACTTGATGCAGCTTCAAAGCGCGCCAAAGAACGAGGCAAACAAAAAGAAAGTGCTCCGCGTAGAAAATTATTTTTGACTGTTGATGGATTAATGATTGATATGCGACCAAAGCGAATTTCAGAGGATGGACCAATTACGATAGACATAAAAAAAGAGGACTTAGATGATGCTTTATTTTATTTTGGTTGCACGCGCGATGAATTTTTTAATTTTGAAAAAGGTGGTCCTATCGCCGACCAACTTAAATTTCTTATTAATGGAAAAGGGCTCGCTAACTTTAGGCTAATCAAAAATGCAGTAGAAAAAGCAGAAAAAGAAGAAAGAGTTATTTGGAGAAAAAATAGAGAACATAAAGAGGGTCATTCTTATGATGATTTAAATACACTACTAACTAAATTTAATATGCCAAACATTGAGCAAATGCCAGATCAAGATAGAGAGGCAGACTTTGAAGATGCGATAAAAGACCAGATTGAAGAACTTGGGCTGCCTCTTGATGTTGTGGGATAAAAAATGCTAAAATAGAGTAAGAAATCATATGCGGTGGTAGCTTAGCGGCCTAAAGCGCCTCCCTGTCACGGAGGAGATCGTGGGTTCAAATCCCATTCACCGCGCAAATAATGGCAATTCAAATTCTAGCAATAAAAATTCCCCTTCTTATCCAAGAAGAGGAATTAGCATTTCCCAACCCCTAACACGCACAACTTCTCGCCCCAATTTTTCCGACCATTGCTCAATATCTATTTTTGGCGGATTAAACCATACTAGATGCGAACTTTGTCCACACATATGACTCAAAACTTCTCCGCGATCATCAATGTGACTTGTAATTCCAAGCCGCTTACAAACCTCAACTTTATCACCGCGTTTTTCCACAAAATAAATATTCTTCTCTAAAAGACCAGTTTTGGCGCACAGCCCAATAATCCTCATTAACGTTCGATTTGATTCAACGTGCTCCGCATCAACTCGCGAAACAATAAAAATATTTTCTGCGCCATAACGATCAACCAAAATCTTAAGCCCACGCAAACTATCTGGTATTAATTCAACCCGATCTAGCAAAAATTTCTCTATACGCGGCGACACCACGCAACCATCCTCTTTAAACATTCGATCAACTTCTGCCTGTGCTTCCTTGCTAAAATTTTCGATTAAGAC
>CAYIVT010000066.1:2286-2733 GCA_964366955.1 uncultured Candidatus Saccharibacteria bacterium | reverse complement strand
ATTGGCAAATTCAACTCCAAAAACAATGCCCGTGCCAAAACGGCCTAAATCAAAATAGGCATTTTTAGATTTTTTATTCAAAAAAACGCCCTCAACTATATCACCCGATTTTAAAGTTGAAAGCAAGCTTGGCTCATCTTTTAATAGCCTCGCAATAGAAGCATGCACTTTTTTAGTTGTAGTTATAATCATTGATTTTCGATTGGCTTAAGGTGTGGACACCGACCATCGATTTATAATAAAGATTATATCAAAGATTATTTTAAAAAGCAAATTAAGGGTTCATTCAACCATGATGTTGACCTTGCTTTCTTTGGATGGCACAGACCTAACCCAAAATGGCCATAAAGAAATTTGAGCGCTGTCTAAACCAGAAAAAGAAACTAAAAGAGCTTTAAGCTCTGCCTCGCTTTTACCCAAAATCTTACTGCGTAATTCTTCAACTTT
>CAYIVT010000066.1:0-2276 GCA_964366955.1 uncultured Candidatus Saccharibacteria bacterium | reverse complement strand
AACTGAGCTTTAAAATCTAAAGATAAACGCAATTTACCAGAAGATATATCTGGCGTAGCATTGAGATATGTTAAAACTTGATCTCTTATTTCAAAGTCAGTACCATAAGCTTCTTCCATTTTAATTTGGAAAATGGACCTTAAATCATTTTCTTTAAATGCCATTGCGCTCGCTTCTCCTTCGGCGTAAATAGAAAAAAATCCTCGATCATCAACGTCTCCGTTAACTGTTTGCTTAACTAAGGAAAAACTTACACTACCGTCTACCACCTTAAAATCAGATGGAATTTTTTGCAGTAGGATATTTTTTGCATTGCCCTCTAAAGCACTAAGCACAGCGTCTTTCCCTTTTTTAATATCGCTATCAATCGGATAAGCTAATTCTCCAACATATCCACCGCTAAAAGCAGTTTTGGATTCTGCATAAAATGAACTATATCGTGGCGTGCCCTTTAAGCCTGGAATAGTAAAACGAGCTATTGGACCAATGTTGTATTCTACGCCAGCAACATCGGCAGTGACTTCTGTCTCGATTGAAGAGGGAACAATTTTACCATCTTCAATTTTTGCGCCAGGGACAGTGATAGTTTTAGTTAAACGGAAAGTTTTTCCATCTGGAGTTTGCAGCCTGGTAGATGATACTAAAACTTGTTTTACTGAACTATATGCGTTATATAAAGTGACTTTGCCGCTGGATTTTTTATGAACTTGTTTTTTTCCATTGGCTTCAAAAGTTAATGTAATATTCTTTTTTTCCGTAAAAACTTGTCCAGGAATTTTTAAATTTAATGCATCTACGCTGCGCAGGGTTTTATCAACAACAATAACATTGGCTAAATTAAAACTTTTCTTCTCTGCGACAATCTTAATATCTGCCTTTGGCATAATAAAAAAAGCTGTATATGATAAAAAGCCAGAAAACATTAATATTAAAGCAATAATTCCTAAAATGCCACTCGGCTTAACTTTAGAATCAAGATTGTCCACTATGGGACCGAACTTCTTTTCTAATTCTGCCTCTGCTTCTGCTTCTATGTTTTCTTCGTAATCTTTATTAATTTTTAATAAATTGTCATTTTTATAATCAACTAAAGTAACCGGCACGTTGACGAATTTATCCTTAGTAATCTTTTTAGAGGTAATATCCATAGCTCTTCCCTGTTTATCGTCTATTTTAATAAAAAATGGATTGTTGGCTTCTATGCCAATGGAATTTGCTAAACTTAAGACTCTGTCATCAACAGATTCAATGCGTATAGTTTTAGACGCTATATCAACCCTGCTCTTTAATAGAGCTAAGTTTTCATCTAATACTGCCATTTGAGAAAATTTCGGAACGCTTAAAATAACGACCTTGGCTGAAGCGCTTAAAACTTTATCAATGACAACTTCAATTTCATCGCTTTTATTTATATAAATTTTTTTAGCCAACATATTGATTTAACCATTTAACTTTACGTTTAGAAATTTTAGAAAATAATTCGTTCTGCGGAGACAAATAAAAATCGAATAAACTCGCTAATGCAACTTGAAAATTACCGCCACTCTCTTCTACTTTATATTTTACTTCAAATCCTAATTTTGTGCTAATAAAACTATGAGAAATTGTTAATATCTTTATAAAATGACCTGATTTATTTTTTATACGCGCCTTAACTACAAAATCTGGCACTATTTCTCCTGAAGCTAAGTATAAAAACTTTAAGTTGCTCTTACCGATTATCAACCCTAAGCCATTTTCTATAATTTTATATTCGCTAATTAAGCTTTTGCCAAAATTATCTAAAAAAGTGGCAGATCCAATTTTATTATGATAAGAATTAATTGCGTATTGAACTAAATGATTGGGAAATTTTTGTTGCAACACCAACTCATTCAAAACTGTTTCTGCGCCACATAAAAAATAATCTAAATATTCTATACTGAAACCATTCATTGCTACCACTGTTGTTTCTCGCGACGCAATATAGGAAAAAAGGCAGTTTTTATATTTTAAAATATGAGATACTACTCGCCCAAAAGCAGCAACTCCTTCTACGCACATAACCACTCTATCTACTGGTAAAATTTTAAAAATTTCTTGAACCCAATTTTTAGCAATGCAAGTTATAGTGCAATACATTTCTAAACTATTAGAAATTACTTGGCTCGCAGACTCGACGCTTAAGATGCGCGCATCTAAAAGCGTTACATCAGAATTCGCGATATTTAATTTTTGAGCAACTACGCCTCTTGTGTTCTCAAAAAGTTTGTGTAGCGCTAGATCGGAAGAGCGTC
>CAYIVT010000065.1:0-2741 GCA_964366955.1 uncultured Candidatus Saccharibacteria bacterium | reverse complement strand
CTTAAGCCCCTCATTCGTGTATGTTGCTACAAAAACTATAGATTTTTTAGAATTAGAAGCCTTCATAATTACGAACTTATTATGCCAATTTTATAAAATCCAGTCAATATTATCGTCTTGCGATGTCGATAATATTTATTAACATAACTAAATTATACAAAATGGTATACTTAAAATATGAATACAAAATTAATTACTTGGGTGTTAAAAATTGCAGTTGCAGGAGAATTTTTAGGACATGGCGTTTTTGCCTTGCAAGGCAAACAACAGTGGATTGGCTGGATTGATAAAATGCTAACTGTTGGCCCAGAGTTAGCAACTCAATTACTCTATTTAGTTGGCCTCATGGATATATTAGTGGCAATAATAATTTTAATAAAACCAGTACGCATAGTTCTTTTATGGGCAGCATTCTGGGGTTTTTGGACGGCGTTAGTCCGACCATTAGTTGGTGAACCTATTTGGGATTTCGTAGAAAGATGGGCAAACTGGGGCGCACCATTGGCATTGCTTTTGATGTTGGGCTGGCCTAGAAATTTTAGAGAGTGGCTAAAATAAAATTAATTTCTCAACCTTATGACGCAGTCTCAAAAAGTTTCTTTGTTTATCTTAAGAATTAGCATGGGGTGGCTCTTCCTTTATGCTGGCGTTACAAAATTACTAAACCCAGCATGGTCTTCGGCTGGCTATATTGGCAATGCTAAAACCTTTGTTAGTTTTTATCAGTGGCTACTCTCGCCTAGCTTATTACCTATCATAAATTTAGTAAACGAATGGGGGCTGACACTTCTAGGCATATCGCTTATTCTAGGAATAGCCGTTAGAATAAGCTCTGTTTTAGGCGCCGCGTTAATGATGATGTATTATTTTGTAATCTTAGAATTCCCCTACCCTAATCTACATTCATATATAGTAGACGAACATATTATATATGCCTTGGTTTTAATTTTTCTAGCAACAATAAGAGCTGGAAAAATTTGGGGAATTGGATCAATGTGCGCAAAGTGGCCTTTATGTAAAACTTTTCCATCTCTGCATAACTTACTAGATTAATAAATCAAAAACTATGGGAAATTTAACTTATCCTGAATATGGATTTATGCCAATGATGGGTTTTGGATTTGGCTTAGGAATAATTGGCTGGCTGATAATGATTTTGTGGTGGGCTTTTTGGATTTATATGATTGTGCTTTTTGTGCGCTGGATCATTAAACAAACGCGCAATGCTGGCACAGATAGTAGTCTAGAAATATTGAAGCAACGCTATGCTAAAGGAGAAATTAACGAAAAAGAATTCTTAGAAAAAAAGAAGCGACTATTGTAAATCTGCCTTAGTTTGCAATATAATTGATTATGTTGTAATATAAAATAGTCCTTAAGGGGGCTCTTTTATATTTACTTGGGGGAGAGAAAAATGTGGATTATAACAGGAATAGCTGTCTTTCTGCTATGTATTTATTTGTCCTATCAAAAAGGCCGTAAATTAGGACGAAAAGAAACGACTTGGCTACAAAAAATGAGCTTGTTACTCATGCAAGCATTATCTGGATATCCCAGACCACATCTTGCTGTGATATTAATTACAGAGGATAATATTCTAGGAAAAGGTAATAAACGAGATTATCCAGAATGCCCAGAAGGATTTAGCCTATGCGTATTGCTTGAAGATATGCCGACCGAACCAGAAACCGGTGAAGCCGTAATTGCAGAATATACTAAAACACAAATACAGCTAGATTATCTATATACAACATGCCACGATTTTGAAAAAGCAGAAAACGTAAGAATAGAATCAAAGCTTTTTACTAGGACAGAAACTGTTAAAAATAAAAGTGGCGACAATATCAAAGTATGGAAGAACCTTGTATTTCTAAAAGTGGACACCTAAAAAATCAACTCCTCTTTCGGCGGCAAAACCGAAAAAGGAGTTTTTTAATTATTAATTGATATCACAATAATTGCTAACAAAATTAATGCCATAAATACTACATTAATAGTTGCCACTGCAAATGCTAAAAAATTTTCTCTAAAATATAAAAATTTAGCCATGGCCGTATTTATAAAATTAATCACTAAAGCTACTAATAAAATCCCAAAAACATCCATACGAGTACCAAAATAATCTATGCCCTTAAAAACATCAAAGTGTATTGCAATCACATGAGGATTATTAATAAAGTAAAAATAAGCAAAAAATAAAGCTGCCAAAATTATCGTTATGCTGAGCCCAAAAAAAACATTGAGTTTTTTCATAATAATGCTATAGTTAATAAGTTAAGTTTCTGCTTTCATAATTCAAGGAGGACGTGATGGAAAATGAGAAACATCTTCATTTAAAACCTATAATCTCTTTGATGGTCGCGTTAATTCTTATTATAGGCCTACTTTGGCACACCGCCAAGAATATTACAATATCAGAGGCTCAAGAGTTAAATTCAAAAGAAGAATTTGTATGGCGAACAATAGATACAAGTTCCGCGCAAGAAGACGCAAAGGGCTGCGGAAAATTAATTTAAAAAGACGCCGCCGAACACCCAGAGCTAATTTTCCATAGTGCCTTCCCAACAAAGCTCACGAGAGTAGGCACAATTACAAAATATACAATTGTCTATAAACGACGCTAACAAAATACCCTATGCTAGATTTTCTAACATAGGGTATTTTATTTCAATAAAACTTTGTGCTTCCATCGGGATTCGAACCCGAGTTTTAGCCTTGAGAAGGCCACGTCCTAGGCCAGA
>CAYIVT010000064.1:0-2749 GCA_964366955.1 uncultured Candidatus Saccharibacteria bacterium | reverse complement strand
GCCAGGATACATCGCCGTATAATCTTTAGCAGAAAAATTTTTATATGGCGTTAAGATATACATTTTGTCTGTTTCGAAAACTTTGCCAAGCTCGTGATCAGCTAAAAGCTGCTCATGCATTTTTTCCCCGTCACGCTTACCGATATTCTCTATTTTGATTTTTTTAATATCTTTGCCGCTTTGTTTTGCATAGTGCTCCACTGCAGTTTTTACTAAATCCCCAATTTTGACCGATGGCATTTTCAAAACAAAAATCTCATGACCCTGCGTCATAGCGGCAGCGCTTAAAACCAAATCAACCGCTTGAGGAATAGTCATTACAAACCTAGTCATTTTAGCATCTGTTAAGGTAACGCTTTGATCACTTAAAACTCTGTTTTTGATAACAGACAAAATACTTCCCCTACTACCCAGAACATTACCAAATCTCACACATGAAAATTTAGTTTTTTTATCCCCCTTATAATAATAAGTCGCGAGCATCAACTTCTCACTCATTAATTTCGATGTACCCAAAACGCTTGTTGGGTCAACAACTTTATCAGTTGAAATGGCAATCACTTTATCTACACCAAGCTCGCGAGCCAATTCAATAACATTTTGTGTCCCTAAAATATTAGTTTTCACTGCTTCAAAAGGATTATATTCACACATTGGCACGTGTTTTAAAGCCGCAGCGTGAAAAACAATATCAACGCCCTCCATTGCCATTTTTAATCTTTCCCGATCACGAACATCGCCAATCATAAAACGAAGCGGCTCTCCGCTTTCATCAAGCCCTAATTCTTGCATAATACTAAAATGCCGATCTTCGTGGCGCGCAAAAACTCTAATAGCTTTTGGCTTAAAATTAATAAGCTGGCGCACAATTTCAAGACCAATCGACCCAGTTCCGCCAGTCACTAAAATAGTTTTATTCTTAAATTCGTTTTTCATAAATACTGCCTAATAAGATTGCTTCGCTTCGCAAAGCCTCGTAATGACACCTATCTTTATCCGTCATTACGAGGCTTTACGAAGCAATCTCTATGAATAATAAACCTTAAAATATAACACCCTATCACATCGCAAAGTAACAATAAAAAATCCCCCAACTATCGACGTCGCACGTCGATAGTTGGGGGGATACAAATACTTACTTATTCTCTTTAAGCTGTTCTTTCTTCAAGATCTTTACGCCTGCTTTAGCGTCGGCGAAAGCGTGGTCTCTGTCTATTAACGGCAATTCAACTATCTTACCTCGCTGAGCTGCAGAAATAGCTAGAGCGTGTGCTATTTCTTCGGCATCTCTTGCGCAACTAGCAGAACAAGAAGTGCTACAACCATTTTCAATGGCGTCCATTAAATTCTCTAAGCCAGCAACCATGAACTCTCTAGAAGAATCTGATTTTAATTCCAGAGGAATTCGCGCTGAATCATAAGGCATCAATCCACCCAAAGAACCAAATACCCTCGAAGATTCCATGACTTCATATCTAGTTCTCCAACCATTTTCCAAAATAGTAATGCGACCCTTGGTACCCGTAAACTCAAATTCGTAAAGATAGGTATTATTTTCTAATTCGCCTCTACCAGTTGCAGTCACTTGAACATTTATTTCTCGATTCTGCGGAGCAAAAAAATAACGCACCACTCCGTCAATATTCGGATCTTCTAAACACCTAGTATTAAGAAGCGGCGAATAAACACCAGATACTGATATGGCTTTATCAAATAAAGAATGCAGTAATGCAGTAGTGTGCGGTAATACTGCTAGTACGCCTCCTTTATAGAGAGCGCGCACTGTCAACAACTCGCCGATACCACCGCTACGAATAAAGTCTACCACTGCACTATGATGTTCGTCGTGATTGCGAAGATAATTTACTTGAATTTTAATTAATGAGGATCTTTCTAACATTACTAGCTTATCGGCATCAACTAAAGAAAGCGTCATTGGTTTTTCGCAATAAACTCCCCGAACTCCCCCAATATCGAAAGCATTATTTTTTATAACATCAAAATTCATCGCAGGCCCAGCGGCACAACAAACAATATCTACTACTTCACCATTCTTCACAGCAGCATCTAAGCTAGAGTATTGAGGCAATCTTGGATATCCCAATCCTTGTAATCTATTTTGAACCGCAGACAACTTTTCCAGATCAGAGTCGATTAAAGCTACAAGCTCCGCCCTAGAAGAAAGCGTCGCTGCTTCAAAAAAACTATACGGGAAAGAAAACTTCTCAAAAATATTTTCTACTCCCATAGAGCCACATCCGAGAATGGCTACATTAAATACTCTTTTCGACATCAGCGCACCTCCTTAAAAGCGGTTACAGTAAATCAGTTAATAAGAAAAAGCAATTAACAATCCGCCCACAATGCCAATAAGCATAGCAACGCCACTTAGCCAATCAACTTGTTTGATCTCTTTAAAAACATACAAACCAATAACCATCGGGAAAATCATCTCAGCCACTTGATCAATGGGCTGAATTTTAGCAATTGGGGCTAAATTACGCAACCAAACATTAAGTACAATTGATGCATAAATACATACAACAACTCGAGCAACTACTTTAAAATTTGCAGCAGTATATGAAGGCACTTTTTCTTTTTTGTCTCGCCTAAATTCACTCACCCAATAAATAATTTGTGCCCCAAAAAAAGCACCGATATACCAGGCACCCACATAATCAAAAACTGGAACGCCCCGCAAAGCAAAATAACGCATATAACAGCATATCTCACAGATTATCAAAATAGT
>CAYIVT010000063.1:0-2838 GCA_964366955.1 uncultured Candidatus Saccharibacteria bacterium | reverse complement strand
TTAGCCATCCGATGACCTGGGTACAGAAATCTTAAATATTTTGGTCATCGGATGGCTGGAAGCTAATAAATCTAAAGACTTTCACAAGGAGCTGCACTTACTTGTGCGACTTGTTGAATGTGCTAAATATTTAGTATCATAAATATATAACATAAAATAAATTATTAACTAACCAAACATATGGAATCATTTAAAAATTACGTAAACGAATCAGAAGAAACGCAGTCGAAATTAACTCGGGAGCGCCTTAATGAATTTCAAACTCTAGAAGTTGAAATTCAAGCAGATTTTAAACCGACCATAGAAGAATTAAAAAAAATAACAGGGGCAAATTTAGAACCACGCCCAGATGGATATCATCTTACCATAATTGGACCAACAGAAAATAAAATTTTAGAAACTCTCGATGATGCAACTCTTGCTGAACTTCAACAAATTAATGAAGATATACAAAATGGAAACGGTGTCACCATAAAAGGAATCGGATTTATTGATGGTGCTTCGTCCCAATATAAAATGCGTGAAGTAGACAAGGTTAAAAAAACGGCATTTATTGCCCTTGACATACCGGCATTGCAAATCTTTAGGTCTAAAGTCGGGCTACCACAAAAAGATTTCCATGTTACTCTTGGTTTTGAGAACGGAGACATACATACGCAAATAATACGCCAAGAACCCGTAAAACCAGGTAGTACAAAAATGAAAGATGTTGTTGCGCCCATACCGAAACAAACAAATCATGATTTTGACATGATAAATCTTCCAAAAATCTCTTATGGTGAAATAGATGGACAGATCAAAGAACGCAAATAAATATGGAAAGTGAAAAATTAGAACTTGAAAATATACCAGCTGAGCTAAGACCATATTTTGAAGCTAAAGAAAAAGGAGCTCTTAGGGAATACTTTTTAGATAGCTTCAAGCACTGGAAAAACGATTACAAAGATGACCTGCCGGATGTTGACATAAGAACATTAGTAACCCTTGATGATAGGGGACATTTTGTTGGAGATAACTACAAATGCAGAGGTAATTACATTTGGGGTTTGTCTGGAACATTTTCAACGGCAATCACTGATGGCGTTATAACTGACTCAAAACTTCTTGAAAAAATTAAAAATTTTCAACAACACGATTTCAGATATCTTCACAATGAATTTACTACGCAACAAGAAATTGATATGATTAATCAAATTTTAGCTGACGTAATTCAATATCTAGAAAAAAAATAAGCAGCTACTTCAAAACTTTTCGCAAATATTTGCCAGTATAACTACCTGCTATTTTAGAAACTTGTTCTGGTGTGCCAACTACCACCACTTCCCCACCTTTGTCCCCGCCCTCTGGCCCTAAATCAATCACCCAATCGGCGGTTTTAATAACATCTAGGTTGTGCTCTATGACTACGACTGTATTTCCGCGCTCAACCAAACGATGCAAAATTTTTAATAAATTTTCAATATCAGCAAAGGGTAACCCAGTAGTCGGCTCATCTAAAAGATATAAAGTACGCCCACCTTCCCGCTTACCAAGTTCGGCAGAAAGTTTAATGCGTTGAGCTTCACCGCCAGATAAAGTTGTCGCGCTTTGACCTAACTCTAAATAACTAAGACCAACTTCATTTAAGATTTTCAATCTTTCATAAACCCAAGGAATATCTCTAAAAAAGGTAACTGCTTCTTCTACTGTCATTTTTAAAACATCATAAATATTCTTTCCTTTATATTCCACCTCTAAAGTTTCTCGATCAAACCTTTTACCTCTACAAACATCGCATTTAACATAAACAGTCGGCAAAAAATGCATCTCAATTCCAATGGTGCCATTACCTTCACAGTGTTCGCAACGCCCGCCTCTAACATTGAAACTAAAACGACTCGCTGTCCAACCACGTATACGAGCCTCTGCATCTGTCGCGAAAAGATCACGAATATAACTCCATGCACCAATATAAGTTGCAGGATTAGAACGCGGAGTACGACCGATAGAACCTTGGTCAATTGCAATAACGTTATTGATATATTCTAAGCCCAACAAAGCATTGTGCTTACCGACTTTATAGCGCGATCCATTAAATTTATTGGATAAGGTTTTAAAAATAACATCGTCTACAAGAGTGCTTTTACCAGAACCAGAAACACCAGTTATACATACAAATCTACGCAAAGGAATATCAATATTGATATTCCTTAAATTATTGGCCGTAGCGCCACGAATTTTCAAAACATCTTTATCTGGAAATTTTCGCTTATCTGGAATTACAATCTTTTTATCGCCACGTAAAAAATCAATAGTTAAAGATTTGCCTATAGGTGTATTTTTCAAAACGTCGGCAACATCACCGGCAACCACTATATTGCCGCCGTGAGTACCAGCAGCAGGACCAATATCTACCAAGTAATCAGAAGAGCGAATAGTATCTTCGTCATGTTCAACTACAATCACCGTATTCCCCAAATCTCGAAGTTCGTGCAAAGTAGCCAAAAGCTTATCATTGTCTCGCTGATGTAATCCAATAGTTGGCTCATCTAAAATATATAAAGTTCCAACTAAGCGCGATCCAATTTGCGAGGCCAACCTAAAACGTTGCGATTCGCCACCAGAAAGCGTGCCTGCACGACGCGATAACGTTAAATAATCTAATCCCACATCTAACATAAATTTAAGACGATTTTTTATTTCACGAAGAGGCACTTCAGCAATATCAGCTATGCCACCCTTAGCTTTATTTTCAAACTTAGAGAAAAAATCGAAAGCTTGCTCAATAGAAAATTCGGTAATACTCGAAATGCTCTTATTATTTATAAGAACATTCAAAGACTCTGGTTTTAAACGCTT
>CAYIVT010000062.1:0-3335 GCA_964366955.1 uncultured Candidatus Saccharibacteria bacterium | reverse complement strand
GGTTTTTAATTCGCCTAATTCTAATTTTAATTCTTCTAATCTTTCTGGGGTTAAATAATAGTTGTCCATAAATTTCAAATATTGAGCGCTAAATATTTAATTTTACATTGATAATTTTTGAGTAACTGCAAAAAATCTCTTATGCTTTTAATGTTATTAATATTTGTTTGAAGGAGTATTTTTTTAAAAAAACTATTCTTAAAACAAAAAATTTTGCTAGTGCTGTCCAAAATTGTTCTGAAATATGGGATGCGCGCGAACAGATTATAGATTATTTTAAATGAGTCTTCGTAATTACGCAACCCCCAAATGATATCCTCACCATTTTCTAGGTAGCGTTTCATTTTATGAAATTCCTCTACTGAAACAGAACCATCAGCAGGCAAAACTATAATATATTCCCCTTTTGCTTTTGATGCCCCTTCTTTTATAACTAAGCCTAATTCGGTATTAGTTTTATAAATAATAATTTGCAAGTTAGGAATTATAGTGATCAACCGTTCTGCTATTTCCAAAGAAGCGTCGCTAGAATTATTATCTATAATTATTATTTCGTGTGCTATTGCGTCGCGCATTAAATGCCTACTTGCTCGCACTAAAACAAGAGGTAAAGTTTTGGCATTATTTTTTACTGGTATAACTACCGACAGCATAAGTTTAGCCATCTATAGTATTATAGCATATTTTCTGTTAGGATATGAGCATTATATGATCGCTATTAAAACTAAAGATGAAATTGAGATTATGGCTGCGGCAGGACGAATTTTGAGCGCCGTGATGCAACAAGTTGCAAATGCCGCAAAAGAAGGCGTTACGCTTAAAGAACTAGATCTTCTAGCTCTTAAATTAACTCGCATGGCTGGCGGAGAGCCTGCTTTTTTAGGCTATCAACCACACGGAGCTATTGCGCCATATCCAGCAACGATTTGCGCCTCGGTTAATGAAATTATTGTTCATGGTGTGCCAACAAAATATAAACTACGTTCGGGTGATTTATTAAAATTAGACTTTGGAGTGAAGCTAAATGGCTATTATGCGGACGCTGCTCTAACTGTGCCCATTGGAGTAATTTCTAAGCAAGCCGAACTTTTGATAGATACGACAAGAAAAGCTTTACTTTCAGGCATTAAACAAATGCGCATTGGTAACACGTTGGGAGATATTGGCAATGCTATAGAATTTATTATAAAAAGCCGCGGATTTTATGTTGTAGAAGGTTTAACGGGGCATGGAATTGGCAAAGAGCTACATGAAGATCCTAGCGTATTTAACGATGGTAAACCAAGCTCTGGACCAAAACTACAAGAAGGTATGGTGCTTGCCATTGAACCTATGGTTGCAATTGGAACTTCTAAAATTATTAAACTTAGCGACGATAGTTATGCAACTTTTGATGGTTCGCTGTCAGCTCATTTTGAACACACTGTGGCAGTCACTAAAGATGGACCAGTTATATTAACATAATATTTTGAAGTCCGACTCCCAAATATATAAAATAAAAAATCTCCGCTGTGCGCATTACGCTTGGCGGAGATTGATTTTAGATAGAGAGAGGCCGCTGTGCGCTACGGCTGGCCGGCCCGAAGGCAGCACAAAGCCGATTGCTTAGCAGTCGTGCTTTCTATAAAAGCACGAGAGACCAAACTCTCGACCCCTCTCAAATATGCAAATATCTTCTAATTGCAATATAACTTGAAAAAGTTCCCAATACAATACCTGCTAACATAGAATATCCTAACAGACTAAGTAAATTACCATAAAAATACATTATTAAGTTCATTTCTGGAATTAAAGCCGCAATATAGGGTGTTGCAATATACATAAGCGGAGCAATAATAATAATTGCTAAAATAGCTGAAATAAACCCATAGATTACGCCTTCAACAATATATGGTCCGCGAATATAAGTGTTTGAAGCGCCGACTAACCGCATAATGCCGATTTCTTCGCGACTAGAATAAATAGCTAAACGTATTGTATTAAAAGTAACCACCGTAGCTATAAACGCCAAAATTAAAGTCATAACTAGGCCAGCGGCGCCTGCAGTGTCGGCAATTTTAATTAAGCGAGATATCGCTAATTGATTTTGACTATACGTCACTTTATCAATAGAATCTTTTAATTTTTCGTCTTCAAAATATTTGGCAATTTTTTCGTAATCTTTTGGGTCTTTTGCTTTAATATTAAGTGAAGCCACTAATGGGTTGTCGCTCAATTCTTCTAAGGCTTTGCCGATAGTAGCATCTGCGCTGTGTCTTAATTTAAAAATTTCTAAAGCTTTTGCACGAGAAATATATTCTACGCTTTTAACTTCAGCTAAAGATTCGGCGGATTTTTGTATTTTAGAAATTTCATCTTCTTTTAGGTCTTGTTTAAAATAAATACTAATATCTATTTTGTCTTGAAGAGTAGAAATAGCTTTTTCTGTGACTACGCCGAACATCAAAAGTCCCAGAAAAACTAAAAGTGCCAAAATCATCACCATGATTGTAGCAATTGAAAGCCAGCCATTTCGCCAAAAACTTTGAAAACCATATCGTAAAATTCTTACTAGAGTTGTTATCATTTTAACCGAGTATGTATCTCCCTATTTTGTCATCTCTTATTATTCGACCATTATCCAAAGCAATAACACGACGCTCTAAATTGTTAACTACTTCTTTGCTGTGCGTTGCTAAAACCACAGTTGTACCCAAAGAATTTATTTTTAGAAGTAAGTTAATAATGTCAGCGCCATTTATAGGATCTAAATTACCAGTTGGCTCGTCTGCAACAATAACAGCTGGCCGATGAATCATAGCCCTAGCAATAGCCACTCTTTGTTTTTCTCCTCCAGACAATTCATGTGGAAAATTGTTCATTTTTTCGGCTAGCCCAACCATATCTAACATTTTAGGGACTAGATCATCGATTTCTTCTTGCGGTCTGCCGGCCACCTCCATTGCGAAAGCCACATTTTCATAAGCGGTTTTTACTGGCAATAATCTAAAATCTTGGAAAATCACTCCAATATGTCTTCGCAAACGAGGAAGTTCGTGCGGCTGCATTCTTGTGACTTCTTCGCCGCCTAAAATAACTCTACCCCGAGTCGGTTTTTCTTCACCAATAAGTAGTTTAATAATTGTTGATTTTCCAGCGCCAGAACGCCCCACTAAAGATACGAATTCTTTAGGTTCTATCTTAAAGGTAACATCGTCTAAAGTTTCTATGCCTTGACTATAAGATTTTGAAACATTTTGAAAGGCAATCATACTATCAATATAACACAAAATTACTTATAGCTCTAACTCGGCTTCAATAAATTTATCTAAATCACCTGCTAAAACCTTATCTGG
>CAYIVT010000061.1:0-3386 GCA_964366955.1 uncultured Candidatus Saccharibacteria bacterium | reverse complement strand
GAGCCCGGAGACGAGCCCGAAGGCGAACCCGGAGACGAGCCCGAAGGCGAGCCCGTAGGCGAGCCCGGAGACGAGCCCGAAGGCGAACCCGGAGACGAGCCCGAAGGCGAGCCCGGAAGCAATAAGATCTTGATCTTCCTCTTTTGAGTATTTAAAACTGGTAACAAAAGTAATAATAGTAGTCGACCAAATTGGGCCAATCAAGATATCCCACCAACGAGAAATTCCAAATGGCAGAACATAATTATAACTTTCGCTTATTTTAATTTGAGTTACAACTGGCACACTACCAGTTACCAAATACCAGATCGTCCAAAACATTGCTATCAGCCCGGCAGTCATAAGTGACCACCGAAAGATCAACTTCAACTTTCTTTCATTGTTCATTTTTTAACTCCTTTCAAAGAACAATATCCTGCTAGGGTTGGCACAATGCCAACGCCATAGAAGTACTTAAACTATAAACTATTACGATGGAGTCGTCAACCACACCGAGGGTACATTCAACATTGAAGTGCAACACTTGAGTTGGCTCTTACGATGACCTAAATATTGAAGCAAGCTGTGTTTCGGTCATCGTAAGAGCATAAATATTAATTTTAAAGATAAATTCTCAATATTTAGCCATCCGATGACCTGGGGAAAGGGAGTATTTAATATTTTGGTCATCGGATGGCTGGGAGCTAAGAAATAAAAAATCTTTGCAAAGTGTTATGCTTACTTATTGAACCTAAAACGTACTAACGAATTTTAAATATCTATATATTCTCATACTTAAACAGAGATTGCCGCGTTGTCCCGCCAAGACCTCGCAATGACGAAAGTTTCTTTTCGTAATTCACAAAAACTATAAACTCCACTTTGTACTATAAAAAATAAATAAAACTAATACTAAAAATAAAATAAATCGCTGCCAAATTAAACGCCAATTTAACTGATTGGTGTAAAAATTAATGGCTAAATCCATAAACATAAAAATACCAAGAGATAATAAATTAGCTACCCCAATAAAACCAAGTGGCAAAATAGAGACGACCCAAAAACCCTGAAAAAGCAAAAAAGAAAAGACCCCACTAACAACAACGCTTCTTCTATAATTCAATCCCAATCCAATTTGCATAAATTCACTCATAAGCAAAAAGGAACTTAGGGAAAAAGTGGTAGATAAAATTAAAAAATTATTCAAATTAATTTTAAAACTAACGAATAAAGTAGCCAAATACAGCAAAAAAATCGTCAAACTATAATGCCACCAAGTACGCTTCACTAATACGAATTCTTTTAAAGCTAAAATAATATAAAAAGCTAAAACAAAAAATATAAAAACTAAAATATTATAGAACTTATTGAAAAAAATAGGGGCGATAAAAACTAATCCCAATAAAAATATCAATGATCTGATATAAGTTAAATGATTAAAAAACGGTCGAAAATAAATGACCAAAGTCACGAAGAAAAATAAACCCCAAAAAAATGTGTCAACTGCATCTTGACGTACAAAGTAAAGGAAGAAACCAAAAATAGCCGCCTTAAGAACTAATCGTAAGCGCTGACTCTTTAAAGCTAATTTTAACTTTTGAACCATCTTTAACTTGTCCACGGATAATATTGTCTGCTAGCTTATCAAGAATTGCTTTTTGTATCAAGCGCTTAATTGGGCGCGCTCCATATTCTTCATCAAAACCACTATCAACAATATACTTTCTAACACTAGGATCAATACTAGCTCTAATACCCTTTTTAAACAAACGTTCTTTTAAGGCTTCCAGTTGAATATCTACAATTTTTTCAATATCTGCTTTTTTCAAAGAATTAAAAATAACAACTTCATCTATACGATTTAAAAATTCTGGCTTGAAGCTTTCTTTAATGGCCTCTCGAACTTTTACTTTAAAATCTTCTTCTTTCTTAATATCTAAAGCAAGAGCGCTTTTCTCTGAAGAAAATCCTAAATTAGATATAGCTTTAAAATAATGACTACCGACATTTGAAGTCATAATAATAATAGAATTTTTAAAATTAACTGCTTTACCCTTGCCATCAGTAAGACGTCCATTGTCCAAAACTTGCAATAAAATATTGAAAACTTCTGGGTGAGCTTTTTCAATTTCATCAAACAAAATTAAGCTATATGGTCTATGACGCACAATCTCTGTTAAGTGCCCACCCTCTTCATAACCAACATAACCTGGCGGTGAACCAACTAATTTAGAGACAGCATGACGCTCCATATATTCAGACATATCAACTCTCACTAAAGATTTTTCATCATTAAACATAAACTCCGCCAAAGCTTTAGCAAGCTCTGTTTTTCCAACACCGGTTGGCCCCAAAAACATAAATGATCCCAATGGTTTATTTTCATCTGCCAAACCAGTGCGCGCCCTACGCAAAGCATTTGAAACAGCAAGCACTGCTTCTTGCTGTCCAACAACTCGCTTTCCTAGAACTTCTTCAATGCGCCCAAGCTTATTAGTTTCTGATTCTAACATGCGCGCTACTGGAATACCCGTCCAACGAGCCACAACATCAGCAACATCTTCTTCGTCTACAAATTCTCTAATATATTTTTCAGAACTAGACCTCTTTTTAGAACCGCTAAAATATTTCTTCTCAAAAGAGACGTATTCTTTTTCTGCGCTAGGAAGCTCGCCGTAAAGAATTTGAGCTACGCGCTCTAAATTGCCATCGCGTTCAGACATTTCTGACTCTCTTTTTAAGTTATCAATGCGTTTATGTAAATTGTGTAGATCATCAAAAGCCATTTTTTCAGCATGCCATTTGCCAGAAAGCCCATCATTATGATCTTTTAACTCTGCTAACTTATGATCAATAATTTTAAGGCGCTCTTTAGACTCTTTGCTAGTTTCTTTAATCAAAGCCGACCTCTCTATTTCTAAAGAAGTAATTTCTTTGCGCAACTTATCAATTTCTCTAGGCAAACTTTCTGTTTCCAGCCTTCGGGCAGCTGCAGCTTCATCTATTAAATCAACTGCTTTATCTGGCAAAAACCTATCCGAAATATAACGAGAACTTAAATTAACTGCCGCAATAATAGCTTCATCGCTTATTTTTAACGCATGATGAATTTCGTATTTTTCTTTAATGCCTCGTAAAATAGCTACAGCGTCTTCAATTGATGGCTCTTCAACAACAATTGGAGCAAAGCGACGCTCTAAAGCTGGATCTTTTTCAATGTATCTTTGATATTCTCTAGTAGTAGTAGCTCCAATGGCATGAAGCTCTCCTCGCGCAAGAGATGGTTTTAATAAATTAGAAGCGTCAATGGCACCTTCAGCTGCGCCAGCACCAACGATCATATGAATTTCATCAATAAACTAAATCAATCTACCAGCAGAATTTTTAATTTCATTAATAAACGCCTT
>CAYIVT010000060.1:0-3975 GCA_964366955.1 uncultured Candidatus Saccharibacteria bacterium | reverse complement strand
CTCTATGATAAAATAATAAGGAAGTCGGCGAAACTTCTCATACACGCAAACGTTAAGTGAAATTGTTTTGCCCTGAATGTTTATGAATGAAGATTTCAAAAAAATCGTGATTGCTCAATTAAAGACCATCTCTTCATCCGAAGAGCAACTAAATTATCAAAAAAATGTCCCTATAGCTGATGTCCCTGCTGAGCTCTTTTGTGGATGGTTTTACGATGTTTATCATCCTGAAACCGATTTATTTAAAAGTACATTTTCAGAAGACGAACAAAAAGTTCTAGCAGATTTTAATGATTTTTTTGAAAAAAGAGAGGATAAAATTCCCACTACTTCGCTAGAAGAGATGAAAAAAAACATAGAATGGAATGAAGTTATGGAAAAAGCGAAAGAGACATTGAAGCTATTAAACTGGCAAAACAAAATCACTTAACAGCGCGTTAGCGGTTCGCTGCGGCTCACCCAAGTTGACTGGTTGTGGCCTTCGGCACATTATACAACCAACCAACTTCGCCAACGCGCGGACGTTAGGTGAAATGTGTCCAAATTTTTAAGGTATGAAAAGTCGCAAAAAAATAATCGGTTTGATCGTCTTAATCACGGCGGCCATATACATTGTATACGCAGCATGGCCTCGCCCTGTTCCAGCAGAAATCTTGCAAGAGCCAAATACGATACTCACATCCGTCAGTGAAGAAGTCACTGTTTTCGATGAACAAACAAAACAAATATCAGAAGAACTTAAAACGGTTATCAAAAAAGCAGATTTTCGTGGTCATATATTTGGGCTCGGCCTTGCTGCTCCACAACTGGGATATAGCCAACGAATCATTGCCCTTAAAAGTTCATATGGCGACTACCAAATAATGGTAAACCCAAAAATTGTTGAGCAAAAATGGCAATTACCGTGGACAGAAAAATGTTTAAGTTTAGATGGTCGCCACTTTTTGAAGCGATATTTTTGGGTCAAAGTCCAATACCAAGATATTGAGGGCAATGATTTTGAGGAAACCATCATTGGTGCTAGAGCCGCCGTTCTCCAACAAGAAATAGATCATATCAACGGAGTGCTAATCAGCGATTACTAGCGACTTTTCACTCTCAGTTTATAAAAAATTTGGCCGTACATCACCTAACAAGGCATATGAGGTTCGTTCATTCCGCTACGCTCTATTCACTCACCCAAATTTGACAGGTGTGCGCCTTCGGCGTATTTTACACCTGTCCCACTTCTCATATGCCTGGACGTTGTACGAAATATTCTTTTCTTTCTAAGTAGTTGCTGTTATTTCCGTAGTAAATATATCTGTCTCTTTCGTAAGAGCTAACTACGAAAACCTATGGTAAAAAGCATCTTAATAGTGGGCGGAACATCTGGTCTAGGATTAGAACTGGCAAAAATATACAGCTCGCTCGGCCACACGGTTATTATCGCTGGTCGGAAAAACCCAGACCTAGCCAATGTTCGCTATATTCCCTTTTCAATTACCAGTAACTTAGACGAAACAACTAAACAAATCGAAAACTTACTTTCCCAGATAGAAAAAGTGAATACGTTGATTTATACCGCCGGATACTTTCAGTCAGGTCACATTGATGAACTAAGTGACGCCCAAATCACAGAAATGGTAAACATTGGCCTTCTCACGCCTGCTCTCATGGCTCAGCGTCTGAAAAATAATCCCGGAAAGCCCCTGAAAGTCATGCTTATTACTTCGAGCTCGCAGTACACTCCGCGTGAACTTGAGCCGATGTATACTTCCACAAAAGCTGCGCTCGGTATGCTTGGAGCATCACTTTCGCTTGACCTGGGAATTGGCAAGGTTCTCGTTGTTGCACCATCCGGCATGAAAACACCTTTCTGGAAAAACGATAACGACACTTCAGAGTACCTCGACCCAAAATGGGTGGCCGAGCAAGTAGTAGAACTGTCCAGCGGACCATTTAAATACCGCTATGCTAAAATTCTCCGTAAACCACAGAAGGTGGAGATTGTCGAGACAAGACAGTAAAAATAACCCGGATCAAATATATTTATTACGGAAATGGGTTCTAACGAAAGAAAGAAAAGAATACTCCGTACAACAGGGTATATACGCCATTCCGCTTCGCTTCACGGCGCATGATACGCAAACGTTATACGAAATAACAAAAACTTTTTTATTTTGTATAGCAAGTTGTCTAAAAAATTAATGCTTAAAACTATGAACAACAATGAAGTTCAACCATCACCACAACAAACGCCTAAAATAATAGTTTTACCACAATCTTTAAAAATGGCAGTTTATTTTCTGTTAGCCTATGGAGTTATCGTTCTTGTTAATGCTTGCTATTACATTTATCTAAGTGGAGACTACTCTGATTTTAGCAAGGCAGTAGTTAGAATTTTCGGCGTTGTAATTATTTCCTATGGATTATTTAAAGGACTAAGATGGGCATTCTGGCTCGGCGCCGGTCTTTCAGCGTTTATTGTGGCGGGCTTTTTATTATCCATTCCGTTCATATTAAATCCAAATTCGATTATAAATTCATATCCCCTAACATCTAAAGTATTAATTATGTTAGCAGGATTACTAGCTACGACAGCGTTGGTATTTTTTATACATCCTAATTCTAGGAAAGCGTTTAAAAAATAAAAAGGTTTTTGTTACATCGTATAACACGCGATATCCAAAATTTGCTTTCACTTCGTTTCAACAAACTTCGCATATCGGCAAAGTTAGGTGAAATAAATTTAGCCCTCTGTTAAAATAAAAATATGAATGATTGTATTTTTTGCCAAATTGTCCGAGGCGAAAAGCCGGCAAAAGTAGTGTATGAAAATGAAAATGCTCTCTGTTTCTTGCCCAAAGAAATTGAGGTGTATGGCCATACTTTGATTCTGCCAAAGCAGCACTTCCAAGATCTTTATGATATCCCTCGTGACCTACTGTGCAAATTAACTGAAGTTGTTCAGATACTCGTGAAGGAGTATAAAACAAAGATTGGTGCAACAGGTATGAATGTCCTACATGCAAGTGGCCAAGATGGGCAACAGTCTGTCCCGCATTTTCATTTTCATTTATTCCCACGTTTCAAAGATGATGGATTGGATGCGTGGCCCAATTTGGCAAAAAAAGACTTTGACGCTGAAAAAATATGGCAGAAGCTAAAAATGACGGGCTAAATTTACATCACTTAACACAGAATATGCGGTTACGCTCCTTGCAGTCGCTACACCCATATTTGGCAGGGTTACCGCTTCGCGATATTATAACCCTGCCAAACATCGCATATCGGCAACGTTAGCCGAAATTGGGCTGTTTTTATCCAGTCATTTAACATATAATTCATTTAGTAATTAATCTTAATCATTATGAACAAGACAAATCCCTGGTCAATCGTCCTAGCTGTAGTAATCATAGTCGCTATTATCGGCGGCGCTTATCTATTGCAAAGAAATCAAGTAAGCAAGGTACCAGTCTCTTCTACTGGGAGCTTAAATATTGCAGGACTTTCTTTTACCCTGCCGGAAGATTGGAACCTAAAAGAAATTGTTACAGAGCAAAATAAGATCAGCAAATGGGAGGTTGCAAAAATTGAAGTTCCCGATCCGGAATATAATGTCATACTACCCATGAAAGCCTTCGTTACCGACTACACAATTGACAACAACGATGTATTATTAAGAGAAACTTCTTCAGGTGTAAAGATTTACGAAAACATCTGCGCGCCAGCAATTGCATGTTACTACCTTGTGTATAAAAATAATACCTACGAAATCGTATTTGAAACGGTAGAAAGTAATCAGCCTGTCCCGGAAAACCTCGATGGAGTTTGGTTTCCTGATACTACAATTACTAGAGAAGACACATTAAATCTTTTAAGCACCGTAAGATAGCTGCATTGAAATATAAAAACAGCCCAACATCAGCTAACACTGTCTATGCGGTTCGGTCTCTTTCGAGAGACCTCACCCATATTTGCCTCCGCTACGCT
>CAYIVT010000059.1:0-4099 GCA_964366955.1 uncultured Candidatus Saccharibacteria bacterium | reverse complement strand
ATGCAGTGATTGTAAGGTTTTGCGAGATATTGATGCGGGCTTAGCTTTGAATTTTAAAAGTTTTATAAAAAATTTATCAAAAAGAGCAGATAGAGCAGGTTTGGAGACATTAAAAGTATTTAAAGCTCAAGGTTGTGAAAAGTGTGGTGGGTTGGGCTATAAGGGTAGAGTGGGGATTTTTGAGCTGTTTTTAGTGGATACTAAAGTTGAAGAAGCAATTTATGCTGGCGAAGCAAGCGAAGGAGGGTTGTTTAGATTAGCTAAAGATCAGGGCATGGTTAGTTTACAGCAAGATGGAATTTTAAAGGCAATGCATGGAATTACGAGTTTAGAAGAGGTAGAGGCGGCGACTGGTCCGCTAAAATACTAGACATTGATCTGTGGGCAATCTCGCGGTTAGGCGAAAAGGTATAAAATTCTTTTAAAGTAATATTAAAAGAGGTTAGAATTTCTTCGAGGAGAAGCTCAGCCGAGACCAAACCATCCGAAACTAAAAGAAATTCCCGCCCACAGATCAATGTCGGGTATTGTGCTAAATTGTTTATATTATAGCAGTATACAGCTATTTTGTCAAATTATGTCAGAACTTAACTTAACTGATGAATTAACAGTAGAATCGGCTTTGCGTCCTAAAACTTGGGATGATTATATTGGCCAAGATAATATCAAGCGTAATTTGAGGGTTATATTAGATGCTGCTAAAAAGCGCAATGAAACGCCAGATCATTTGTTGTTTTATGGGCAAGCTGGTTTAGGCAAAACAACTTTGGCTTATTTGGTGGCAACCGAGCTAGGCGCGCATTTACGAGTTACATCTGGTCCAGCTTTGGAAAAAATGGGTGATGTTGCGGCAATTCTCTCTAATTTAGAGAACAACGATGTTCTTTTTATAGATGAAGTGCATCGGTTAAATCATTTGATAGAAGAAGTGCTTTATCCGGCAATGGAAATGCGGAAATTGCATATGGTGATTGGTAAAGGGCCGGCTGCGCGTACGCTTTCTTTGGATTTGCCGCCATTTACTCTTTTGGCGGCGACCACAAAAGCGCATTTGATTTCTCACCCACTAAGATCGCGTTTTGGCGCAGTTTTTAAATTAGATTACTATGAAGAATTTGATATTGAAAAAATTGTTAAAAAATCAGCGCAAGTTTTAAAGCTTACCATAGTGCCGGAAGCTGTCAAGATGATTGCCGCAGCTTCAAGATTTACTCCTCGTGTTGCAAATAGGCTTTTAAAACGAGTGCGAGATTATGCTTCCGTTTATAATAAAGAAATAATAGATGCTTCTACTGTGCAATTAGCATTGGAAATGTTAGAAATTGATCATTTAGGTTTAGAGCCGGCTGATCGACGCTTGCTTGAGGTTGTAATTAAAAAATTTAGCGGCGGGCCAGTTGGCATCAACACGCTTGCGGCCGCAATGAGCGACGATCCGCAAACAATCGAAGATGTTTATGAACCATATTTGATGAGGCTTAGTCTATTGCAAAGAACTTCGTCCGGAAGAATGGTGACGCCAGCTGCATATAAGCATTTGGGTCTTAAAATGCCAGATAGTTTGGTTTAGGTTTATGAAATTAGTTAAAAATAAAGTAGTCCCTCAAATTTTGTTTGAAAAAGATTTGCCGCAACTGCAGGACGCTTCGAAAGATGCGATAAATCTTGATTCGACTGCAGTAGTGACAATGTTTCTTTTGGCTACTATGCTAACTTTTATTTCTTGGTTTGTTTTAGTAAGAATGTTCAGAGAAGATTTTATTGAAAATAATTTTTAGAATGCAAGAATTTATTTCAAAAAGTGATAAAGATACTAAAAATTTTGCTAAAAAAATAGCAGAGCAGATTTTACAATCTTATGGTGCGTGCAAGCAAGCTGTTGTTTTGGGGTTAGTGGGAGATTTGGGCGCGGGAAAAACAACTTTTGTTGCGGGCTTGGGGCGCGCGCTGGGCGTGAAAGGGAGAGTTTTGAGCCCGACGTTTATGTTGATGCGAATACATAGGTTAAAGGTTTCCGCTGAAGGAGGAAAAGGTGAAGAAGGGTTAAAGCTAGTCCACATCGATGTTTATAGATTAAATAACTTTCAAGAAATTTTAGATTTGGGGTGGGAAAAAATTATTGCTGATAAAAACAATATTGTCGTTGTGGAGTGGGCAGATAAAGTTAGAGATTTATTGCCTGAAAATACTATTTGGATTAATTTTGAGCATGGAAAAAATGAGAAAGTGCGAAATTTGCAAGTTTTAAAATAAGCTGGTAAGATATTTGTGGTATTGAAGACTGTTTTTTGAAAAGGGAGGAAAAAATGTTGGAGGGTTTAGCTTTTTTTGGATTGATGTCTGCGTGGGCAGTTACTGTTGCGCTTATTTATTGGTGTGTATATGTTGTTTATGATATTTGTGAGGATTTCAGTTTTTTTGGAAGTGGTTTTTTGGGAGCCAAATTGTTTTGTTGCTGGATGATATTTTGTGCAATTATGATAGTGTTTTGGTCTACTGTCATCACCATAAATTATTTCTCTTTAGACGTGAGAGTGGTAGATCTAACATTAAATCCATTAAGCGTTGAGGTTGAGAAAAAAGAGGAGAATGAAAAATGACAGCGTTTTTTATGGGAGTTTTTGCGTTTGCGATTATGATTGTACTTTTGGTTGCCGTTGCAGTAATTGTGATTAGTGGAATTTGGATAGAGTCTCATCTGTTGTCGTTTAGTGTTGCTCGGTATGTAGTTGGATTGGCATTGATTTGTTTGGGATGCTGCTCGTTTTTGTTGGTAGGATGGGAAGTTGTGTCGTGTTTGGGTCAGGGTGCGATGGTGCGGTGGGTGGAGAAGTAAAATAAATTTTACGCCTCGCTTGAGAAATCAAGCGAGGCGTTTTTAGTTTTAATAAATATTAAATTGTAAAATGCCCAAAGCTCACTAACGCTAACGATCGTTAGCGTTAGTGAGCTTTGGGATGCGAGATTCTTTTAATTTTTTAGACATCCGATGACCAGAAACATAGCAGTCTCAATATTTGGGTCATCGGATGTCTTGGGGTACAATATGTATATGAATAAGTTATTACTTATAGATGCCAATTCGTTAATACATCGGTTTTTTCATGCGCTTCCACCGCTCACCACCCCTAAGGGTGAGCCAATTGGCGCAATTTATGGAGTGTCGCAAGTTTTACTGAAAATTTTTAGAGAAATAAAACCAATGTACATTGCGGCGGCTTTTGATAGGCCAGAGCCGACATTTCGCGAGGAAATGTTTAAGGATTATAAAGCCCATCGTCCGCCAACTGCTGAACCGCTTATCGCCCAAATTATTCGTACTCATGATGTTTTTGACAAATTTAAAGTGAAAACTTTTGAAATTCCAAGTTATGAAGCAGATGATATTATTGGAACACTTACAGAAAAATTTAGAGGTGAGCCAGATTTGCAGATTATGATTTTCTCGGGTGATTTGGATACTTTGCAGTTGGTTGAGGATGATAAGGTGGTTGTGAATTTTTTATTGAAAGGCATCAGTGAAACTAAAATTTACAATGAGGTGGCGGTTGGAGAGCGATATATCGGTTTAAAGCCTAAGCAATTGCCAGATTATAAGGGTTTAGTTGGCGATGTTTCTGATAATATTCCTGGAGTGGAAGGAGTTGGGGCAAAAACAGCACTGTCTTTAATCCAGAAATTTAGTTCCATTGAAACTTTATTTGAAGATATTGCATTAGTCGAAGAAAAAATAGCTAAGAAAATTAGAGGGCAAAAAGAAGCGGCTTTATTTTCTAAGAAATTAGCCACGATAAATAGGAGTGCGCCGCTTTATTTAGATTCTTTGGAAGATTTACGAGCGAGCGCGCCGAATTTTGAGGAATTAAAAAAATATTTTTCAGAATTAGGATTTGAAAGTTTAGTTAGGAGGATGCAATGACGGGGAGGGTTCAATATTTGGGACATCGGATGACCAGAAGGTCATCCGATGTCCGGGAGGAACACAGAACATGAAATTTAAGAACTTTACAACAACATTTTTAGCGCTAGCAGTGATCGCCACAAGCTTTCCGGGGATTTTTTATCCACAAAATTTATTGCTTTAAAATATATGAATATA
>CAYIVT010000058.1:0-4140 GCA_964366955.1 uncultured Candidatus Saccharibacteria bacterium | reverse complement strand
ATGCACAACCCCACGCACAATTTTAGAAATATCTAAATGCGCCAAAGTAGTCACTTCCCCAGCTACAACAGCTAAACCACGAGTGAGTAGTGTTTCCACGGCAACACGACCTAATGGATCTTGACGTAAAACCTCATCTAAAATAGCATCAGAAATTTGATCAGCCATTTTATCAGGATGGCCCTCTGTAACTGATTCTGAAGTGATTATTTGCATAAAATATATTTAAATAAAGACTAGTTGTTAATTCTAAATTATTCTACCAAAAATAATAGCGCATGTAAATGCGCTATTACGGATTTTTCCTAACAAACCTAACAAAAAATACTCTCCTACCAGCAGGCTCAAATTCAATACATTTAGAATTAAACATACTAACTGGGTTACGAATTCTAAGCAGAACAAACGCCGCATATTTATCTGGCTTCGTAGAATCAAAACTTTTATTGTTACGCTTTAAAATAGGAAAATCATCGCGACACAAGCCTCGCTCCATAACAATAAATTTGGTTTTATCATCATCCCCAGAATCATCTGGTAAATTTAAAGGGGCAAAGGAATCCAAACACAATACCAAAGCATCTTTTCCTGTATTTGCTAAATTAAATTTTAAAGCAACTAACCTTTTTAAATCACGATTATTGCCCAGCCGTAACCGAAACTTATCAATTTCAGGCGGACATATCGTTTCAACTTGACTGGCGCACAAAGCCGCCAAAGCAGAATGTTCATTGCTATATAAAGCGTCCATTGTGAGCCTCCTTTCTTATCAAAACTAGGATCCCCTATCAATCCTATACTAATAAAGTTTCTAATTGCAACTTTTTATTAAGATTGAACTGACACATTTTAGCCCATCTATCTGTTAATCGTCGCATTAATTCAAAATTTTTTAAAGGATCTTTGTGGCATTCTACTAATAAAGCTCGTACAAAATCTAAAAGCGCAGAGTAAGATTCTTGCTCTAAAACTTGAGCAATTAAAAACTTACGCACGCTCGCAGTGCTATGAATAAACTTTTGAGCTTCTTTTGAATATTCATCACTTGAAAAAGAGGGAGAAAAAACAAATATCTTTTGAAATCGCGAAGCAAGCGAAACAGCCAAAGACTCGCCGCCTAAAACGCTAGCCATAATTAAACCATGTATTGGAGGCTCTTCAACGGTTTTCAGCAAAGCATTTTCGGCTTGCGAGGTTAAACAATCTGCATTATTTATAAAAATAGACCTCCTAGATGAAACAACGGGACTTTGCCATAAAAAATTAATTGCATTTCTTATAACCTCAATTCCAATAGAACCACTAGAATCCTTGTTAATAATCAAACCATCGTGCAAAAAATCTTGGCTATCTTTACTATCATTTTTATTTTCAAGCAATTTTAAAATACTCAAAATTACATCTCGCCTAGCAACCTCTGACTCTCCAAACAAAAGATAAGCATGTCCCAAATTATTGCTAGAGATTAATCTTTTAAAACCTTTTGTTAAGAAATGTTCTTTTATAGACATCTAAATGATTCAAAATTAAACCAGCACCTTTCGCAACGCAAAATAACGGTTCTTCGGCAATATATGTTTCTACTCCAGTCATTCGCTTAAAAAAATCGTCAATAAAACGCAGTTGCGCCCCACCGCCAGAAACAATAATACCTTTTTCCATTATATCAGCTACAAGCTCTGGAGGAGTAACATTAAAAACATTTTGCACTGAAGTAGCCACCTCTATTAAATGTGGATTTAGGGCGTCTGCAATTTCATTAGAATTAATAACTACATCTCTAGGCAATCCATAAACCAAATCACGCCCGCGAATTTGATATTCTAATTTTTCTTTAGATGGCAACGCAGAACCAACAGCAATTTTTAAATTTTCTGCAGTTTGCTCGCCAATTGCTAAAGAATATTTCTTTTTAACAAAGTCCGTAATCGCAGAATCAAATTTATTGCCAGCCACACGCAAGCTAGACCAAGAAACAATATTGCCCAAAGACACAACTGCCACTTCAGATGTTCCACCGCCAATATTAATAATCATATTACCAGAATGATGATTTATAGGAATTCCTGCTCCTAAAGCTGCTAAAATTGGCTCACGCACAACATATGCCTCAGACGCGCCAGCTTCTTTGGTGGCATTAATAATAGCCCGACGCTCTACAGAATTAATGCCCGCAGGAACAGAAATAACTACTTCTGGTTTCCAAAAATTAAACTGACCGCAAGCTTTAGTAATAAAATACTTAAGCATAGCACGCGTAATGTAGTAATCGGCTATAACTCCGCCCCTTAAAGGGCGATAAGCAACAATGTCTTCTGGCGTTCTACCTAACATATCTTTAGCTTCATGGCCAACTGCCAAAACAACATTATCGTGTTTAGAAAGAGCAACAATAGTTGGTTCATTGATAATAAACCCCTTACCGGGAACGAAAACAATAGTATTGACAGTTCCTAAGTCTATGCCAATTTTGCGAGTAAACATACTTGAAATGATTCTACACTACTCTAATAATATCCGCACCTAAACCTTGCAAACGCCCCTCTAATTTTTCATAGCCTCGATCTATTTCTTCTATGCCATCAATAACACTTTCACCTTTTGCCACTAAAGCCGCAATAGTATGCGCCATGCCAGAGCGTAGATCGCGCACTTTCAAATGCGCACCATAAAGTGGCGTAGGCCCAGTGATAATCGCGCTGTGATTAAATTTAGAATTTTTAAAACGGCAAGGCAACTCTCCTAAACATTCTGAAAAAACTTTAATCTTTGCGCCCATCTTATTTAAATCTTCGGCATAGCCAAAACGATCTTCATAAATAGTTTCATGGATTATAGATTCACCTTCAGCTTGTGTAAGCATCACGGCAAAAGGCTGCTGCCAATCTGTCATAAAACCAGGGTGAGTGTCTGTTTCTATATTCGTAGAAATTAATTTACTACTCCGCCAAAAACGAATTCCATTATTACTAACTTCGTAATCAGCCCCAACTCTACGCAAAGCGCTTAAAAAAGTAATTAAATGATCTTGATTTGCTCCCCTCACAAAGACATCACCATTAGTAGCAATCGCTAAGCAAGCAAAAGAAACAGCTTCGTTTCTATCAGCTAAAACTTCTTGACTAGTGCCATGCAACGATTGCACGCCATCAATATAAATAGTGCGATGACTGCCAATATCAATAATTGCACCCATGTTCTGCAACATTTTAACTAATGCAATAATTTCAGGCTCTTTAGCAGCATTTTTAATCGTAGTGCGCCCCCTTGCCAAAACAGCTGCCAATATAACATTTTCAGTTGCACCGACAGATGGAAAATTAAATATTATCTCTGTACCATGTAAACCCAATGGGGCGCTAGCTTTATAGACATCATTCTCCGCTTCTATTATTGCCCCCATAGCGCGCAAAGCATTGAGATGAAGATCTACCGGTCGAGCGCCAATTTTATCGCCACCTAAAAAAGGAATTTCCGCTGCTCTTGCGCGAGCCAAAAGAGGCCCTAAAGCCAAAATAGGAATTCTATTCCGGCGAGAAAGTGATGCAACTCTAGAATTTTTTATATTCTGAGTTTTAATACTAATCGTGTGATTATCTTTTTTAAACTCACTTCCAATAGCCGCACAAAGCTCTAGGGTTATATCTACTTCACTAATAATCGGTGCATTAGTTAAAATAACCTCGTCGTTAGTCAACAAAGAAGCTACGAGCATTTTACTAGTAGCATTTTTTGCACCAGAAAGCGTTATTTCACCTTTAAGCTTTTTCCCACCATTAATAACAAATTGCATATTAATTACATCCTACACTAATTATCCCAAAAAAGGGGTAGCGGGGGCACTAGGATGGTTCGACAAGCTCACCATCAACCACGGCTCATCCCTTCGTCCAACTCAGAGCTTTTGCTTAGCTTAACTAATAAATCTTTATCTCCGGCAATAAGTGCTTTCTTTTTTGCTACGGACCATTTTTTCAATTGCTGTTCTCGTAATTCTGCCGTAATTTTTTGACTAAATTTTTCTTGGTAAGCTAATTTAATATCAGAAAACTTTTTAGTATACGGAGAATAACCATTTTTATGCTCACTTAAACGCCTATCTAGATCATTCGTCATTCCTACATAAAAAGTTTTCTGATC
>CAYIVT010000057.1:0-4184 GCA_964366955.1 uncultured Candidatus Saccharibacteria bacterium | reverse complement strand
TCTTTGGGTGGATTATTAACTACGCTATGTATTGATGATCCTCCATCATTTAAGAAGCGAGGCATCACATGAATATGCAAATGATCAACTGCTTGCCCGCTTATTCGACCATGATTGATACCGATAGTAAACCCATCAGGATTCAAGGATGTGTTTAGTATATCAGATACTCGCTTAACAGTCAAAAACGTTAGCGCAATAAGCGCGTCTTCTAAATCAAGGATATTTCCAGCGTGTTTTTTTGGAATAATAACAGTGTGCCCAGGAGCACGAGGATGAATATCTAAAAACGCAATGGTATTTTCATCTTCGTAAATAATTTCTGCTCCAATCTCTTTTCTGGCTATTTTACAAAATAAACATTCCATTTTATTTTAGCCTGTGCTTGATGACGCTAGCTAACCTATGCAATGGAACAGTTTCTTGAGCGCCGGTTTGCAAATCTCTAATAATAATGGAATCTTCCAGGGCTTCTTTTTGTCCAAAAATTAAAGCTAGAAGGGCACCTGTTTTATCTGCCAACCTTAGTTGCGCTTTAAGTGATTCTTTGCCTAAAGACTCTGCAACATCAATACCCTCACTTCTTAAACTTTCTATCAATGCTAAACTTTTTTTCTTAGAAAGATCACCCATGTGTATCAAAAAAATCTTTTGCTTAAACTTAACATTTACTCCTAGATTATTTGCTTTCATAAACTCTACTACCCTATCTAAACCAATGGCACCACCAACACCAGCAGTATCTCTACCGCCCAACATTTCAATTAGATAGTCGTATCGTCCACCTCCAGCTAAAGCAAAATCAAATTTAGTTTCTCCAACTACTGGATTTTCTAAGAAAATTTCAAAAACTGTTCTATTATAGTAATCTAAACCACGCACTAAATAATTGTCTACTATGTAAGGAATTTTAAGTTCTTCTACGTATTCCAAAACTCCCTTAAAATGAGCCTTACAGTAAGCACACAAACCGTTGAAAAATGTTGGAGCGTCTTTTTTAAGTTCTTGACAAGATTCTTGCTTGCAGTCTAAAAGACGCAATGGATTAACTGTTATTCTGCGCTTACAATCGCCGCATAAAAGTTTTTCCCTGTTAATGTTATCCACTCGTCCATTGTAGTAGTCTACTAATTTTTTCCTATAAGCGGGCCTACAATTTCTACAGCCAATAGTATTGAGCTTTACAGTTAAACCTTTTATCTTTAAACTTTCTAAAAATCTATAACACGCCAAAATAATTTGCGCATCATAAACTGCATCTTCGTCTCCACCAACAATTTCAAAACCAGCTTGATAAAACTGCCTAAATCTTCCAGCTTGAGGCTGTTCATATCTAAACATTGGGCCAATATAATAAAGCTTTACTGGTTGAGAAATAGATGATAGCCCGTGTTCAATATAAGCGCGCGCAATTGAAGCAGTTCCTTCTGGGCGCAAGACGAGCACATCATCTCCTTTAGTTTTGATTGAGAACATTTGCTTTTCAACAACATCAGAAGTGGCACCCAAAGAACGCTCAAAAAGTGCTTGATCTTCTAGGAACGTTGTATCAATACGTAAAAAATTATATGAATCAGCAATGTCTTTAACTCCTTTCCTTGCTTTTTCCCACCAAAACTGATCATAGGGCAAAATATCATGCATGCCTTTAGGCGATTTAAACAATCCTTTTCTTTTTGATATTTTTCCCATAATGATTATTGATTATTATACTGTGGAGCATCAAATAAACCAACTTTTGTAATCGGGAGCAATCGCACTCTAGTTATGCCAATAATGGCATCTTTATCTACGCTACCCCAATTTCTGGAATCAAAACTATGATCTCTATTATCACCTAAAACAAAATAATCATCTTTGCCTAAAGTCATATCGCTATTACCTAAGGTTTGAATGTTAGATTCTAAATATGGCTCATCTAAAATAAAGCCTTCGCTATTTTCTTGATTATAAATTTTTACTTTACCATCACTAACAACTATGCGCTCTTCGGGCAAGCCAATGACACGCTTAATGTAGAATGTTTTTTTATCTCCGGGGTATTTAAAAACTATTACTTCACCACGAACAGGATTTCTGAAACGATAACTTAGTTCATCAATGATCAAATAATTTCCATTAGAAAAAGCAGGATCCATTGAAGCGCCAGAAACTAAAAATGGTTGCATTAAATAAGTGCGAATTATAAATACAGTTAGAAGAGATATGGCAACCACTTCTAAAATTTCATACATTGAGCCCAAAAATTGCTTCATATACAAGATTATACTACACTGGAATTAATATTGCAAAACAATGAAACTCATTATTGGACTAGGGAACAATGCAACAGAATATGAGAATACCTATCATAATGTGGGCTTTTTAATGGTTGACTGTTTAGCCACTCGAGACATAATTATTCCACTAATAAAAACATCTGGCTTTATGAATGAATCTGGAAAAGACGTTAAAGAGGCCATAAAAAAATATCACTTAACACCAGAGGATCTTTTAATAATCCACGACGATTCAGATATTGCTTTGGGCGAATATAAATTTTCGCAATCTCGCGGTAGCGCAGGTCATAAAGGCGTACAAAATATTATAGATGTTTTGGGCAATAATAACTTTACACGCTTACGCATCGGCATTCGACCAAAAGAAAACATGGAACATATCAAAGCCGAAAATTTTGTTTTAAAAAATATTTCTAAAACTAACCTAGAAATTCTAAATGACGTCTTTGAAAAATCTGGGGAAGAAATAAAATCTCTCTGATCCCCCCAATCTAAGGACATCGCAAGACCTTAGATTCACCTAAAATAATGCTTGGTCTTATCCACTGCCACTAATCTAAAACTATCGTTAAAACTAACTGAAGAATAATCGTAAAATGCGGCTGTAACATAATCGCTCTTAGTGAAAGGTCCATCTGACGCAATAATCTTGATGTGCCCATCTTTGATGAGGCTATACTCCAAAGCATACGGCAGCACTCCTTCTCCCATAACTGGACGAACTGCAACATCTGGCAAAGCTATAGCATAACGATCTGAATTGCCGCTAATAAAATTAAAATAGTTTACTCGTAAAACATTGGTAAAATCATCAACGCGCAAAGCATGGCCAACATCTAGCCAAGCTTGTTCCACGGGATCACTGTTTTTGTAGAAAACAATGACTTTCCAAAAAGTATTATCTGAATAAATTGGTGGAATAAATGGATATTCATTAAAACTTAAATCCAAATAATTTTGAGTAGTCGAGGCTTCATGATGAAAATCTAGGCTTGTTAGTAAAGAAGGAACAGAAATTGATTTTTCTATTGAATCACCTTCTAACCCATCTCGATCTAATGCGTAAATTGAAAATTTATAATCTCTCGCGACTTCTCTAATATTTCTTGTGAAATTTGTTTGGTTAGTTCTTGTAATTTCTGTTGTCGTGGCTCCACCTGTCGTGTCTTTCAATATATATGTAATTGATGAACTGCCACTTGCGTCTACTGATGTTGCCCAATTTAAAGCCACGCTTAGCGTGGCTTTGGTGTAGGCAATATTAAAATTAGAAACACTTACTGCAGAGCGAGGCTCTGGGAGGCTATCTCTGTTTTGGGGATCTCTGGTAGGGCGTTGTTCAAAGTCTGAAATTACATCTGTGTCACTTGTCCCGCCAGAGGCGGGGCAGGCGTTGCCTAAAAACTTGCCTTCGTTTTGAGGAGAAACACAAACATTGTTTTGAAGGGCTTTTCTCTCAATGCTGCCATTTTTCGGAATATCAACCCAAATAACTTCATCTATTAAATTATCGTTATTGTCATAAAGCAAGATAGAGTTATTGCTATATGCAATATTTTGAGAATTTACCGAATAAATTAAATCTGCTTTTTTAGAACCTTGATAGTTTTCGTGCGCAATCAAGAAAAAACTTTTTGGCGCGATCGAGCCAATAAAACTAGATTTTGAAACTAAATTAGTCGGAGAAGAAGAAGCGTTGCTATTTTTCTTTTTCAGCGACCAGTTTGTTAAGTCAATGCTTGCGTCTCCTGAATTATATAACTCAATAAACTCATCTTCTGCGCTAATATCTGTGCCTGCGGAGATTTCTGAGATGAGGACGCGTGATGGGTTATTGCGAGGCGTAGTCTGCTGCGTCGTGGCAATCTCAGATACTTGCTGATTCCCAGCAACTGCTCCCACGCT
>CAYIVT010000056.1:0-4295 GCA_964366955.1 uncultured Candidatus Saccharibacteria bacterium | reverse complement strand
CATACCCCTGGTGATATAGCGTGCCAATAATTTCCGGTCGGATAGAGAGGTCTCTTATAGTGCTCTGCCACATACACACTTATCGCGTCAGTACTCTGGAAATGTCTGGTGCGGTTTGCATATGCAATAATGTCGGCCGCAGTTATCGACTTTGTGTCTACGTTGTCCGTGTTAGAAGCATTTGCAAATGAATGCAGATATGCACCAAATTTACCTTCCACGGGAAAGACGTCTTTAAGATCTCCTTTATTTGCAAGATCAACAGCTTCTTTGAGTTTGAGCGCTTTCAGTGAATCGGTCAGGAAACCGAGACTTTTTCCGCGTGTATTCGTCACAACAAGGAGAATGTTCATGTATAAAATTATATCACGATTTGGTTTTTTAATGTTTTAGAGCACGCTTATGGAATGATGATCCATAAACACACTAAAAAACGATGCGAAACTTGTAAATTACTCATGGTAAAGTGGGGCCACATATAGTGGTCTTGGAAAAACTAGACAAAAAATAACCTGCATTATTGCAGGTTATTTTTTGTCTTGCTCCCTAAATTACCTATTTACCGAACTTTATAAAATTTATCCGCTCGTAAGGATTAGTGGGGAGAGGATGAGGAAGTGGAATTTATGTGTAAATAATTTTATTGGTTAAATAGTTTTCCAAGCATATGCGTTTCTTTTCCTTTTATAATAAATAAAAAAGAAGCTCTTCGATAATATTGAAGAGCTTCGTAGATAATTTACTTCGCATAGTTGAAAGGGAATACGCCATCCTTTCTTAGCTGCAAATCTTCATCAGGAAAACGCAGTTCAACTTTACAACGATAGGTTGCGTATCTTAATATTCCATTAGCATCAAAATCAGTGCTTAATTCAGTGGGGCTTACTTTGTCTGTATAATAATTTCCTCCTTCGTCATCAACGCCCAATCCTTCCCATGTTATGTTTCTTTCAGGTGTGCCTTCTTTGGGGTATTTTTTACTGTACATACGTGAGTCTACAACTTTTTCTTGTGCATATACGCGCCGCGATTTAGTATCTATTGGTTCAAAAATATATTTTTCTACGGTTAGTCGAACGTCTTTTTCGGTCATACCATAACGCAAATCCTTAAAGGCTCGTTCGAGGCGAGTGTTGCTTGGCCTCGCATTTTTATTTGAATGTTCTAATGCTCGGCCAATTACAACGCCACTTAGAGCGATTACCGTAATTGTGAATGTGAATCTAGCAAGTTTATACACAATAACCCCCTTTATTAAACATAGCCAGCGCCCTCGTAAGATATTCTGTAGCTACACCAAGATCGAGATGATCCTCAGCGGTTCGCAGACGTCCTTCGGCATCGATGCTCAAATTTGGAAACTCTTTCACGAGCGGTTCGATGAGATTAAGTGTAGTTGGGCTCAAGCCGCCAGCTACGCCCAGGCCAATATCAAAGTTTTGAGCTTTAAGAGCTAAGAGATAATCACGAGCGCGTTCAGGATCAAAAGGTTTTCCGTAGCCGCCGCTTGGATCTAGCAAAACATATTCAACCACTTCAACATATTCAGAAACTTTTTTAGCAAGTTCTTCGGGTGAATGATGAATCATTTCAAAAGCATGACCGCCAATTTGAAGAACAATTTGTTTTGATGGATTTGTTTTTTTGTATTCGCCTACGGCTTTAATTGATGGCCATGCTAAGTTAAGTTGAAAGCCGTGCAGATTTGGTCCGCTGAATTCCGTCATCTTAAGAAGTTGATCAACGAGCGTTTCTGGTTCTTTGGTGTTGTAATGAATAAGATTTAGAGCCAAAGGATGATTTGGGAAAATTCCAGCAATCTCATTCATAGCAGGGTAACGATTAGGCCATTTATTTTTTTCACCTCGCATAGTTTTGAGACTTCCCAGAACCCCAATCATTACGAGTCGATCTGTATTTCTTGGGATAGCATTAAGCATATGCAGGGCATCATTTTCAGACATAACACCAGTGATTCCGATATAAGGCTTCCTCATTTTCCTTTCCCCCTAATTGAGTTGTAAATGTTCAAAAACTCACTATAATAATATAGCTTAATACTTTGAAAGTCAAGCTCCCGTTGGGCGAGTTTAGAGCTATAAATTGGAGAGCAGTAAAACAAGATCTTGAGTTTAGTGGGGTATTGGCGATGGTTTAGGGTGAAACAAATTAAATCGCTACTTCGTTACTCATCAATGAATCTATATTTGTTTTTTCTGGATTAAAATTTGGGCGCTCAAATTTTGGCAGAGCTCTATTTGCTGCCACTACGCGCAACATTTCAGCGATATCCTTATTTGTGTTATCAAATGTGAGTTCTTTATTCTTAGATCGCACCTCTTCTTTTATCAAAAGAAGCTCGTGTGCCGCTGAACGAGATATAAAATCAACATTTTCAAAATCTAAAATAACCGACACATCTTCGATCTGAAGAATGCGAGGTTTCAATAAATCAATAACATCTCTAGAGCCAATTATTGTGGCTAAAAAATTAGCTACGCTAATGACATTTTTGGAGTTTGTTTTTATCATTTTTTGTATAAATCTATACATACTAATTATAGCATATAGGCTACTCTAAATAAGGAGAAATATCAATAGGATTGGTTGGTATTGGTATGCGGTAGGCGATTATCACTCCTTGCCAAAAGAAATTTGGTAGAGCGATGAGTCTTTCTCTCTTCTTCGCAGAAACTAGAGCCGAAGAGCCAGAAAGTAGGATAAACTCCCCACCAAGCGCCTCACAAACTACTTGCTTTGAAGTTCTTACGCCATAACCACGTTCTTTGTCTGGTTTTGTTGAATTTCCCATCATAACTTCTGCTATGGCATTTTCGTCGGATAGGTCGCGGTTTTTCTCTTGTTTGTAGGCCGCAGTTAAACCTCTTCCTCTGTCAACTATGCAAATATCCAATGAATTTAGAGTAGGATAAAATTGACTATAAATGAATCCTTTGTCATCTTTGCTGTGGTCAAAAATATTTGCTACTAATTCACTGATGGGATAATAAATTACATTTCCAATTCCTTCGATTCCTGTTTTATCTACAGTTTTATAAACCATATTAGCGAACAAGCTTTCTAATCGTTCGCGCTCCATTGGGTTTTCTTTATGTAGAATGCTTATGGGAATATAATTTTTTGTTTTTTGAATTTGTCTAGCAAACTCTGATACAGAATTCACACCATTAGGGAATTTTATAGTATTTAGATAGGATTTAATATTGCTAGCATCATTGATAGAGTAGGTGCTTCCCGTTGTTTTTATATATGAACAGATTGGTAGTGTTAAAAGTGGGCCAGTAAATATAAGTTGGTCTAAGTTGAAATTTAGGTTCTCGTCTTTTGGGACATTTTTGAAAGTTTCGTATAGCGAACTTAATTGGCTGATCAAAGACGGGTTTTTTAATTTAGGGATTAAAACTTCGCGCATATAGTCAAGCTTATCAAGTTTTTTATTTTTTTACCACGACACGCGACATAGGTACAGCCTATTTATAGGTTGATGTCCGAATTATTTATTAACCCCAATAAATTTGATAATAATACTTGCTACGGTTTCTCGGTTGAATTACTAAGGACATCTATGACAAAAAGCATCAAGAGTATCAGGACCAAATACAAACTTTAGAAATAGAACTTTCTGAACACACTAAAGCCGATTATGATTATCAAACTACTGTTGCTATGGTGTTTTCTGTGGCTCGCAGGGCTAAGACTATATTCGAGAACAGCTCTGAAGTCGCTGGAAAACGAGCGTTTCTAAGTTACCTACTTCAGAGCCCGACTGTAAACGGAAAAACGCTAGTATTTAGCTTGCGTTCTCCGTTTAATCTCATACTAGAATTAGCTGACCGTCCTACCTTGCTCCCCGGGTAGGGCGCTCTGCTATCTCACGCGCTCACTGCGTTCGCTTTTTAAAAACCTCTCGGTTTTTAATATTTTCCTACACGGGAAACTCCCGTTTCCCGACCCCTTCCCGTTCGCTCCCTACCCTTAAGGACGAAAAATAAAATACCTCAACAAGTGAGGTGTTTTATTTTTGCTCCCCGGGTAGGGATCGAACCTACGACCATCTCGTTACACTTGTCCTCATGTTTCTATAAGGGGTGGACTATATCACCATCCAGAAAATGGATGCTTCGGTATCTAGTCTCTACGGAGCCCTTCGGCAAGCTCAGGGCAAGCCCCAAGCAAATAGGAAGGTTCCCACGGTGTTGCCCAATTAATGTTATATAATTCAGGGTTTCACCGTTATCCCGAAGTTTTTCAACCTAAGTTGCCCTAGGAAGCTG
>CAYIVT010000055.1:0-4331 GCA_964366955.1 uncultured Candidatus Saccharibacteria bacterium | reverse complement strand
TAAGTAATTGTAAAACCCCTCTAATTTTACGATTAGAGGGGTTATTCTATGATCTCTTTAAAAACGCAGCGACTCCGCAATACTGCTATTCCTTCCTGAAAATTATTAGCTCTATCTGGTTCAATTGGGTTAATACCAGAATTTTCTAATAAGATATTTAATAGGCGTAATTGTCGATCAGCCTTTTTTTCTCTATAGATTAGTCTTTTAAAAATTCCGGGTTGGCAAATTTCTGATTCAGCTTGTTTTAGGCAGTGCTCAAGGTAGCTGCGACCCTCTCTGTTGAGCGGTCCTTCATAGCCATTTCTGATCGGGTGAAACACCGTGTCGCGATCACAGTTGAAATAAAATATTCCAGTTGAAAGGCTTGCAAATCCTATTTTTTTATCTATAAATCCTTGCATGATGCCAGCAAAAGAAAGAAAAAGAATTCTTCTGTCGTCATTGGGCATTGTTATCTCCTTAATTTTAAAATTGCTAGGTGAATTTTTGTTGCGGGGGTAGGAATCGAACCTACCCGTCAAGGTTATGAGCCTTACATGCACACCAGTACATCACCCCGCACTTTGTATTTTAATAGAATTTACTCTGTCTGTCAAAAGAGTTATGCTTAAATCATATGACATCTTTGCCAAAACTGGCTTGGTCTTTGGTGGGAACAGCTTTGTTTTTAGGCTTGATATACTTTATTTTTCAGGATAATCGAGTTTTAGATTTGATTTTCCCAAGCAATGTTTTTGGTTTTGAAATTAAAACAGGAGTAGAAAATGTGCGTGATAAAATTTATAATGTAGTCACTCCAGTCGTAGCGCCAGTTATGAATCAAGGAAAAAAAGTGATAGAAAGTGTTTATGATGGCATCAAAGATAAAATAGATAACATTATAGATAGCACTAAAGCTAGCGCAGTAGATTCTTTTAAAAATGTTATCAATGAAAAAATAGACAACGTAGCCGAAGATATTGGCTTTAAGAATAAGAAAAAGACAGACGCCATTCCGTTAAACGACGCCGCTTTAGTACAAGATTTTCCATTGGGCTTCACATTAAAGTTAAATGTTCCTACTGTGTTTGTTATTAAGGACACTGCCGAGGATAATAAGCCCATGTCCTATACTGTCGATTGGGGTGATTCCACTAAAGAGGTTGGCGAAGTGCCGTCTTCTGCAACGCGACCATTGCATCATACTTGGATTGAAGCAGGGGAGTATAGTGTAAAAATTTCTACTAATGATGGCGGAGTTAAAAAACTCTTTACTACATACATGGTTGTATATTAGATGAAGAAGCTTATTATTTTTGATTTAGATGGCACTCTTGCCCCTTCTAAGTCGCGCATGGATTTTGAGATGGCTAGTCTTTTGGCTAGTCTTTTAAAAGCTAATAAAATGGTGGCTATTATTTCTGGCGGTAAATATGCGCAATTTGAAAAGCAAATTTTACCAGTAATGGCAGAAGTTGGCACCCTAAGTAATCTTAAAAATTTATTTTTATTTCCAACTTGTGGCGCAGCATTTTATAAGTATGTTAAGAATGCTTGGGAAGAAGTTTATGCTGAAAATTTATCAGATCAAGAAAAAGATAAAATTAAGAATGCTTTTACTACGGCATTTTTGAAATTAAATTATAAGCATCCACAAAATGTTTATGGAGAAATATTAGAAGATCGTGGAACGCAAATAACTTTTTCAGCGCTAGGGCAGCAAGCTCCGCTAGAGTTAAAAGAGGTTTGGGATACAGATAGCCAAAAACGATTAAAAATTATCAACACACTAGTTCCACACCTAGAAGAATTTGATTTAGCATTAGGGGGAACGACATCTATCGATGTTCTTCATAAGGGTATCAATAAAGCCTACGGCATTAAAAAAATGGAAGAACATTTGGGCGTAAAAAAAATAGAAATGCTTTTTATAGGTGATAAAATTTTTCCTGGAGGAAATGATTACGCAGCTAAAGAGGCGGGTGTAGAGTGTATTCAAGTGGCTAACCCAGAAGAAACTAAAAAACAAATTGCTCGAATTTTGAGGGAGTGTTAATATGGTAGTTATGGAACTTCAAGATTTAAAACAAAAAGCTTTGCATGAAATAGCTGAAGCTAAAGATGCTAAAACTTTAGAGGGCGTACACGTAAAATATTTAGGGCGTGAAAATGGTGAGCTGACCGTAGTTTTGAAGTCTCTTAAGTCAATAAGTGTAGAGGATCGTAAAAAAGTTGGTCCTTTGGCTAATGAAATTAGAGTGGAATTAGAAAATGCTTTTACTTTGAAACTTTTAAAATTTGAGGAGCAGTTAATGATGGGTTCTAAAATTGACATCACTATTCCCGGAATTAAAGTAGAAACAGGGCACCTACATCCGCTTACTGTAATAGAAGATCGCATTAAAGAAATTTTTGCGGAGTTAAATTTTTCAATTGTTGAAGGCCCCGAAGTAGAAACTGAACATTATAACTTCGATGCTTTAAATATTCCGGCTGGTCATCCTGCAAGAGATATGTGGGACACTTTTTGGCTACAGAATGGGCAGTTGCTTCGCACCCACACTTCACCAATGCAAATTCGTTATATGGAAACTCACGAGCCGCCTTTCCAAATTATTGTTCCGGGAAGGGTTTTTAGGTTTGAAGCAATTGATGCGTCGCACCAAATAAATTTTCATCAAGTGGAGGGGTTGATGGTCGGCGAAAATATATCACTTGCGAATTTTAAGTACGTCATCAGTGAATTTTTTAAAAAATTGTTCAACGGAAAAGTTGAAATGCGTTTTAGGCCAAGTTATTTTCCATTTGTTGAGCCGGGGTTAGAAGTCGATATTAAGCTTGGCGGCAAGTGGTTAGAAGTTATGGGCGCTGGCATGGTGCACGAACAAGTTTTTGATGCAGTAAAATATAATCCTAAGTTTGTGCGGGGGTTTGCTTTTGGGTTGGGGCTAGAGCGCCTTGCAATGATTAAATATAATATCTCTGACATTCGTTTATTCTACGAAAATGATCTAAGATTTTTAAAACAGTTCTAATGAAACAGTAATCTTATGACCCAAAATTATGAAATTTTCATATAGCTTAATTCAACAATTGGTGCCAGAGCTAAAAAGTCGTGAACAATTGGTAGAAATTTTAACTACCCATGTTTTTGAGGTGGAATCGGTGGTGGGGGACATGATTGATATTAAAGTTTTGCCTAACAGATTTTCAGACGCTGCTTCTCATTGGGGAATAGCTCGTGAAGTCGCAGCAGTTCTAAATACTAAATTAAATTTCCAAAAAGCTATTTTCTATAAATGCACTTTAGCTAAAAATGCATTAGATTTGAGTATAAAAGTAGAAGAAAAAAGTTTATGTAATCGCTATATGGCGCGTTATTTTGAAATATCTGAAATTAAGGAGTCTCCAGAGTGGATGCAAAAAATTTTGCACGATTGTGGGATGCGGCCAATCAATGCAGTGGTTGATATTATGAACTATGTGATGCTCGAAACTGGGCAACCAATGCATGCTTTTGATGCCGATCAATTAAATGGCATTGAGGTGCGTCGCGCTAATAATAAAGAGAAAATTGAAACTTTAGATGGTCAAAATTTTGAATTATCAAGTGAAGACTTGATAATTGCTGATGGCGACCACCATGCTTTAGCTATAGCTGGCATTAAAGGTGGTAAAAAAGCTGAAGTTAATAAAGCAACCAAACATTTAATTGTAGAGGCGGCTAATTTTGATAGCGTGGCAATTTATAAAACCTCTAAGAGGTTGAAATTGAGCACAGATGCTTCAGTGCGTTTTAGTCATAATTTGTCTCCTAATTTAGCGGTGCTAGGGTTGGAGCGAGCTTCAGAGCTTTTAGCGGAAATTTGCGGTGCTAGGGTTGGAGAAGTTATAGATGTTTATCCTAAAAAACATAATCCAGCAGTTATTAAATTTTCTATAGATGAGTTTCAAAAAATTTCAGGTCTTACTTTATCCGTAAAAGAAGCTCTTAGTTATCTTAAGCGTTTAGATTTTAAAGTTAGTGGGTCTATTGTAACTGCGCCGATTTATCGTATAGACATAGAACGTATGGAAGATTTAGTGGATGAAATTGTGCGTTTATATGGTTACGATAAATTACCGCCCACTCCACCGATTATCGCGCTTAAGCCCACAGAACATGATGATAAGGTTAAATTTAAGAAAATGGCACGCGACATTTTAGTTAAATTGGGATATAGCGAGGCTTATAATTATTCTTTTGTGGACGAAAAAGATTTAGAGCACTATGGAATTTTAAAAGAAGAGGCAGTAGCTCTACGGAATCCAATTAGTAGCGAGTTTGCTTTTTTGCGCCCAAATCTTGC
>CAYIVT010000054.1:0-4575 GCA_964366955.1 uncultured Candidatus Saccharibacteria bacterium | reverse complement strand
AAATTTGCACTTACCAACTTACTGATGGCTTTTTTATCACCTTTAATAATTTTCTGGAACAATTCTTGTTCTTGTTTTTTAGTTAGAAGCTTCGTTTCCACCGTTGCCAGTAATTTACTGGTGGCTCTACTTGATAATATTTCTATTTCTTTCTTTTGTTTTAGAAGCATGATTTGAAACAAATTTATAATATTTGGGGCGACTTTTTTACAGTTGCCCCAAGAATCAGTCCTTGTCCTTATACAATAACTTGACTCAATTTCCAGTTAGTGTATACTCTTCACATTAGTCGTTAATGTTCTTTAACACAATAAAATCCCTAAACGAAGGGGGTCATTATGGTTTTGCCGGATCTAGAAACTAGCCGGATAGCCCTTAGACCTATTGAAGAATCTGATTATTCCGTGTTGTATAAATGGCGGAATGAGTTTAGATTTCTTAAACTTGTCTCTTCTCGTCGTGAGGTCGTCAGTTTTGATGCTTTTTCAAAAGAATTAAAGAGAGAATTTGAGAGAAACCGCCATATGCAGTTCATTGTTGAAAGAAAAAACGAAGGTTCCTCTATCGGCACTATATATTCTTTTAACTTAAACCAGGTGGATGGTTATATTTTCGTAAATATCTACATAGATGAAGTTTACGAAAATATGGGGTATGGTGCCGAGGCGGTGACTTTGTTAGTATGCTACTTGTTTAAATTCCTGCCAATCCACAAGATTTACTTTGAGGCTTTTGAATACAACGGGCTATCGGTATCAACCTTGAGAAATGCAGGATTTCAGGAAGAAGGCAGATTTAAGGAACATCGGTTTTTTGACGGTAAACGCCATGATGTTTTCCGTTTCGCAGCGTATAGAAGTTCCTTGCAAAAACTAGAACCTCTCCTGCGGCGTTTCCAAAACAGAAAGCGCCCAGCGGAGACAACAACAAAACCAAAAACAGGGTAAAGGAGGTGATAAAATGGACCCGCGAATTGGCTTTGGCGGAGGCGGAGACGATGACGCTGACGAGTCGTCCCACGACACCGATTATGATGACGGAGCTGCTCATGAGCAGGGCAACGACGGCAAGGACAGCGCCGACACTTCCAACCAGGACACCGGCGACAGGGATGAATAATAACAGCCCCTCGTTCCTTTACAGGCATACTTTCGTTAAGAAAGTGTGCCTTTTTTACCATTTAACAGTGGGGAGCTTAAGAAATTGGCTGGTTTATAACACCAGCAATATCTTTAGGCCCAAGGACAACCAGAAAACTATTTTTAGGTATGAGATACTTTTTTGATATATTTTTAATGTCGTTATGTGTTACTTGGTTTATTTGGGAAATTATTTCTTCTATGGTAATAAGTCGATTGTACAAAATAAAACCCCAGCCTAATGTTGCTGCTTCATTAAGCATATCTTCACTCAACTGTATAAGCGTATTTGTTTTTTGAGTCTTGATTTCTTCTAATTTATCCGCATTTAAACTACTAGACAAGTTATTCATTGATTCAAAGATTACTTTTACCGTTTCTTCTGGTTTGGTGGTCGAAGTAGCAATGATAAATCTACCGATATCGCCATTATAAAGTATATGATTAACACTCATGTCATATATTAATCCTCTCAAATTTCTCAACTCTTGTCTCAAAAGTGAACTATGCCCATATCCTAAATATTGCCCAATAATACTAAAAGCAGCAGTTTCTTTTTGGTCAGTAGATCCCATGGTACGATAATTTAAACTAATATAAGTTAATTTTGAATTATCTTCTTTGTAAACATATCTTCTGCTTAACGGATTTACAGTTGTCGGCATGTTGGGAGTATTTTTATTGTCAAGCCATATTCCAAAATACTTTTTAGTCAATAGAATCGCTTCCTCGTGAGTGATTTTACCTGTGGTAATAATAGCCGACCTACTGGGAACAAAAAATATTTCTTTGTACTCTCTCAGTTTTTCAGAGGTTATATCTTCTATAGATTCAATAGTTCCTATAACATCGTTTGAAAGCGGGTGATTGCCAAAAAACTCTCGGGCCGATAATACTGCAACTATTTTATTTTTACTTTCTTTACTTTTGTGAAGTTCTTCTAATATTGTCCTTTTCTCATTATTAACAGCTGCCGAATCAAGTGTTGAATTGATAATCATATCAGATAATAATTCCATCATATTTTCTGCGTATTGGTGCATAAACTGAATGATAAAACAAACTCTTTTCGTACCGGTTACAGCAGTATAATAAGCTCCGATTTTATCTCTTTCAAGATTCAAAGCAAAGCTATCAGGACGCTTTTTTGTGCCCCTTGAAAGCATATGTTCTAAAAAATGAGTATATCCTAATTGGTCTTTATTCTCATAACTGGATCCTGCCTTAACCCAAAGCTCCATTGTAGTCACATCAGAATCCTTTCTTTCGCTCGAAATTATTTTTAATCCATTTTCTAATGAGGATTGATTATAACGATTTTGCATAATTTTTATATTGTATCATAGAAGAATAGAATATCCATCGAAACACTTCTTTTTATTTTTCAACCTAGTTTACCCCCAAAATACACCTCGAAATAGCAATATCGGATTTTGTTGTCAATCAGATAGGTTTTGGGGTATAATTTTAGTTGATGTGTTGCGGTTTATAACCAATCTAATATCTGACTTTATAAAGATCCATTCCCCGCTAAAAGAGCCGGGGAATGGATTTGCTTTTGATTTATAAATTATAAAGATGGCGAAGGAATACAGAAGTGTAAAAATCTATACAGATGAGAGCACAACCTACGAGACCAACATCTTGTTGAAAATACTTGCCAACTTGTTGTTGGTTCCTATCCTAAATCATCTTCCTAAGAGATTTCAGAAGCTAATTAAAAAATCACACAAATCCACGGAGGAGGTAATTGAGCATGCTACGACCCATAAAGCGATTGAAATTTTATATAAAAAAGGCGCGTCTCATGCATCCAGAAACAGTACCCAGAAGTTTATGAAGGAGTTTTGGTTTCATACTAACAATGCCAAAGCGGTGCGAAACAGATTACAACTTGTAGAAAAGATACTGAAACATACCATTAAATTTTTAACCGACCAGCAAAACAAAATAAGCATCCTTAGCATCGCGTCCGGGTCGGCCAGAGCAGTGATAGAAACCTTGTATTCTCCGGACATATTAAACAAAAAAATTTCGGTAAGGTTTTTAGATAAAAGCGTGGAAGCGATAAAATACAGTAAAGAGTTGGCCGGAAATTTATCCAGAATATACAAAATTGAATGGACCACGGATACCGCCAGCAACTTCCCTAAATACTACAGCCACGAAAAACCTGATATCATAGAAATGGTGGGCTTGATGGACTATTTTCACGATCCTTGGGCCATAAGAATATTGAGCTTGATATACGAAAACCTGCCGGCCAACGGAACCCTAATTACGGCCAATATCGTGCCCAATGCGGAGCAACGGTTTGTTTCTGATGTAGTTGGCTGGAAAATGATTTACCGCACACCCGAGGACTTGATCGATTTGGCTTTAGCCGCCGGTTTTGACAAGGATAAAATAAAAATTATTCGCGAACCGCTAAAAATCCACGCGGTTCTCGTCGCGAAAAAATAAATGGAAATTTTCGCCATTTCGGGTTTGATAAACGGCATAGCTTCTCTAAGTTTTGCTTTATTTATTATTTACAAAAACTGGCGCGATAAAATCAACAGAATGTTTTTCTTGTTGATGTCAGGCATGGTTGTTTGGTCTTTAGGTTATCGGCAATGGCTAACAAGCACAAACCCGGAAGAATCCTTATTTTGGGTTAGATTTTTTTCAATTGGCTCTACACTGATACCAGTATTTTATTTGCATTGGATCACATTACTCTTAAAAAAAGAAGCGGAAAAACATATCCTGCTGAAGTTTGTTTATATTCTGACCGGTTTAATAATTGCACTCTCCTTATTGGTTCCAAATTTGTTTATTGAAAAAGTTGTTCCAAAATTATCTTTCCCTTTTTGGCCAGAACCAGGAATAATTTATCATTTCTACCTGGCTTCTGTTTATGGTTTGTTGGTTGTTTATGCCTTAACATTGTTAGTAAAAACATATAAAACCGCATCCTCTGATGTTAAAGGTCAAGCGTTCTATGTTATTTTGGGTTCAATATTTGGTTTCGGTGGTGGTTTAACTAACTTTTTTCTGTGGTATAACATCCCGATACCACCTTACGGCAATTTTTTAGTGGCCGCATTTCCTGTCTTCTTTGGTTACGCCATGCTTAAACACAAACTTTTCAACTCAAAAGTTGTCGCAACGGAATTGTTGACCTTTACTATTTGGGTTTTCTTATTGATTAGAACCACTACATCTTTAACCCTACAAGATCTTGTCATAAACGCCGGTATATTTATTCTGACGCTGTTTGTGGGTATATTCCTGATCCGAAGCGTTATCAAAGAAGTCGAACAGAGGGAAAAATTGGAGGTGCTAACCAAGCAGTTGGAGGCGGCGAATGTGGAGTTGAAACGGGTGGATGCTGCAAAATCGGAGTTCGTGTCCATCGTCTCACACCAGTTGCGGACGCCGCTGACGGCGGTGA
>CAYIVT010000053.1:0-4695 GCA_964366955.1 uncultured Candidatus Saccharibacteria bacterium | reverse complement strand
TTAATCATTTGGATTTTGCTCGAAATAGTTTCGAACTTTGTCCAACAAACACCGCATTGACAGCTTATCATTTTTACGTCATTCAATCTAGACGCTAGAAAATGTATAATTCTGCGATATTTTTTGGTATAGTTTAGTTATCATGGGCAAAAATGATGTTTTTAAAATTTGCTTTGTTCTATTATTTTTAATTTTTATCGTTTTTAACAATATAGACAAAAAACTAGCCATATCATATATAAGAGAACTAGCCTCTGTAACAACTTTGACATTCATGGTTTATCCTGCAACGCCAACCTTAGCAAGCGTATACCCCACTGAAATTAAACGTCCAGGGACTATAACTCTGCAACTAGAAGGATCAGATTTTGAAAGTGGTTTTAAAAATGTTGATTATGTTATTTTAAGAAAATTTGGCGAAAGCGATATTCGTTCAACGGAAATAGAAGTTATTGACCCAACCTTACTAATAGCAACTTTTGAAATTCCTTATGCTAACTCTGGTTTATGGAGCGTAGTAGTAGGCCACGATTATGATGCTGCAGATATTTCTAGCACCTTATCCGATACTCTAACAATACATTTTAGATACGGAAACATCTATAAAACAGCTGCTAATTCAACATTATCTATAGATCCTTACTCTTCAACCGATGGAATAGATTCAGCTGATGAGGGCTATTACATTTTCGACCAAAGCGAAGGTGGCGAATTTAGTTTCGAACACGATGAAGGTGGCATGCTTGTTATAGATTGGGATGATAATTTTATTTCTTCAGATGAAGCTGCGGAAATATTTATTAAAATACACGACAAAGATGAATATATGAACGATGGCCCATTCGCTACGAGCTTAAGAGAAAACAAAAATATTGTTGACGTTGTTTATGATATATCTATTAGCAGTACAGCCACTAACTCTAATTTTGCTAGCGTTAGCAAACTAGTAACGCTTAATTTTTACTATGCAGATACAGATATAGCAAGTATCAATGAAAATACTATTCAAGCATATCACTGGAATGGCGATGCTTGGGAAGCAATAGCTAATACCACAGTTTATCCAAATCAAAATCGTGTTTCTGTTATAACTAGCAATTTTAGCCCATTTGTTTTAATGGGCGATCCATCATCCAACATAGCTACTCCAGTAGTATCAAATATTTCTGACAGCGGATCGGGCGCTATCGGCATAATGGGTAGAAATATTTCCGGTCCATATACAGTCCCTTCGCCTAGAAATAGTTTTAATAATCCATTGGTTATTTCCGCAAACCAAGCCGGTACTTTAACTAAAAATTTATCAGATGGAAAAATTCTTATTATTGACGCCCCACAAGGAACAGTTCTTTCAAGTACAACTTTTGACGTTGAAGAAAGAAAAATTGTCGCTAGCTTGTTGCCATCTAGCATAGGAAATCTTATTGGTAACACTGTGCTCATCAAAGCCAAAGACATTTTTGGAAGCTCTCTAAATATTTTTGAGAAACCACTAAATGCAACTGTTAAAATACCAAAATCTCTTATCTCAAATGAAAAACTTCAAGGTTTTAAAATTTACACATGGGATCATACAAAAAATTCATGGGGCGCAATCCCTGCTGTCATAGACACATCTCAAAAAACTGTATCATTTAAAATTGAGAAGTCTCAAGAATTCGGCGTATTTGCATTTGATGAAAAACAACCAGCAAAAATCCTTACTTTTATTCCTGCAAAACCAATACCTAGAACATTTGAACGTAACTTAGGCATAGGAACAAAAGGAGAAGATGTTAAAGCTCTGCAAAAATACTTAAAAGAAGAGGGCGTTTACAGATCTGACATAACTGGCTATTTTGGTCCTATTACCCAAAGCGCGGTTAAAAAATATCAAAAAAAGAATGGCATTAAGCCTCAAAGTGGATTTGTTGGTCCAATAACTTTACAAGTTCTTAATATAAAAATATTAGTTAAGAAATAGTATATTTTTACAAAATTATGGAAAGGTTTTTTATTATAGTTTTAGTATTTGTGTTATTTTTTAGTCCAACTGCTTTCGCAGAGGACCTCTCAAGCAATAGTTTTATTATCCGCAATCCCGTCATAAGCTCTGATGGCGGTTGGAGTTCATCTGACAATTTTCAATCATTTGACCTTTCCGGACAACCTGTGATTGACCAGTCAAGCTCACTTAGTTTCAAAAATCAAAGTGGTTTTGGATATATGCAAGATGCAATATTTACAATTAACACACCAAACAATATAACATACACGCCACTAACCGTAAGCACTGCAGCTCAAAATGTCACAGCTAATATATCAAATATTGACGTTACAAACACACGAGGCATTGGCGCAGCATGGGCAATAACAATAAATGTTACTAATATCACGCAACGAGGAGCGTCAACTAAAATTGCCGGCAATAATAATACAGTAACTTTTACTGGAATATACACAGGAGTATCTGCGCCACATACATACAGCAAATACATTGCAGAAATAACAAGCGGAGGAACAGTTGGAATAGCTGTTTTCAAATGGACTGATCCAGCAGGAACAGAAACAATAGACGTATTAACAAACTCATCGGTCAATTTGAATAATGGCATAACTATTAATTTCAACGAAGCAACATATGAAATTGGAGATAAATGGCTTTTGCGCGTTGATAGCATTGGATATAATAATCTCACGCTCAATCCAGGATCTATAATCACAAATTTTGGCGACACTGATGTTGTTTCTGGAACATCTGGCACATTTGGTGGTTCTGGAATTACTTCTGGAGCCCGCACTCTTATGAGCGCCACAACAGGAAACGGAGAAGGCAGCTACACTCAAACACCTACGCTCAATCAATCAGTACACGCAAATACATTAAATGGTACATTTCAAGGAACTATCACTCTAACTATTTCATGAAAAAATTAAATATTCTTCTTGGATTACTTTTGCTTCTTACGCCTTATACGAATGTTTTTTCTGGCGCCAACTTTTCAATACATCCTACAAATAGCGAGGAATCTTGGTTTGTGTATAACAACGTACAACCAGGAGCAATCTTGAGCGACTCAATCACAATTGTTAATCCATTAAAATATCGCACCAGCTTTTCAGTTTATGCCCTAGATGCAGAAATTAGACCAGATGGCGGATTCGCGCCAATGCCTACAGAAAATATACAAAGAACTATTGGCTCATGGTTAAAATTAAAAGAAAATCGCATTATAGTAGAAGCAAAAAGTTCGCGTAATGTTCCATTTACTATGCGTATTCCAACAACAGTAACGCCTAAAAAATATCTTGGCGTCATTTTATTAACTACCGCTCCTAAAATTAGTGAAGAAGATGAAAGTTCGTACACTGCAGAAAGCGGACTTAATATCGCCATACGCGTTGGCGTTCGTGTTTATGTTAATATGGCCGGTGCTCCCAACATATCTGATAAAAAATTTGCCTATGTTCCTCCAGCATTGATAGAAAATAATATAATCCCAGCTAAACAAGGACAAAAAATAAATCGAATACCAGAAGTTGCAAAAATTGCCGCAACAAGCATTGCAAGCTCAACTACGAAGCTACAACAAGAAAACGCGATTATTCAATATCTCACTCTTTTAGGTCAATACGCCATAGACAATAAACAAATCATGCTCTGGATAATCGTTTTATTAATCATTCTCTTAGTACTACTTTATATTGCAAAACGAGAGAAAAAATAGCTCTTTTGCTTAATAAATAATCCTATAAAGTTATGCACAGAAGACTAATATTCATATTTGATATAATTAAAATAGATAGGAGAGACTGAGCACAATTGCGCCTCTCTTATTAGTTAAAGGTCGAAAATAATAATTAATAAAACTTTTTTAAAAAAATGAAATTAGAAACAATCAAAAAATTAGTAGCAATCAGTTCATTAGTAACTATGATGCCATTAACAGCATTTGCTGGTGATATCAGCCAAGACATCACCCCAACTGCTGGCGCACTCTCAGTAACAAGCCCAGCCGAAGTTCCATTCACTGCAGTTGCAGTTACAACAGCAGACCAGGCAATTTCTTTGCCAGGTGTTGGATTATCTAACATTAATCCAATTGATACTCGTGGCACTTTAGTTGGTTTCACGGTCACAGCAACACTAAAGAACATTATTAAGCAATTAGCAGACCTAGATGTTTCCGGTGATGCGGTGGCAGTTGATGGTGCTAACTTTAGCGGAACATATAACTGTGTCAATACCCATGCTACCAACGGTGCTTCACGTTATCGCGTGCAAGTTACTGGAGCAGGAGCAGTTGGTGTTGCAACATTTAAATGGTTAAGCCCAGCTGACGTTGAAACAGCAGGTGTTGTTACATCGGGAGCTGGAAACCTTTTAGATAGCGGTATAACAGTTAACTGGAATGGAGTTGCTCCAACAGTTGGCGATGTATTCGCAAAACGTGTTGGCTGTGTTAAATACACTTCCATTACGCATACCCCAGCAACTCTCGAAGCTAACAGTGGATCACTTAGTGGTTTGAGCATTGCTGGCGCAGTTGCCTTTAGCGGCGCTGGTGCCACTTCTGCTGCAGACACGATATTCACAGCTGAAGGTGGTAGCGGTGGTGGAGATTTCCAATTTGATATGGATCTTGATGGTACATTCCGTAAAAACGGTTTGACTGGTCTTCACTCTGGAACTATGACTTTTACGGCGGCGTAAAA
>CAYIVT010000052.1:0-5010 GCA_964366955.1 uncultured Candidatus Saccharibacteria bacterium | reverse complement strand
AACTCTCCCTAAGTCGTGTGGAGGTTTTGTTTTTTGAAAAGCTGAATTTTCGGTTGATGAACCCATGGCAAATTCATCCATATTAGTTTTCCCTAAAAATACTACACCAGATTTTTTAAGTTTAGAAATAACAGTTGCATCATAATTTGCTTTATAATTTTCCAAAATCTTAGAACCCGCAGTAGCAGGAGCCCCTTCTATTAGCATATTATCTTTAATTGCCAAAGGAACGCCGGCAAGCATTCCTACATTTTCACCCTTAGCTATGGCAACATCAGTCAATTCCGCTTGTTTTAATGCTACATCTTTTTGCAAACTCAAATAAGCTCCAATATCTTTATCTTTTTCAGAAATATATTTATAAAAATCTTGCACTACATCAAAAGCAGTAAACTCTCCGCCTATTAAGCCATCGTGAAATTTTTTAATTGTTAAATGTGATATATCCATGTCGTGTGTCGCTTATTGACATTAAACCATTAGAACACTGGCGGTATCTTCAACTGTCCATGCTCTTTCTCCGGAAAAGCTTCTATTAATTTATCTTGGCTATTGAAAGGAGCAATATCGCCATCTTCTCTAAACATATTTTTTAAATTCGTTCCACCAGTCATGGGAAAAACTTTAGAAGTATCTAACGCATTTAATTCTTCAAAATAATTCAAAATATTCCCCAAATCTTTTTGGAATTTTTCGCTTTCGTTTTCGCTAAGCTCTAGCCTCGCTAAATCCGCTAAATGCGCCAATGATTTTTTATTGATTTCGATCATAGTCCCATTATGCCATCATATTTCTAAGCTCGCAATATTCACAATCTTTTTCGCCACACCTCTTATCCCAAAAAGAAACTTCTAAAATTTCTTCGGCGGATTTTAAAACAATTTTTTCTAATTCTGAAACCTCATCACTGGCAATAATAAACCTCTCTTTTCTATGCCTGCCTTTTTCATCTTGCTCAACAAAATCTATTTCCCCACTCTTCATTTTATATTTTCCGTCTTCATATTTATCTAACAGCAATTTATAAAATATGAGTTGGCGCTTCATATCGCCTTCGGAATTTGCCGTAGAACCTTCAATTTCTCCTCTGGTTTTCGGCTTTCCTGTTTTATAATCCACAACATTAACTAAATTTCCATCACCAATAATTTCTACTTTATCAAGTTTGCCAGTTAAACGAACGTCGGGTGCCAATAATACTCCTGGTATGCTAAATTCTGTTAATATTGGGACTGTCCAAGTTTTACTATAAAAATCAAAGTAAGAAGACAAAGATTTAATACCCTTATTAAAACTTTCTATAAACTCTTCTTTAGTTAAGGGTTGCTGTTTCAAATAGTGCTCAAATTTAGATAATAAAAAATCTTTACTCGCATCTCTTTCGCGCAAAGAATCAAATAAATCCTTCAGGGCAGCGTGCATTGCTGTGCCATACATTTGATGTTTGGAAGGCGCCTTTGGAATGCGCAGTAAATTAGTATAAAAATATTGCCATGGACATTTTAAATAATTGTTTAATGCTGTCACGGAAAAACCGTTACGCATAAATATTTCTTTAATGAAACTCTTATCATGTAAACTGGCATGGCTAGAAATTGGTTCGGCAAAAATAATTTCTCTATTTTTAGACAAGCTTTCTTCGTGTATTTTTACTTCTTGAATTTCTAAGTTTAGAGGGTTTAATTCTCTAATAAATTGGGACCCTAAAACAACTCCGCCACCATCAATTTCTTTAGCATAAGTTATGCTGACTTCTTTTCTGGCTCTTGTAATAGCGACATAAAACAACCTGCGCTCATCAGCATTTTCGTCTTCAGCTTTATCGCTAAGATTTTTGCTAGACAATCTAAACACAGCTTGCGGCAAAGGTAAAAGTTCAACCTTGCGCTTGTTGCTCCAATGCCCATCATAAACGCGCAATATATACACATAATCAAATTCTAAACCTTTAGACTTATGAGCAGTCATCAGTTTTACTCTTTCAGTTAAATCCAACGAACCAGATTTTTTAAGCAAAACTTTATGTTCGTCTACTATCTGTAAATATTCCAAAAAATCTCCTAAGCTAACTTTTTGCCGCTCTACCAATGTTTTAACTTCAGAAAATATACCATCCAGTTTTTCCATTTTTTCAATCGGATTATTGCTTTAAAGTAGATAAAACAGAAATCCTTATTTAAGAATAATTTTTTTAAAAAAATCAATAAAATTTTTATTATGACTCACGATAGACCACTTTTTTAAATTATTATAAAACATAAAAATATTCTCCGGCGCAGTTAGGGCTAGTGGCTCAAGAAGTAACTTACTCTCCAAAACATGAGCAATGTGAATATGACTACGATTGCTATATTCTAAAATTTTATAGATATCTAAGGGATCAATATGCAAAAAATCTATATGCATCGCCGCAATTAAATATTCACTCTTGCCAAAATTATTTATTGCCTTAAGCAAAACAATGAACTTTTTAATATCCGAGTCTGCCAAAATATCTTGATCAGAGCGTACAATATAATTTACTCCAAATTTTTCCAACATATGCACGACAGGAAAAGCATCGCGATTGTCGCGATAGAGTACTGCAATTTCATTTGGCTTTACGCCACTTTTAATCTTCTCCTCGATATCTTTAGCGATAAAATAAAGCTCAGTTTCTGGTTTTTCAAATTCATAAATTCTTATTTTTTTATTTTCATGTCCGACGTTAGCATTTAATAATTTTGGACTAGCGAGCAAGCTGTGAGCCGCATTTAAGATATTTTGCGTAGAACGATAATTTTCTTGCAAAGTCACTAATTTCGCATCTGGATAAAGAGTCTTAAAGTATAAAAAGTTTTCTAAGCTAGCTCCCTGAAAACGAAATATAGCTTGCTTTTCATCTCCCACAAAAAACACATTTGGAGATTTGTGAAAATTACATAACAACTCTACAATTTTATTTTGAGCATTGTTGGTGTCTTGATGCTCATCTACTAAAATATATTGGTGTTCTTCTTGCAAAATTAAAAGCAAGTCTTTATTTTTCTCTAAAGCAGTCAAAACCTCCATAATCATATCGCTATAATCATAGAGCCTTTTTTCATTTAATTTATCCTGATAGGCCTCATATATACTAGAAAGCTCTTTGTTTTTATTAATACTCTTTTGCTGTTTTTGATAATCCCCTTTCATTTTGCCTTTATGCAAACCTTTTTCATGATATAAATCTTCTATTTGATCAAAATTTTTCTGTTCACTTTCTACAATGGTTTTAAATTTTACAGGATCAATTCCTTCGCGTTTCAACTGATTAATATTTTGCAAAATGGGGCGCAAAAAGTAGAAATTATCGCCAAACGGTTTTAAAAATTCTAATCTTGTATCTATTATTAAATCCTTTAAAATCTGAATTTGCTCAACTTCGGTGATGTTATTTGCCCCAATAATATACGGAAAATCTTCTGGGTAATTTTTAATAATATCGTTGCAAAACCCATGAAAAGTATTAATAAAAACACTATAAGCTGACGCTCCTATGATAGAAGCTAATCTGTGGCGCATAGAATTAGCTCCAGATTCACTAAAAGTTAAAGCCAAAATATTACGCGGAGCCGCGTCTGTTTTAAGTAAAATATTGGCAATGCGTAAAGTTAAAATTTGAGTTTTTCCAGTGCCAGGACCCGCCACCACCATCACCGGACCCTCAATTGCATCTACGGCTTGTTTCTGCTCAGCATTTAACTTATTGTATAAACCCAAAAATTTTTCATTAGTTAAAGACATAAAACTATTATTTAAAAGTATACCATCGGCCCCATGATCATGTCGCGCAGCTGATTGCATTTCTTATCCACTCAACAACCTAAGGACATCGCAAGACCTTAGATTGGCTATAATAATCTTACCTACCTAAAATTTAAATAACGCCTTGTCTTATCCACTGCCGCCAATGGAAAAACTATTGGAGAACACACACGAAGACTTTATCAAGCTGGGCTTCTCAATAAAAAATATCGTGGTAAATTTGTGGAGCACACATTATCACCTTATGGCAAAACATTCGTCCGCCTTCTACAATCATTTCAAAAATTATAAAAACATCCTTACAAACCCCAGTTTTTAAGAGTGTATTTATATAAAAACACAACCGACAAAATTTGTCGGCTGTGAAGATTTACTAGTTATTACTTTGACTATTTCCAAAAATTTATAAGATTCGTAAAAAAATGATAATGTTCAAACAAAAAATAAAACAACTAAAATCTTATCGAACTCAAAATTCAGTATATTTTTTATTATTACCCCTGCACTTTGCGACGGGATACTTGGCCTCATTTTTAACCATTTTAGATTCGAAAGCACTAGGCAAATCTATGCCTAAATCGTGAGCCATTAAAAGAACATTCGCTAAAACATCTGAAAGTTCGTCGGCAATATCATCTTTGTGATCAATAACATATCTACGCACCTCTTCCCTGTTTTTCCACAAAAAATACTCTAAAACTTCATTGGCTTCAAGGACTAAAGAGATGGCAGAATCCTTAGGATTATGAAATTTTTTCCACTTACGACGATTCCTGAAATCTACGACTCTTTGTGTGAGATGCTTCATAGAGCCAATCCTCCCAATAATGATGTAAAGTTGCTCCTTATACTATAAACAACTTTAAAATTTAAAGGAAGCTTCGTTGCGCCAAGATCGGCGCTTCAATTTTTCGAGCTGCTGTACGATATTTACAAAAATCACATTCGGGGTTTGATTCTGGCATAACAGATCCACTCATGCATTTAATCGCCGCCAGCACAGTTTTTTCTACCCAATTATCATTTCCAACATATGGAATAATTTTTATATCAAATTCTAGCCTCGCATCAAAAGCTTCTTTATCTGTATTGCCATTACAATAAACAAAATATCCAGTTTCAGAAACTTTAAAACCATTTTGCCTAAACAGCCATTGATAAATTTCCATCTGTCTTTTGTAGCCAATTTGCCATTCGGCATCCAAATTTACCTCTTCGTCTTTT
>CAYIVT010000051.1:0-5119 GCA_964366955.1 uncultured Candidatus Saccharibacteria bacterium | reverse complement strand
TTTCATCAAAGTTTCTTCTGTGTCTTCTGGTCTAGCTACTACTTCTGATAAATTACAAAATTGTTTACTACGCAAATTAATTTCTCCGCATGGATTGGTTCCAGAAGATCCTGCATATTTTTCAAATACTTTCCAGCGTCGCGCAGGGAGCTGCGCTTTTAAGCCCCCTCTATTAAAAATCCCCCTTTCTCCTGTGCCGTTTTTTGCTAAAGAAATCCATTCATCCATAAATTCTGTGCAAGTTGGCTTTTCATTATATACAACAGAATTATTTGCCATATGTCTTTGTGGTTCAGTTAAATAAAACTGCCCGCTTTTAGCAAAACGCATATCAGCATCATCTAAATCAGAAAAAGAAATTAACGCGCTTCTTCTGACTCCTCCCATTTCAACAATTTCGCCAATTTTACAAATGATGTCATGTAAATCCAAGGAAGATAAACGCCTTCCTTGCTTAGCTAAAATTTTAGAACGAGCAAAGCTCATTAATTCTTTTAGTGGTCCTGGCCCAGAACTTTTTCCACCCATAGTCTTAAGTCGAGCTCCGGCTGGACGCAATTGTGAATAATCAAACTCCATATCTTGACCGTTAAACCAAGTTTTATAACCTAAAGTAGATGCCCGAGCCCAACCCTCTTTACTATCTTCAACTACATGAGTTACTAATTTTTTACCAGTTTGTTTTTTAATTTGGGGAAATTTTTGTACATTTTGTTGCTCCACAGAAAAGCCAACTCCAGTGCCACACATTGAAAGATACATAATTTCACCAAGGTCACTTATTTTGGAAGGAGCAATAAAGGAACAATTATAGCCCGTAACATTGGTGTTTCGCGCTGCATTGCCTGCGCTCCACATTAAACGCATTGATGGCATAACTTCTTGCTTTAAGATAGCTTCTCGCAATTCGCCGTATTCTTCTTCGGAAAGTTTATTGCCTAAATTTTCTTTCATAAAATTCAAATAGCGATCTACTGACTCAATCCAAGTTTCCCTACGGTTTTCTTCTGGTATCCATCTTGAATATGAACGATAATAAACAAATTCTCCTAGAGAATTTTTAAAATATTTTTTGCTATCTGCCACTAATTTTTTGACGTGTTCAGGCACTGTTCTGCGCGCCTCTCGAAGCAGCGCTCTTTGTTGTCTGTATAAGATATATCCTTTAACCGATTTAACGTAGTCCATTAAAATTAGAGCTTCCTCAACTGCATCTTGAATTTGTTCTATGCCAATAATATAACTAGGAGGATATTTTTTTAAAAGAGCGCCAACTGCATGTTCTGCTACACTAGTTGCATCTTTTTCTGTGCCCTCTTTTTCTATTGTCATACGCTTTAAAACAGCATTGATAATAAAATTAATATCAAAGGGCACTATTCTACCGTCTCGCTTTCTTACCAAAGAAAAATATTTTAAAGAAACAACTTTTGACTCTTCTTTCTTATTTTTTTTGGTAGCCATAATATTGTAATTTTAATTTATTAATAAGTAATTTAATTATACTCTTTATTTTTTTGAAACAACTGTGGAAAACTAAAACCGCGCCATTTTTTGGCGCGGCTGACAAACTATTTTTTTAATCTCTTCTATTTCTTCGCAGAAATGTTGGGATATCCCAAACATCAGCAGCTTTTTTCTTTAAAGCTAAATTTTTATCTATTTCTTTTTCTTTTTTAGATTCTTCTTTTAATTCTTTTGATAAAATTGCTGAATTAGCCACTACTGGCAAAACTAAAGGTGTTGCGTGTGCTGGTTTAAACTCTGATGAAGTTGTGCTTGTAGTATTAAATAATGAAGCATTGGTGTTTTCTGTTTTAGCAGTAGTCGAGCCGCTAAAATTAGTTGCAATTAAAGTGACTTTAATCGAGCCTTGCTTAACTCTTTTATCGTGATAAGCGCCAAAAATAATGCGAGCTGATGGATCTATTGAAGCTCCAATCACTTTAGCTATCTCATTAATTTCGTTCATTTTTAAATCTCGCCCACCAGAAACTCCAAATAAAACCCCTTTAGCACCCTCTATAGAAGTTTCAAGTAATGGAGAATTGATGGCAGCGTTCACCGCATTCACTGCTCTTTCTTGGCCAGAAGCTAAACCAACTGCTACAACAGCCGTGCCAGTATTTTGCATGATTGCCTTAACGTCAGCAAAGTCAACATTAACATTACCATGCTGGGCAACTAATTCTGCTATGCCAGAAACAGCTGACTTTAAAACATCGTCAATAATATGAAAAGCTTTAAGAATTGGGGTATCTTTACTGATAATATTAAAAACTCTGTCATTTGGAACAACAATATAAGCATCTACTTTTTCTTTTAATTTAGTTAGAGCTTCAGCTGCAATTCTGCTGCGCTGCGCACCTTCAAATGCAAATGGCTTAGTGACTACGGCAATAGTTAAAGCGCCTATTTCTCTAGCTGCTTCTGCAATAACAGGAGAAGCTCCAGAGCCAGTGCCACCACCCAGTCCAGCGGCTAAAAATATTAAATCAGCTCCCTTTAATGATTCAACTATTTCAGAACGATTTTCTTCTGCCGCTTGACGACCCAACTCTGGATTCATTCCAGTGCCCAAACCTTTAGTTAAGTTTTTACCAACATAGAGACGTTTGCGCACACTGCAAAAATCCAAATCTTGAGCGTCAGTATTTATAGCCACAAATTCTATTCCGCGTAAATCACCGCTTTCTTTCATGCGTGAAATAGCAGAACAACCTCCTCCGCCAATTCCTACTACTTTAATATTGGCGGCATAGCTAGGCTTAACATCGCCTCCCCCGCCACCATTATTAACTTTTTTAATTTTTTGAACTTTTTTCTTCATAAGATTACTTTTATAGTACACTAAGGCATAAAATAATCCACTAGCGATTTTGCCCAATCAGTAACATTTAAACTAACTTTTTTACTAGTCAACATTTTTTCAGTGCCCCAAGAAATTAAACCTATCGCGCAAGCATATTCTGGATCTTCCAAAATTTCTGATAAGTCCGCTGATGCCAACTTATACATAGAAACATCAGGAATCCCGATGCGAGCTGGCAATCTTAATTCTTGAATAACTAAATCTGTTAATCCAGGCAGCTTAGCACCACCACCAGTTAAAACTACTCCTGCCGGCAACTGACCAGCTCTTGAAATGGCTTTGAGGTCATTATTAATAAATTCAAAAATTTCTGCAAGCCGCACTTCTATAATCTCGGCGATAAACCTGCGCGATGCAGCTCCACGAGCATTAGCATCAAATTTAACTAACTCTACGCTTTCGCGTAGTGGCACGTCTTTAGCTAAAGCTGATCCAAAAGAAAATTTAATATTTTCAGCAGCTCCAATAGAAGTTTTTAAACCAATAGCTAAATCATTAGTGATGTGGCTAGAACCTAAATGTAAACTTGATGTATGCATTAACTTACCCTCTTGATACACAGCGCAACTAGTTGTGTGAGCGCCAATATCTAAAGCCATCACTCCTAAATCTTTTTGATTTTTAGTAAGCACTGAACGAGCTGAAGCAATTGGATTAAAAATCATGCCAGATAAACCTCCGCCAGCAACCTCTATTGCTCTCATTAAAATACGGACTGCTGGCGCAAAAGCATCAATAATTAAACTCTTAGCTTCTAAACGATTGCCGATCATACCAATAGGATCTTTAATATTGGAAATATCATCAATAGCAAACTCATCAGTAAGCGAATGAATTATCATTCTATTAGCGGGCAACCTAATAGATTCCGCAGCTTCACGCGCGCGCGAAACGTCGTCTGGATAAATTTCTAAATCTGCTCTAGACACCGCCACGATACCGCGAGAAGACTGAAGATGAACATTGGGACTTCCTAAAGAAACATAAATATTTTTAACAGCGTCTTTAGAAAATGCTTTAACCTCTCCAAACACAGCGCTTAAATTGCGAGTTACAGTAGCAACATCGTCTATCGTCCCTTTTCTAATTCCATCAGAGGCAAACTTTAAAACACGATGAAGAGTTACGCTCCCATCTTTATTAATCTCTCCTATTATAGCTTTAATACTAGATGAACCAACATCTAATCCAAGAGCAACGCGCATATTTTTTCCTCAATTAATTCCATCTTTATTCTATCATTTTCTTTCTCGTGTACATAGCCTAACAAATGAAGAAAGCCGTGCACAACCATTAAATCAAAATTTTCTTTATGAATTTTAATATACTTTGGATTTAAATATATCTCCCCTAAAAATTTCTCTTTTATATTTCCCAATAAAAAATTTTTAGGGGCTTCATAAGACAGAACATTTTTAAGCATCTCATCATCACCAACTAAATTCACTTCTACAAAAAAATCTTTTTCTCTAAAAGAGGATCTTCCTTCGAGGGAAACAAAATCTGCTGCAATACGCAAAACTTCGGCAACACGTTGCCGAAGTTTTATAGTAACCAAACTGCCAGATATATCTATTTTCATAGTACCGAAATAAAAACTATTTTAATTCTTCTTTCAAAATTTTAGTAATAAGCGACGCATCCGCTTTGCCTTTTAATTCTTTCATAACTTCTTTCATAACTAATCCGAACTCTTTAGATGGCGTCCCTAAAATAATTCTTGCAATTACTTTTTTAATTTCGGATTCGCTCATTTGCTCTGGCAAATAAGCGCCAATAATTTTCAACTCTGCTTCTTCTTTACTAGCTAAATCTTCCCGGCCGCCTTCCAAAAATAAAGATATTGCTTCTTTTCTTTTTTTAGCCTCTTTACTTATAATTTCTAAAACATCTGTATCGCTTAATTCAATGTTTTTACTATTTGCTACAGACAATACCATGCGCAAAACACTCATCTTAAGAGCGTCTTTTAACTTCATAGCTTCTTTCAAATCTGCCTTAATTTTTTCTATCATCATAATAGTTAGACTATCCCTAACTTTTTTTGACGAACCATTTCAACTTTTTTATCAGCTTTATATAAAGCTGAAATTTTTTTCTTTAATTTACTTTCTGTTCTGGCGTAGAATCGGCGCTTTTTAGCTTCACGTAAAATACCGCTTTGCTGCATTTTTTTAGTAAAGCGATAAATCATGGAACTAGCTGATTCTCCGTCTTTTTTTCTTATTTCTACCATTTTATTTATTG
>CAYIVT010000050.1:0-5183 GCA_964366955.1 uncultured Candidatus Saccharibacteria bacterium | reverse complement strand
CTGGAGTTCAGACGTGTGCTCTTCCGATCTCCATAGAGCAAAATAGAAATGTTTATGTACTCCCTGGCCCAAGCAATCACCCGAACTATAAAGGCTCCCATGATTTAATTAAATCAGGAGCTAGTCTGGTCACAGAACCATCTGACATTCTTAGCGATCTAGGGCTTACTGTTAATAACTTAAAATCTAATTTAGAAAAAAATATCAACAATCTTAATAATGAAGAAAAGAAAATATACGATATTGTAAAGTTAGCTGGTGAACCCGTTCCTATTGACAAAATTATTGAAAATTGTAAACTAGAACCTTATGTCGTTAGTAGTACTCTAACTTTTTTAAGTATGAAAAATATTATCAAAGAGAACTTCGGATTTTATGAGATTGCTTAATAATAAGATATAATATATAAAATGAAACTCGTAATCGTTGAGTCCCCAACAAAAGCAAAAACAATTTCTAAATTTTTAGGAAAAGATTATGCCATAGAATCTTCTTATGGCCATATTAGAGATCTTCCAAAAAGTAAACTCGGCATAGACACAGAGAATGATTTTGAACCACATTATATTGTTCCACTAAAAGCCAAACCAGTTTTAAAAAATTTAAAAGCTATTACAAAAAAAAGTGACGAAGTAATTCTCGCAACTGATGAAGACCGCGAAGGGGAAGCAATTGCTTGGCATTTAGCCACTGCCCTAGGGCTAGACGAAAAAACTGCTAAAAGAATAGTCTTTCATGAAATCACTAAAGATGCCATAGAAAATGCCCTTAAAAATCCTCGCACTTTAGATCAAAATCTTATAAATGCTCAACAGGCGCGCCGAGTTTTGGATAGGCTTGTCGGCTATAAACTTTCTCCTTTTTTGTGGAAAAAAATCATGAAGGGACTTTCTGCTGGGCGCGTGCAATCTGTTACTTTAAAATTGATAGTAGAACGTGAAAATGAAATTCGTGCTTTTAAGCCACAAGAATATTGGACCATAGAAGCCAAATTAAAAACTTCTAAGGGGCAATTAGAAACTAGCTTAACCCACATAGGAGATCACTCTCTAGAAAAGTTTGATATTCCAAATGAAACTGAAGCTAAAATTATCACGGCTGATCTTTTGTCTAGTAGCCTAGAAATATATAAAATCACCAAAACAAGCCTAAAGAAGAATCCTCCAACCCCTTTTATCACTAGCACACTTCAACAAGAAGCCGCTAAACGACTGGGTTATTCTTCTAAAAAAACTATGCTACTCGCGCAACGACTTTATGAGCTGGGTTTAATAACCTATATGCGCACTGATTCACTAAATCTTTCGCAAGAATCTTTAACTGCTGCTAAAAAATTTCTAGAAAAAGAATATGGGGGGGAATATGCAAGCGATGCTCCTAGAGTTTTTCATACTAAATCACGCGTAGCTCAAGAAGCTCATGAAGCTATTCGCCCAACCGATATCAATGCGCTTCCGGAAGATATTTCCGTGGATGGCGAACCAGAACGTAAAGTCTATAGATTAATTTGGCAAAGATTTCTAGGCTCACAAATGCCGCAAGCACTTTTTGATGGGACAGCCATAGATGTGATTGCTACTAATCCAAGTGGACAAAAATCAAAACAATATACACTTAGAGCAAATGGAACTATTTTACGCTTTGATGGATTTTTAAAAGTTTGGCCCCAAAAATTTCAGGAAAAAGAACTGCCAAACTTAGAAGAAAAAGCTGCTCTTTCTGCGGATGAAATTTTACCACTGCAACACTTCACTGAGCCTCCTGCTCGCTTCACCGAAGCTAGCCTTATTAAAACTCTAGAGTCATTCGGCATTGGCCGCCCCTCTACTTATGCGCCTACTATTTCCGTTATTCAAATTAGAAATTATGTTAAAAAAGAGGCTGGAAAGTTTACACCCACTGAAATTGGAGAAATGGTTAACAAAGTTTTAACTGAAAATTTTAATGAAATTGTTGATATAGATTTTACTGCCAAAATGGAAACAAGCTTAGATGAGGTGGCAAATGGCAATGAGCGCTGGCAAGATTTAATTGGAGGATTTTATTTACCTTTTGCCAAAAAACTAGAAGAAAAATATGTTGATGTTAAAAAAGAGGTTACCGATGAGCCAACTGATATTATTTGTGATAAATGTGGGAAACCGATGGTTATCAAATATGGCCGTTTTGGCAAGTTTATCGCTTGCACTGGTTTTCCAGAATGTAAAAATACCAAACAACTCCCAAAAGAAGCGCCAAAATCTACTGGATTAAAATGCCCAGATTGTAGTGATGGAGAAATTGTTGAACGCAAAGTTACGCGTGGTCGTGCTAGAGGCAAAATTTTCTGGGGTTGTTCTAAATATCCAACTTGCAAATATGCATCGTGGGAAAACCCTACGGGAGTAATCGCAAATAGCGCGAATCAAAAAGGCAATAATGCGAATGAGGAGCAAGATACTGCAGTTGAAGAAAAAGAAGAACTAGAAGAAAATATACCAAAATAAAAACTGCCCCGACAGATTCGCAACTAAAGTTGCGCTTCTATCGGGGCAAAAATCTGCTAAATTGTCATGAATCCTCTTTGGGTAACAACATTATAACGGACTTCCACTGATACGGGTGTGCTAACGCCAAAAATTGCCTCACAAATAACATCACAATTCAAAGTATACCAACCAGAGCCCGTTTTTCGCAGTTCATCAAGGCATAGGACTTTAACAAGCGCATGAGCATACTCAAAAGACTTTTTCTGAATATGCATGGGAAGATATACGCCATTGAGCTGAGAACCAAGAATTTTCATTAAACCATGACAATATCCATCGACACGAAGAACGGTCGGCATGTTCATAAGATTATGAGAAGATTCTTGAATGTTTGCATAATCACTTTCTTTCAAATCTTCAAGAGTCAAGAATATACGATCACCCATAAACTTCGCCTCCGAAAACTGGAAAAACTACCGACTCACCACCGCAAAAATCTCTCCTCCTTCAAAAATCAACATATTCTAAAGTTCAACTAACCTCATATAATATATATGATAAACAAAAATAAGTCAAGCTCACCTATTTTATCTGCGGAATTCCTTTAAGCGAAAGACCGATCCTGCCCTCTTCCACGCGTACAACTTTAGCAATAACTAGATCGCCCAACTTAACTACATCATCAACTTTTTTAACATAGCCATCTTTAAGTTCTGAAACATGCACCATGCCGTCGTTGCCTCCACCTAAATCAACGATCGCGCCGAAGTCTAAAATTTTAATAACTTCACCCTGAACAACATCTCCTACTTTATATTCTTTAACTATTGATTCAACCTCTTTCATTGCTGCTTCTGCTGCCTCGCGAGTTCCGGCAGTTACTAAAATTTGCCCAGTTTGTTCAATGTTTATATCGCTCGCTCCAGTTCTTGCGATAATTGCGTTAATGGTTTTACCACCAGGGCCCACTACTAATCCAATTTTTTCTGGATTAATCATTGTACTCAAAATTGTCGGCGCATATTTAGATAATTCTTTTTTAGGGAAGGCGATTGCCTTAGTGATCACTCCTAAAATTTCTTTTCTAGCGAGTCCTGCTTGAGCAATAGTTTCTTCTACCATTTTCATATTCAAACCGCGTATTTTAACATCTAACTGCACAGCAGTTACTCCTTTTTCAGTGCCTGCAACCTTAAAATCCATATCACCATAATGATCTTCTGGCCCTTGGATATCAGTTAAAATTTTATAATTATCTTTATCATCGCTCATTAAACCCATTGCAATTCCAGCTGCTGGCCTTTTTATAGGCACTCCAGCGTCCATTAAGGCCATTGACCCCGCGCAAACAGTCGCCATAGAAGAAGACCCATTAGAAGATAAAATTTCGGAAACCACGCGAATAGTATATGGAAATTGTTCGCGGCTAGGAATTAAATTTTTTAAAGCTTTTTCCGCTAAAGCGCCATGGCCAATTTCACGCCTACCCGGCCCCCTAAAAGAACCAACTTCTCCAACGGAATATGGGGGGAAATTGTAATGTAATAAGAAATTTTTAGTGCCAGAAAAATCTACAGACTCAACAAGTTGACCTGCATCTGGAGAATCTAATGTAACAACAGCTAGTGCTTGGGTGTTGCCGCGAATGAACAAAGCAGAGCCGTGCAAACGTTCAAAAAGATGTGTTTCGGCATAAAGAGAACGAACTTCATCTAAGCGGCGACCATCTGGGCGACGATTAGATTTCAAAATATTTTTATGCACAACGTCGTCAATTTCTGTTTCAAGCATATGGTCAGCAGACATTAATTCTGCATCTGTTGCTCCGCCTTCTTTCAAAAGATTTTTTAAATCTGCTTTGATTTTATCTAAATTATTTTGTCGTTCCACTTTATCTTTAACATAAATAGCAGCATCTAATTTATCCGTAACAAAAGATTTGATTTTTCTTTTCATTTCTGCGCTCGGCTCTGCCAAATTAACAACTTGTTTTGTTTTTCCAATTTGCGAAACAATATCTTTTTGAAAAGCTACTAAACGCGCTATTTCTTTTAACGCACTCGCAAAAGAATCTACTATGTCTTTCTCGGAACTTTCTTTAGCTTCAAGTTCTATCATATTAATGTGATCTGCTGTTCCAGCCACGAAACCATCAAAATCGCCCTTATCCAAGGCACTGTTTGTTGGATTAACTACTAATTGTCCATCTATTTTTGAAACAGAAACTCCAGCTACTGGACCAGCCCATGGAATATCAGATATCGCTAAAGCAGCTGAAGCGGCGACTAACCCTATAAATTCGTGAGCATTTTCTCCATCATAAGAAAGAACTGTAACAACAACTTGAATATCGCGGCGCATGCGAGCATCAAAAAGAGGGCGAATGGTACGATCGATTAATCTGCCCAAAAGCACAGCTCCGTCAGAAGCTCTGCCTTCACGCTTCATAAATCTACCACCTAAAATTTTGCCAACAGAATAAAATTTCTGCTCATAATCAACCATTAAAGGCAAATAATCTATCGGACGATCAACTTTCTCCATTACTACTGTAGCTAAAACTACTGTTTCGCCATAACGGCCAACTACTGCGGCGTTAGCTTGCTCACCTAGTTGGGAGACTTCTAAAGTTAGAGGCCTACCCATAAAATCCATACTAAATAATTTATGTGGTAAATTCATGTTAAATCTTTATGATTTTTTACAATTGGTTCT
>CAYIVT010000049.1:0-5359 GCA_964366955.1 uncultured Candidatus Saccharibacteria bacterium | reverse complement strand
ACGAGAGGACCGGATTGAACGAACCTCTGGTCTACCAGCTTTGGTACCAACTGAATCGCTGGGTAGCTATGTTCGGAAGGGATAAGCGCTGAAAGCATATAAGCGCGAAGCCTAGCCCAAGATAAAACGTTATTTCAACGCAAGTTGAGAGCGACCCCTAGAAGACTACTAGGTTGATAGGTCACAGGTGTACGCACCGTAAGGTGTTTAGCCGAGTGATACTAATAGGTCGTAAGCACCCCACAAAAATGTGAGGTGCTGCATAAAAAATGCTAAAAAACTTAAGACCGATCATTAAAGTACTGAACCCCGCACCTTTTGTGGATTGATAGATGCAAAATGCATTGCCGATCCACAAAAGGTGCGGGGGAAGAAATTAACAAATGTAAAAACAGCTTTTTTGTATACTGGTATTTTATTCAAACGTGGCCTACCTCTTCCCATTCCGAACAGAGAAGTAAAAGCGTTTGTATCCGATGATACTAGTCCCCTCGAGGGACAGGGAAAGTAGGATATGCCAGTATTCAAAAAGGCTGTTTTTGGTTGGTAGTGGATTATGTTAGCGCAAAACTTCGAACAGACCTGCCTGCCGGCAGGCAGGGAAGTAAAAGCGTTTGTATCCGATGATACTAGTCCCCTCGAGGGACAGGGAAAGTAGGATATGCCAGCAATCAAAAGGGTTATTTTTTTATTTTTAAAAAGCACCGCGATCATTTGATCGGGTGCTTTTGTTTTTTATGGCAATTTTATTTTAGTTGTATGATTATTGATTCTTCCTTCTGAATCAACTCTTTCGTATGCCATTTCGAATTCTTCATCTGCGGGGATGTCTGCGATTGCGATGCGCAATTCCATGCCAGTAAAGATTTCTTTGGTTACATCTATCTTTCTAATGACTTTGGTGATAACATCACCTTTTTTAAACCCTGCTTTTTCAGCAATAGAACCTTCTTTTACTTCAGTTAAAATAGCCCAATGGGTATCAGTAATTCTAGCAATAGCATGTAGAGTTTTATCTTTAGGTAAACCAGTTTTTTCACTTATTACATTGAGATCAGAAATGTCTAAATTTTCTGGAGTGCCAGTGAAAACAAAATTTTCTAATAGCACATCAGCTCCCCAGTTGAGCTTTTTAATTACAGCGCCTTTTAGAGATTTTAATCTTTTGATATCAATCAAATGAGTTGGAATGGCGAAACCTAAGCTGTCGCTATTACTCATTCCTAAATCAATCATTCCGATTACTTCACCCTTGTTGTTAAACACAGGAGAGCCAGAGTTACCCGGATGAGTTGGAAGGGTAACTTGAATGAAGTCTTCGATAAACCATACATCTACTAGACGATGAGTTTTGCTTACAACTCCAGGGCAACTGAAAGAATCGTATAGCCCATGGGGGGCACCTAGAGCAAAAATATCATCTGCCGTGTTCACTTGAAGAGAGTCCCCAATTCTTAAAGATTCATAATCTTTACTGTCTATATCAACTATTCGCATAACAGCAGTATCGCGATTCGCATCTCCACCTAAAAATTCGGCTTTATAACTTCGCAGTCTTGGATTTAAGCTATTAACTATTCGTTTATCAAGTAGGCGGATGCTATAAGAATATGCTTTTACTTTGATAGTGCCAAATAAAGTTTCTATTAAGTCATTCTCTTCCTTAACAACATGCAAGTCGGTAACTAAAGTTCCTTCTTTGTCGGCGAACCAACCAGATCCACTGAATGTTAGTTGTCGATTAGAGCCAGATACTTTATTGATTAGTAAGGTGAATTTTAGATTTTTATTTGAACGAGAAGGGACTGCAATTTCGAAATTTTCTGGTAAAGTTTCAGTTGATATGATTGGGTTTGCAAATGGGCGCATTTGCTCCGCACTGGTTTCTATCGTGATAATGGTATAGACGGTGGCTACGCCGAATTTATTTTTTTCATAAAGTTCTTTAGTGGTTAACTTAGACCCCGGAACCAATTCTTGGGCGTAAATTAAATTTGCAGTGAAAATGCACACCAAAACAAAAACCACTTTCTGCATAGTACCCATGGCCTTCTCCTTTAAGTAGCCATGTTATTTTCAAAATTGTTAAAGTACACACTTATAGAAAATATTACACCTTTATTAATATATGGCAAGCGGGTATAATTATAGGCAATATGTCTTCCAGGATTGTCAAACAACTTATTTATGGTCTTATGTACTGGGCAGTATTCGTAAGTGTTATATTTGGAGGCTATTTTATTTGGAAACAATCAACAGTTAGTTGTTTTGACAACCTAAAAAATCAAAACGAAACAGAAGTTGATTGTGGTGGCTCTTGCGTTATTTGTGCCATCAAGAACTTGACCGAATTAAAAGTTTTACCAATTAAATTTTTTAATGCCGAAGGCTTAACCACTGCTTTTATTCAGATTCAGAATATTAATCAAGATTATGCGGCTAGAAGTTTTAATTTTCAGCTTAATTTGTATGATATTAAAGGCGAAAAAATTTTTAATTATGATGGCATTAAATTTGTTTACGCCGCAGATACCGCTAGTTTTGTTCTACCGGCTTTAGAGGTTTCTTTTTCGCAAATAGCAAGATCGGAATTGTTGGTAAATTCAGTAGAGTGGGAATTGAAAGACAGTTTTTCTAAGCCTGATGTGGAAATTAAAAATATTTCCATTAAACTAGAGAAAGAAAGATTAGTTATAGATAGTGATTTTACAAACAGTAATTTATATACTTTAGGAGATGTCATTATTAGCGCTCTTTTAGTTTCTGACAGCGGTTTTTTTGTGAACGCATCAAAAACATCTTTAGGCAGCATGTCGCCTTTGGCGCTCAAGCATTTTAAAGTGTTTATTCCAGTTTCTATGAATGATAAGTTTAGTGTTTCTAACATTAGATTATTTGTTGAAGCAAGGAAATAAAAGTTATTTAACCTGCATGCCAGAAATATTTTTTTAGAGACTAAAAGCGTAGTGCAGCCCTCGTTAGAGCCGGAGGCTCGAGGGCGAAACGGTCTCTAAAAAGATATTTCTGGCATGCAGGACGTGTTATTTCATGATCACTTATCTAAAAAAACTAGACATTGCCCTGCTTTTACCTATAGGTATTTTGTCTTTTATCAGCCTGGTGACCATTGCTAGCGTAGCTAGCAATCTTTTGGTGCAACAGCTAATTTCTTTTATATTAGGTTGGTTAATTATTGTAGCAGCTGCGTTTTTTGATGTGCGCCCAATTTTTAAGCAGCGCTTTTTTGTTATGGGCATATATTTTTTAGCAGTTTTGCTTTTACTTTTAACTTTACTTTTTGCTCCAACTATCAGACATACAAAAAGTTGGATTGTTATAGGACCAATTCAATTTCAAACTTCTGAATTCGCTAAGCTGGTTTTAGTTATAACATTGGCATATTTTTTTGCTAAAAGACATTTAGCTATAGCTTACGCTAAGAACATTTTAATACCGCTAGCATACTTAAGCGCGCTTCTTATTTTAATATTAAAGCAGCCAGATTTAGGTTCTGGCCTTATTTTGATAGGGTTGTTTATTGGTTTTTTATTTTTTTCTGGATTGCGGCCGCAGCATATTGCGATAGGGTTGGCACTCGCATTATTTTTTTCCTTTTGGGCATGGGGTAATTTTCTAAAGCCTTATCAAAAAGAGCGCATTGAGGCTCTTTTTTATCCTGACAGAGATCCATTGGGTATCAATTACAATACTATACAATCTAAAATTGCTATTGGATCTGGCGGATTTTTTGGTAAGGGTTTTGGACAAGGCACACAAGTACAATTAAAATTTTTACCAGAGGCGCAGACGGACTTTATTTTTTCTGCCATTGTTGAGGAGTGGGGCTTAGTGGGCGGCTTGTTAGTTTTAGGTTCTTTCATGGCCATGATGTTTCGTATTGCTTTTATTGGCATTGCAATGCCCGATAATTTTGGTAAATTAGTATGTTTAGGAACAATGATTGTGTTCATGCTGCACTTTACTTTTAATATTGGTTCTAGCTTGGGCTTATTGCCAGTAGTGGGAGTGCCATTTAATTTTTTAAGCTATGGCGGCTCTAATTTGATTATGAGTTTTTTGTTAATTGGTATCATAGAAAGCATTGCTTTAAGATCTAACTTTTAATTTATGCATTTCAAAAAGATTTTAGTTATTTTCTGTGTTTTAGTGGTTGCTACTATAGTGAGTGGTATAACCTATTTTTTGAGACCAATTTCTCAAAGTGATTTTTCAAGTAAAGAAGTATCAATTGATCAAGGAGTTGGATTTTCTGGGGTTGCTGATTTTTTAGAAAAAGAAAAATTAATTCGTTCAGCTTTTGTATTCAAGATGTACAGTTTGATTTCTGGCAGCGCTCATTTAGTTAAGCCAGGATATTATTTATTAAGAGGATCAGATAGTGCGGTGAAGATTTTAGAAAAATTAATTCGTGGTCCAGAAGATATTAAAATGAAAATTATTGAAGGGGCTACGCTTGGAGATATAGATTTACAATTTTTTGCAGCAGGAATTACGCCATCAGGCGCTTTGAAAAATTTTCCGATTTCTGTGCTTAAAAAAGATTACGTATTTTTAAAAAAAGCAAAGAGCTTAGAAGGATTTTTATTTCCAGATACTTATAAATTTACGCGCTCTACAGATCCAGAAATAGCGCTTAGAAAAATGTTAGATAATTTTTCCTCTAAAGTAGGATCCTCCTATGATAAATTAATTATTGCGTCGCTCATTGAAAAAGAAGCGCCAGACAATCAACGCGATCGCGAATTGATTTCTGGAATTATTGCAAGAAGATTGCGGATTGGCATGGGCCTTCAAATAGATGCAACAGTGCTTTACGCAAAGTGTCGCGGAGTTTTAATTGCTTGCAAAAATAATAAATTAACTCGTGATGATTTTGCGATTGATTCGCCTTATAATACCTATATTCACCGTGGCTTACCGCCAACGCCTATTAGCAATCCTGGGTTAGAAAGTATTTTGGCGGCTCAAAATCCACTATCAAGTGACTATCTCTATTACTTAACAGATCCGCGCACTGGTAAGACTATTTTTAGTAAAACCTTTGAAGAGCATGACACAGAGAGAGCTCGGTATATTAACTATTGACACTCGTCATAGCTTTATAATATAATTCAATATACATTGAAAGTACTTTGATAATCTAAAAGCAACAATAAGTTATAAGTTCAAGACAGGAATCAATACAAAAGTTTTTTAGTTGTCCCAAGTTTATTCAACAAACTACGAATACGAATTTTTTACGAATATACGAATTTAATTATTCTTGTGTCCGTAATCATTTCTTTCAATTCGCAGTTTTTATTTAGAGGATTTGATCCTGGTCCAGGACGAACGCTGG
>CAYIVT010000048.1:0-5581 GCA_964366955.1 uncultured Candidatus Saccharibacteria bacterium | reverse complement strand
GTAGTTAATTAGATCTTACGAGTTAAAAAATCCATTTTAATATTAAAAATATGAAAGAACATTATAAAGTTTGGGGTGTTGATATCAATGATTATTTTTCGCTGAATTTTGCTATACTTTAGACATGCCAGAAGAAGATTTAAAGCAGATTTTAGAAACAGCCATACGTGCGCCATCTGGCGACAACTGTCAACCGTGGAGATTTCGTGTAAAAGAAAACGTAATTGAACTTTTTAACCAGCCTGAAGCAGACGATACTCCTTATAATTTTCGCCAGCTAGGGTCAATGGTGTCTCACGGTACAGTGATTGAGTCCATAATAATTAAAGCCTCGACTCTAGGGTATAGGAGTGAGGTTATTTTGTTTCCTTCCGTTGAAGATCAAAATTTTATTGCTCGAATTACACTCATAAAAGATCAAGATATTACACCAGATAGTCTTAGTCCGTTTCTTAGCCTTCGGGGTACTAACCGTAAACCATTCAAGACAGACTCATTGAGCCCTGAAGAAATAAGAACACTAATGTCAGCAGGAGATAGTAGCTTTAAACTCATTACCGACGAGGTTAAAATTAAGTCTCTAGTGAAAGCGGCCAGCGCGAATGAGATTCTTCTTTTTCGAAACAAAAAAACTCACTATCATTTTTTCAAAATTCTACGCTGGACAGAAAAAGAAGCGACCGAACATCCGGACGGATTCTTCATCAAAACTCTAGAACTAAAACCGCCTGAAGAAAAAGCCATGCGTCTGATTTCTCATTGGCCGATTGCCAAAATATTAAGCTTTCTGGGTGTAAACAAGAAAATTGCTGCTACCAATACAGCCACTTTTTCACACTGCGGGGCTATTGGTTTAATTACTGCTGTAAATTATGATAAACTATCCTACATACAAATTGGCCGTGTTTTGGCCCGTGTGTGGCTAACAGCTACGCAACTTGGTCTATCTTTACAACCATTAGCCGGACTATTATTTTTTGCCCATCGAGTTTTAATAGATCCCAACGATAGTCTTCTAAATCAGGAGGAAAAAAAGATTGCCAGTCAGTCATACAAAGAAATTCAAGAAGTAAGCAACATTCAAAATCAACCAATTGCCATGATGTTTCGTCTTGGCCACCAAAACGAACCACCCTCTGCTATTTCTGCTCGTTATGATCTTAATCACTATCTAATACCAATGCTCTTAATTTGACTGGACTCCTTCCGATTATAGAAAAATTAATGATTCAGAAATCAAAATTTTCGAGCCGATTTCTTTGAAGATTGGTAAAAAAGTATTTATTAGAATTCTTACCTAAGAATGCTCTGGTCTAAAAACCTATTATTATTTTGACTAAAATTGCGATATGATCAGTCTGGAAGCCGAGCCCCAAAGGAGAGCACAGCTCTCTACGGGACAGGCAGAAAATTTTGGGTATTAGGGAAAAAGTGTCACCAACCCTTGAAAAATGTACAGTACCCTTGCAATTTTCTAAGGAAGTGATATAAATAGATTAGCTGTTTGTTCTTTCACAAACACCTATCTCTTTTTGGGGCTGAAAAATGAAAAGCTTAATCACTAGGAACTTCAGAGAAGCATCATTTTTTTTCGACAGGAAAAGTCATAAATCCCTGTTTTTTGAGGGCCAGCTAGCTCCTTTTGCAGAAAAGTTGCTGAGAGATCGAAAGCAGTCGCTTCCAGCTAAGTTTTTGAGCGAATTTAGCTCGGAGACAAAGCAGGATATCCTCGATGACTTTGAAACGATGAGGGAGGTTATTGAATCGTTTTTAGCTTCTGATGCTGGCGATTTTCTTCAAGCAAAAAGTCATCGACACAGTCAAAAATCAGCGCTGGAGGAACTTTCTAATTACGCGGTAAAAAACTGGCAAGTAATCAGTGCTAACATTGAGTTCACCTATCTCTGTAATCAACATTGCTATTGGTGTTACTTGGATAACTTTTCACAAAAAGGTTTAAACAAGGCCAAGCTAGAAGACTTAGCCCGTCAACTTAAGCAAGCGGGTATCATTTTTACTTTGTTTACTGGAGGAGAAGTATTCCTTCGGAAAGATGCTGTGGAAATAATGAGAATGTTTGCCGACAACGGTCTTGTCTTAGAGGTGAAAACAAATGGGACGCTTTTCACGCCAAAACTTATGGACGAGTTAGCGAAGCTGGACCTGTTTGATCTTCAGATTTCTGTTTATGAAATTAAAACTGGAAAATCGTCGTGGACAAACTCCCATTACGATTATTCCCGGCTATCTAAAAATCTAAAGCGCCTTGTCTATTTGGGTTTGCCTGTTACTGTGGCTGTGCTGGTAGGGAAACACAACATTGACCACCTGCAAGAGTACCACGACCGCCTTCAAGAAACAGGAGTCGAAGAGGTATTTTACAGTCCATATTTGACCCCGTGTCGGTCCGGAAGTAAAAAGGGGATGGAGCTGAGGCTTTCATCTCGTGAGATGGAAGAGAAATTAGCTCCGTTTCTAGAAAGTATCGGGGCGTTTATAGTACAAAAAGAATACCGTCCCAACATAGAAATGGACGAATCGCCATGCTATGCTGGCCGGGATCAAATTGCTATTGACCCATCCGGAACAGTATTTCCGTGTCTAGATTTCAGAGTTCCTGTCGGTGATCTCCAAAAAGAATCGCTGTCAAGAATTCTTCTCAAGAGAAAGGAGGTTTTAAGTTCTTTTAAATTAAGGGAGATTGCCAAATGTCAGACTTGTCCGTTGATAAAAAAATGTGACAGTTGCATTGGGACTGCTCTTATTGAAAACAGTGATTATCGTAAGCCATCTCAGCATAAATGTGATGTAGCTTACTTTTATCACACCCACCAACCTCAAGGAGAGAAAGTATGAAACAGGGTAATTACTCACGGATCCGGATCTCGATAAATCCGGGTCGAAGGAGTTGCTTTACCAAGCACTCCAAAGCTGGCGCCATTTGCAAAGTTGCCAAAACAGTACCATGCCGTAATAGATGACACCCGGCAGACTGGCTTGAATGTTTGCTTGTTTTAATTTAGGAGGATCAATCGATCCTCCTATTTTTATCTACATTGTGATATTATTTTAGTAATCATATGGATAAATTAGAAGAAATTATCTACAAAAATACCCGAGAAGGGATGAGTATGTTTTTGATTGGTCAAACCAACTCTGGTAAAACTTGGTTTATAGAACACATTTTAATTCCTTATTTAGACAAAATGGGGGTATCCGTACAATATTTTAAAAACGCGGAAGAAATAGCCGGCGTAAAATCAAAAACAGATTTGATTATTATCGACGAATTAGAAACATTTCAAGACGCCCGGCATTTAGAGCAAAATCATCCGAATGAAAAATCCTACTACCAAACATCTTATATAAAAAGGGTAGAAAATTGGTTTAGTGTCCTTAAAAATATTAAAAATATTTGTTTATATGTAATTTCAAGAAATAATAAGGAAGATATTAATTTTTTAGCAAATTCCTGTCAGTTTGCCGACTGGGATAATCGAAAAATTGTTACTCTTGTTTTTTCTAAGGATAGGTGCTTTTAACATATCTCCTCACTCAAAATTTTTAGGCGGAAGGATTGTTGGTGGAATTATTGATGTATAGTAGAATGTTAAAGATATGCGGATAGATAATTGGGTAAAATTTTGTGAGTGCCTTACGACAAGTAGTTGAGGCCATTAGGAATTTGATAATAAGATTTCTCCCTATTTCTTCTAGCATTTAAAATTATTGTGAATATTTTTTAATATTTATGTCAAATCGAATCCAAGAAATTAATGATGCCCTCCACCAGTTAGAATTATTTAAGCTGGATGAGAAATATAAGGATTCTCTTTATGCGATTGAAGAAAATATAAACTTTCTAAAATCAATCAAAACCATTCCCGGTTATATAAAGTGGTTATTTAGTAGAGGTTTTAAACTTGATAGACGCAGATTGCTAGAGTTAACTGATTTCCCTGTAGAAGAATGGGATATAAAAATGCACAAGAAACTCATCGAGATGCAGAAAAAAGATAAACCCGGTCTTCTTAACCCCTTGGTAAATTCTATCTTTCAGTTTGCTTCTACTCAGCAAAAGGATTTGGTTATCGCCAACTTAGGTGCCGGGGGGATGGAGGCTGATCGTCAAGTTATTAAAAAACTGCTAAAAAGTAAATTACCTCATAAATTTACTTTTGTTGCGATTGATAAATCAGACACCACCAGAATGATTGCAAAAAATAACTTATCGGAACTACAAGACCAAATTGAGATTATTGAGGAGGAATTATTAGATAAAAAACGGTTGGAGTTTCTACGAAGTAAAACACAAAAAAATATTTTAGTGATCTTGTGTAGTAATAATATTTTTGAACTACTTTCACATTTTTCACAAAATTATTTTGATTTAATTTATCATTCCTTATTCAAACATCATTTAAAAAATGATGAGCACTTAAAATTAGATCAAATTTTACACTTGCTTTCGAAGCATATTATCGAATTTGACGGCTATCGAAACATCCCAATAATTATTCTCCAAACACTGGTTGGCTGGGATTATCCCCATTTTTTAAATGCAGAATTATTTTCTAACTTTCGTTTTTCCACAAAACAAGAGATTCAGGATTATGCCAAAGCGAAAGGTCCAGTAAAATTCTACGCTAACAGCGGTTTTTATTTATTATCACTTAATTCATAATGCTAGCACAACTTTCAGAACTGATAGGAAACCTATCTTTCAATAACTGGGATTTATTGTCAGTAGGTATTACTATTGCGGCTATTTGTATTTTAGGATTTGTTATTTATTTAAGTGATAAAAAAAGTATTACTAATAAGTCCTTTCTTTACATGGCTATCTCTGCCTCCTGCTGGAGTATTTTTAATTACTTAAATTATCAATCTAATTCAGCTGAAATAGTTCTACTATTTTTACGACTCTTAATGTTCTGTGCTATCTGGTTTGCATTTTCACTATTCCAGCTACTGTATGTATTCCCGCATAAAGAAATAAAATTTCCAAAATGGTATAAATTTATCCTCACTCCTCTGGTAATAATCACCTCAGCGATTACGCTGACCCCTCTTGTCTTTAAACAGATTGTAGGAAAAGTGATAATTGGACAGGTGGCAAGTGTTACTATCGGTCCAGGAATGGCTTTATTTGCTGCTATGGCCTTTTATCTAGTAGGAGTAGGAATTTTCGTCTTTATCGAGAAGGTGATTCGAGCGAAGAAGGAAGAAGAAACACAGTTAAAAACTGTACTCAGTGGAATCATATTGACATTTACGGCTATTATTTCTCTAAATTTTATTTTACCTGCTTTTTTTCATAATTATACTTTTATTCCCTTAGGGGCACTGTTTATTTTCCCTTTTATTGCTTTCACTGCCTATGCGATTTACAAACATCATTTCCTAAACATTAAAGTGGTATCTTCCGAACTCTTGGTATTCATCTTGGCAATAGTCAGCTTAATTGAACTAGCCACGGCCCCAACAACGGCCACGCTTATTTTAAGGATCATTGTTTTTGTCCTAACTTTAGTTTTTGGCATTCTTCTTATTCGCAGCGTCTTAAATGAAGTTAGACAAC
>CAYIVT010000047.1:0-5680 GCA_964366955.1 uncultured Candidatus Saccharibacteria bacterium | reverse complement strand
GGGCCCGCCAAAAGCGGGATTTTCGCTTTTTATATATTCCCTTTTGCCAGTGTAAAACTTGCCAAAATCAATATATTTATCTTTGACTTGATGTAATTCTCCAGCAACTTTTCCGCGCACACCAACTACACCAATATGTTTCCCTTTTACTTTCAGCCGCTCAAGCGGAGCGAACATATCAGAATCGCCAGAAAAAAGCATAATTGCTGTTAATTTATCCGTATCGTCCAGCATATCCATCGTCATTTCCACGTCAAAATTACACTTCGGCTCTTTAATGGCAATGCCTGACTTTTGCAGCTCGTCTATTAACTCATGGATTTTACCTTTGACGCCACCGTCAAATAGCGTGAGCGTTTTACGCTGAAAAAACATCCCCTCCTGAATTGTTTTAGAAATAAATTTCATTGATTTTGTGCGCAAAATAGCCCCCGTCTTTTTAATCCTGTTATGAAAAGCTTCCGAATTTTTTAAATCTCTCTCATTTTTTCCATAATATACCTTTACTTCTTTTACGTTTGGAAATGTGAATAGTTGCCCTATCATATCTTCAATCCTAAATTTCCAACCCAGCTCATCCTGCCAATGGAATATATTCGTCAAATCAAGATACACAAAAATAGAAGTTTCATTTTTAATCCATTCCAAATAATCCTCGCGGACCATAAATTTATTTAAAACTTTTTGCGGAATTTCCATGGTCTTATTTCCAAAAACTTAGTCTCTCTTTATTCACTCGATCAATGAATATTAATTGCGAGTACCATTTGTAGGCTATCATAAAATCATTTTACCATTTTTCATTTTACGACAAAATATTTCTCTTAGATAAAAATGGTGATTGTCCCCATTTCTCGTTTCTCTTAATACAGCTGACTAAATTGAATTTAGAGTAAATGCTAAAAAAGTTTTAATGATTTTTGGCGAAATTGGCGACTGAATCTATTTGCTTTTGTATATTTGGGTCATTGGCCGGGCCATAGCTTATTAAAAGTTTATCTAAATCTTGGAATATGTAATCTCCCAATTCGTCAACTTTTTTCCCGTTTAAATAAAACTTGAGAGTATTGCCATTTTCATTTTTCAATATTCGTCCGTCGGCGGTTGTCAGGCTATCTTGGGAAAGCGTTATGCCTAAACTTCTGAAAAATAACCACAAAGGAACTTTTTTGGCGTGCATATGAAGTACGTCTCCACCTTTTTCAGGAGTTTTTGCTGGATGAATATGTATGAATGCGCTCGTATTAGTAATACTTGAATCTCCTGCCATCTGTTTTGCATGTAAATCAGCAAATGGTGTCCAGTCAAACTGTTTTTCGTTAATATATATTTTCCAATCAGCATGAATGTGCTGTGAACCTAAAAGACCGATGGCGTTGGGGTTATTTCCCATATTGCAGTCAATTTGGCCGGAATTAATGCATTGCTGGATTGGCATTCCACAAGCATCGCAAATACCATCATTATTTTTATCCATCCGTTCTTTGGCGAGAGCCACATCAAACGGAGTAAGTTTCATTGAAGATAATTTGTTCATCGTAGAGGTGGTATTTGATACAATTGGCGCGCCAGTATTTTTAAAAATTTGCAGGCGATACATCATATATTGATTCACCAAAAAGCCGCCCACTACAAGCGCAAAAAGGATTGATGATAATTTAAATTTTAAAGGTAATATTTCTATATTTTTAGGAGAAGCAGAGACAACACTTTGCGCATTTTCTAAGACAGGTTGGTCTACAAACTTAAATTTCTTTCCAAAAAACAAAAGGAATAAACCAATCACCACAAGACTTAAACCTACAAAGCGAAAAAGGTCCATATAATCGGCAACAAAAGAAAAAGGCAGACCAAAAATTAAAAGCCCCGTGTTTATCAAAATAAAGTTTCTATCCCGAACTATTTTCCTTTTTTGTTGTATAAAAAAATAAAAAGAAGCTCCTGTTAAAAGAAAGGCCGCTATCCAAAAGTAAAACCGATATGTTTGTAAAAACATCAGCGGTAAAATATTCATAGTAATGCCAAAAAGCGCTATAAACGAAACAATACTCATACAAAGCGAATGGCAAAGATTAGGTAAACTTCCTATAACGCTAAAAGCGCTCGAAGTGGTACCACCACCTTCAAGCGCTTTGCTATTTATAACAATTATTTTTTCTTTTATATTCATGATAAATACTACTTATAATCCATGCCTTCCATCACTTCCCGCTCCTCCGTGAGTTTTATGAGGTAAAGCATCACCTTTTCCTGTTGCCAAAAGATAATCCTCTAACATTCCTTTTGGATACCAAATTGCATACCAGCGGTGTGATTCCCCAACTAATTGCTCATCTGAATATTTATCTCCGTATGTTTGCAACATATATCTATAAAAGCCTATCACCGCTTTTGCATGAGCGCAACCGCATTGCTTTATAAGAGTCACACTTGTTGGTCCGCCACAGCAATAACTGCAAACCATAGCGCTGGTCAGCTTTTGATAACGAGCTTCTAAGTCGCTACTTAACTTAATAGAATTCTCATATCCCCCCCATTTATTCTGGGCGTTAATTGGGTCGTCAAAAGAGATATCATCGGGCGCGTAAAAGGGTTTACCGGTGGAGAGCATCACCACTTTGGCATCTGCCAACGCGTCGCCAGTATTAGGGTTGCCGGGAACTTCAGTGATGGTGGGATGCTCAACCAGCGAGGTGGTCTTGCCGTCAGGGTTTAATTTTGGAGCAATGATAGTAAGCGCTGATGCTTTGTTTGTACTAAATAATTGAGCTATAAAATTTCCTTTAGGAGCAAGTCCCATAGAGTCTGCCGCTTGACTAATCAATATCTGATTTAAAAGAAAAAAGGCCGCTAATCCAAATATTAAAATTTTATCAAATGGCAAGTTAATTAAATTAGACCATTTTCTTTTGGATTGCGTATAAGATGGTACGACATTACACTCTCCACAATCTATTGCCTTATTTACTCTGCTTACCCCAAAAACAGTTGAGCCGGCAATAAGCGCTAAACTTAAAAAGTTAAATTCTAACCCCTGCAATGGGAAAATAGATACTCCAGCTGATACACCTAAAAGTGATAATAAAAATGCTCCGCAAATCGGACAAGAAGCGCCAAAAGCGCCGATAAAAGCTCCCAAACCACCCGAACTGCCAGCTAATTTAGATAAAATTGAGTGTCTCCATAGCCAAAATAATACTGCAATAGATATCCCAAATAAAATAATAATTGCAATAGCGGTGATCCAATAGGTTACAAAGTATGCATAACTATATCTGCCAAATTCTCCATCTTTAGTCATTTGAATCATCGAAGGAATGGTAGTAACTCTATATAATAACCAGTAATACAAATATCCAATTACCAAAGAAGCAAAAAGCGCCACTTTATAAGATAGTGAATCTTTAAAAACTATTTTTATGCCTTTAAATATTTGTTTTAACATATTTTTTTGTTAAAGACCTACTGATTAAAGATTTTCCTATTACAATAGTAAAATTTCAACTGCAAATTTGCTATAATTTCTCAGCTTAGCTAAAGCTAAACCTCCAAATTCTATCAAATTTTCGTTCTGAAGTTTTACTATTTCATCTACGGAAACTTTTAATCAGTAGGTCTTAATTATTAGGCGGTTATTGGGCTGGCTGAATAATTTTGTTGGTGACTAAATCCTTATATACTATGCCTCCCAATACTTGTAGTTCCCTGAATGCATACCACCCATCAGACTCAACCGTTCCTAAGCTCTTCCAAATACTTTTTACATTAGCATATTGATCCACCTCTGGCGATAAAAGAATCGTGGGAACTTTGGTAATCTTATACTTGCTGACGAAAGATTTTCCAGTAGCCGAATTAATATCAACGGTACGTTCAGAACGCAACCCCACCCCCAGCCCCTGTTTAATAATGGGGGCATGCGTCTTTACCACATCATAACAGCCGCCGCATGTTGAATCGGTAAGATACACTATATCAACTAATCCCAAAACTTGGCCTTTTTCTAAATCTCTATAAGGAAGCGATACATTACGAACCACATAAGTTTTATCTTGTTCAATGGTGCCAATTTGCGACCAACTATTTTTAACATTATCATAAAAATCAATATCGCTTGAAAAAAGAAATGTTGGGACTTTGACAATTTTATACTGGCTAATAATTCTTTGGCCTTCAGCCCAATTAAAGGGTATTTCTTTTATACCAGTAATTTTAATGCCGGCTTTTTTATACGAATCCATGATTGGCCTTGGGTTAAAACACTGCTGGCATGAAGCATCCGTGAGTATGGTGGCTATCACTTTCCCAAATTCCTTTTTAGTTTCAGGATCTAAAAAAACAGGGAGAACTTTAGTAAATACAAAGGTGTTATTTTTTACCTCCCCATTACTTTTGACAAACTGCTCAAGGTTTTTTTTGTCCACTTCCCCGGTAACGATATAGGTGGGCACTCGCGAGATGCCCAAATCTTTAATTAAAGATTTTGCTTGGTCGGAATCAAAAGAAAAAGATTTTTCTTCGCCCACAGACACATTTTGTTTTTTAAAATTTGCCACCGCGCTCTGCGCGTTAAAACAATCGGCGCAGTCAGGCGTGGTAATGATGGTAATCTTGATGTTAGCGGGTCGCGCAGCTTCTTTCGCCACTGCAATATTCTTATTAATAGTGGAAAGAGTTTTTGTGGCAAACAAAGCCCCGCCTATTGTCGCAATAAGCGCAACCCACAAAAAAACCTTTTCCAATGGAATATCAATCCCCTTTATTGGTAATGCCATAATATAATCTTAATATACTACAATAATTTTTAACAACCCCCCACCATTGATTGGGGAGCATCTGCATTGTTGTCTGCTCCGCTTCCTTGAGCACCTGAAGTTGTTGCAGGCGCCGACTTAATCTGCGCTGAACCTGCTTTCCCACTGATATTAAAAAGCTGGACTGTCTGGAAGAGAGTAATAACCGCTACTAGGCCCAATACGACAACCTGCATGTTTGGCTTTGGAAGGCGCAAAACCATGGTATTGTCTTTAGGATCAGATACTTGTTTTGGCGCATCTGTTGGTGATTGATTATTTATTTCTTGCATATTTGGGAAATAATTTGATACATCTTATTATTAAAAGTTTCAAATTAAATTTATTAGATTTATATTTATACACGAGACCTTTTATGAGGTTTAATTATACTATATCTATCAAGATTTATCACGCGCTCGACCTCAGACAATTTATTTATTTTCGCATAAGTGCACAGTTCATAATGCTTTTATTTTTTAGCAAGCGAGGGATTGGAAATTATAATCAAAAGATTATAATTTACAAACCCGAGCGAGCGACGAAAATATGCTATGCATATTTTTTTAATTTATTTTATGTGACCTTTATTTATTTAATTTTATTCTATATAATATTTTATGTCAAATTGATGATTGTGGTGTTTGTTTGAAAAAGTTAGAACCCATTTTACAGAAAATCCCAACGAATGAAACGGAAACAATGCGGACTCGGCAGGGCGAATCCATACCCCCAGTCAAATCTTTCGCCCTGCCGAGTACATTTTAGTTTTCAGTGTTCTCCGCAAAGTAAGTTCTAATTTTTTTGAAAAGACACCACCAAAGTGGATTTGTCGCCTCGCTCGGGGCTTCGCCCCGAGGCAACTTCTTCGGCAAATCTGAAATGGT
>CAYIVT010000046.1:0-6160 GCA_964366955.1 uncultured Candidatus Saccharibacteria bacterium | reverse complement strand
TAGGCGAGCCCGGAGACGAGCCCGAAGGCGAACCCGGAGACGAGCCCGAAGGCGATCCCGGAGACGAGCCCGGAGGTGAGCCCGGAGGTGAGCCCGGAGGTGAGCCCGGAGGTGAGCCCGGAGACGAGCCCGAAGGTGAGCCCGAAGGTGAGCCCGGAGACGAGCCCGTAGGTGAGCCCGAAGGCGAAAGAATCTTTATCTTTCTCTTCTAAATCTTTAAGACTAGTAACAAAAGTAATAATGATAGCCGACCAAATGGGACCAAGCAAGATATCCCACCAACGAGAAATTCCAAAGGGCAGAATATAATTCCAATTTTCAATGATTTTAATTTGAGTTACAACTGGCACACTACCAGTTACCAAATACCAGATCGTCCAAAAAATGGCGATCAACCCAGTAATCACAAGTGACCACCGGAAGATCAACTTCAACTTTCTTTCATTGTCCATTTTTTAACTCCTTTCAAAGAACGAAATCATTCTAGGGTTAGCGCAATGCCAACACCATAGAAGTACTTAAACGATAAACTATTACAATGGAGTCGTCAACCGCCTAATGTAAACCTTTCTTTAGTAAACTCAATAAAAATAAGCTAGCCGCAACACTAATAATTATTGGTCCTAAATCTAAACTATAAATTTGACTAATTAAAAACCCAACAAGAACAGAAAAAATAGCAGATATCACAGATATACAAAGCGCACCGTTTAAGCTAGATGCTAAATTTCGCCCAATTGCTGCAGGCACAATAATAAGCGACCCCATAAGCAAGGCACCTAAAAATTGTAAACCAAGAATTACATTTAAAGCAAAAACCATTAGAAATATCAAATCAAGACGAGAAACATGAATACCCAAAACCGTAGCAAGGTCTTTTGATACTAACGCTAAAGTCAATCTTTCCTTTTGCAATAAAATAAAAGTGATAACGAAAATAGCACCCAATATACCAATTAAAAACTGCCATCCGTTAACCCCACCGCTACCACCAAAAAGAGCGTCAATTAATTCTTCGCCGCTTGTAAGCAAACTACCAATAGCTAAAGAGGCTGAAAAAATTACTCCAATAACCGTTTCTGTAGGAATCTCTGTTTTACGTTCTAAAAACCAAATCAAAATTGCACCTAAAAATAAAGCTACAGCACCGCCAATTAGCGGATTAATCTTAAAGATAATCGCTAGACCCAAACCAGGTAAAGCCACATGAGAAAGCGCGTCAGCAGCTAAAGTCATTTTACGCATCATAGCAAAAACGCCAACTAATCCAGAAGCAGTAGCAACTAAAATCATCAAAATTATAAATTGTAAATTTAAAGTTATCATATTATAAAGAGCGGTCATCATGTTCGTGATGATATAAGACTCTATCGCCATAAAGTTTTTGTAAGGTTTCGCTCGTTAAAACTTCTTGCGGAACACCCTCGCAAATTAAAGATTTATTCAAGCAAATAACCTGAGAAGAATGTTTATATACTAAACTCAAATCATGCGAAACTAAAATCAAAGTTAAACCGCCTTCATCTTCCAATCTGTGAAGGGTTTCATAAATTTGCTCTTCCCTAGGCAAATCAACACCAGAAGTAGGTTCATCAAAAAGCAAAACATTGGGCTTGCCAATAAGCGCAAAAGCAATGAGAGCGCGTTGAAATTGTCCTCCAGATAAAAATCCAAGTTTTTTATCAAGAAAAGAAGCATCTAGCTTAACTTTCAATAAAGCTTCTTGAGCTACATTTTTTGGTAAGCCTAAAATTTTAATTTTAGTTGCCAAAAAATCTCCAAGTGTTAAAGGAATGCTTCTGTCTAAGTCTAGCCTTTGAGGAACATAACCAATACGCACTCCATTACCCCAAGTTACTAACCCAATATAAGGCACAGCTCCAATAAGCGCCCGAAGTAAAACGCTCTTCCCAGAACCATTAGGCCCAACAATTGCCAGACTTTCACCCTCTTGAACTTCAAAGCTAATATCGGTGAGAACATCTTGATCTGGGAAAATAACAGAAAGATTGCTAACCTTAAGAATAGATGCCATTAAAATGCAGTATACTACAATATAGTAACTAAGTTAAGCTTATATCGTTATCTATGATAGAAGGTGAAAAAAACTTAATAGAAAAAGCTAAACAAGGAGACTCTGCCTGTTTTGGAATTTTATACAATAACTATTTGCCGCAAATATATCGTTTTATTTTATTAAAAGTTAACAGCAAAACAGAAGCTGAAGATTTAACTCATGAAGTATTTTTAAATGCTTGGCAAAATTTACCGAAATACAAAGATCAGGGCTTTCCATTTTCTAGCTGGCTATATCAAATAGCACGCAATCGTACGATAGACCATTTTAGAACAAAAAAACCTATTGCCTCAATAGATGCTTTCGCTGAAGAAAAAATAGAACTAGTAAACACGAACAATTTAAACATAGATGATTTTTTACAAATCGGCCTAATAAAATCTGCAATACACGAACTTAAAGAAGAACATCAAAATGTGCTCATCATGCGTTTCATAGAAGATATGTCGCCTGCTCAAATTGCTAACATCTTAGGAAAAAGCGAAGGAGCTATTAGACTAATTCAACATCGTGCAATTCTAGAGCTAAGGGAACTCTTAAAGGGACAGCAAGAATCCGAAAATATTGTTTAAACAATAAAAAATGAACGATTTTTTTCAAAAAATAAAAGAACTCAGAAGTATTACTCCTAGCTCGGAACTTACAAATAAATCTTGGAGCGCTATTGTCGCAACTAAACAAATAAAACCCAGCATTTTTGCTCATTTTTTAGAAAGCATGAGTTATAGTTTGGCACTAGGTTTAGGAGCAATGACCATATTAATCGCTATAGGTGGGTTTTCTTATTTGAATCTTAACAATATAGCACCGATTCTAGTAACCAGCTTGAATACAAAAAGTCTTTTGGCTGAAGCAGAAAATGCTAATTTTGAAATTAAGCTATCTAATGCAAAATATCTAGAATCTGCTTCTACTATAGTAGCTACGGCGCTAGACGCAGTTTCTAAAAATGAGCTAGATCACCTAAACAATGACATTCTAGAGAAAGAACTAAAAAATTTAGAAAAACCACAAGATCTTAATTTAGAAATTAACCAAATAATCAACAAAATTCTCTGAGTAAAAAAATATTTGAAAAAAAACAATTAAAATTCCTCGCATTAGTCGAGATTATTTTATGTTACATAATTTTCTTTTTATCTTACAACGCTACAGCTGCGCAAGAAAATACTACCTTACAAAATGCACTAGCAGATATTCGCTCTAGCGTAGAAAAATTAATCAACATTAAAGACGACGATTCTCTAGAATCTAGTTCTAAGGATTTTAAAAAACTAGAAACTTCTAAAGACATACTTCAAAAAATAACTAATTTCGGGCTACTAGAAGTTAGCGTTTTTAAAAAAGAACTAGGAAATCTTTCCATAGAAAAACTTCTAACTTCTGACTATACATTTGACGCCGCCGAAGCTCACGATACACTTAACAATACACTCACCTATTATGCTGCATATTTTACGTCAACCTCTGAAAGAATTAAAAATTTAAAAAAATACGAAGAAGCTCAAAATTTAGCGCGAGACCTAAAAATTTGGAGGGAAGAAATTTTCAATCCGGGCATAGAACGCATCATTGCCCTAAAATTAATTTTACATAATAAAAATATTATAAAAATCGCCAATAGCAGATTTGAGAAAATACTATTAGATCTTAAAAAATTAAAGAATGCAAAACTTATAACTTTTAATACACTGCAAACATCTATTAATGGCGCAGCTGCTAGTATTAACTCTGCTGAAGCATTAGACACTGAAGCAACGGCTCTCATTATCAAAATACTTAAAACATCTGCTGTAACGCAAAACAAAAACAATGGTGACAATCAAAATACACCTACGGATTTTCAAAAAATCAATAACATTGTAGAACAATCGTTCTTAAAAATAAAAGATGCCTATAAAAGATTTATAGAAACAAATGAATTGGTGAAAAAAATGATGGGGATCAACTAAATTTTGACTTGGGACGAAGAAAAGTATAGACTATACCTATATGAAACGTTCCCCTGTCATTGTTATAGTAGGCCATGTTGATCATGGCAAAACTAGCTTGCTAGATCATATTAGAAAAACTAGCGTTGCTTCGCACGAAGCAGGCGGTATTACTCAATCTGTTGGAGCGTATGAAGTAACACACTCTAATCAAAAAATAACTTTCATTGACACACCGGGGCATGAAGCTTTTTCTCAAATGCGCACTCGCGGCGCAAACATCGCCGATGTGGCAATTCTAGTAATCGCTGCCACTGATGGTGTGCAAAAACAAACCAAAGAAGCAATTAAAATTTTACGTGAAACTTCTACTCCTTTTATAGTTGCCATCAATAAAATAGACCAAGCTGGCGCAGACATAGAAAAAATAAAAAATCAACTAACTCAAGAAAACGTTTTACTAGAAGGCTACGGTGGAGATATTAGCTGGCAAGGAATTTCAGCAAAAACAGGAGAAGGGATTGACGATCTTTTAAATCTTATTTTACTTTTGGCGGATATAGAAGATTTAACTTATGATCAAGAAAAAAATGCAAGCGGCTATATCCTAGAAAGCAGAATGGATAGCAGAAAAGGTATGATGATTAGCGCGATCATTAAAGATGGCACTTTAAAAACTGGCCTCTATATTCATGCTGGAACCGCTTACGGAAAAGTGAATATTATAAATACTTTTTCTGGAACGCGGATAGAGGAATTAACTGCTTCTAGTCCTGCTATTATTTTTGGATTTGAAGCATTACCAAAAGCAGGGGAATTTTTTGAAACAAGCTCTACGCCTTTTGTAGAACAATCTTTAGAAGAATCAACGAGTAAAACTACCTCATCTAAAATATTAGGAGATAAAAGATCGTTAAATTTAATTTTAAAGTCAGACAGCAGCGGCTCTCTTGAGGCTTTAAAAGAAATTTTAAAAAGCCTACCGACACCATATGACATGCGAGTAGAAATTGTAAATGAGTCTATTGGCACAATCACCGACGGAGATATTAAAAATGCAATCGCGCACAAAGCTGCAATCATTGCATTTAAAGCTGGCGCAACAAAAGCAGCAGAGGCATTAGCTAATTCTCAATTAATCACCGTAATAAAATCTGAAATTATCTACGATCTCACTAAAGCAGTTGAAGCAATGCTTAAAGCAGGCACAATAGCAAAAATTATTGGTAAATTAGAACTTCTAGCCGTATTTGGAAAAAAAGGAGTGTCTAAAAATTATTCCTTTGGAAAACAACAAATTATTGGCGGTAAAGTAATCGAAGGGGAAATTAAAAATGGCGCATACTTAGATGTGACTCGTAAAGATAGCATTATTGGCAAAGGTAAAGTTATTAATTTGCAAAGTAATAAAAGAGACATGGCGCGCGTAGAAACACCAAACGAATGTGGTTTATTATTTGACGCCGATATAGAAGTAAAAGTTGGTGACATGCTTGTGCTTCGTTAGCTCACTGACGCCTTTAACTATGCACCTCTCACCTTAAACCTTCCCCATGAAACTTCACAGAAAACAACGCATGGAACAATTAATTCGTGATGCACTTGCTGCGATGATTTTACGCGAACTAGAATTTGATAATACATTACTAACTCTAACCGAAGTTGAAGTTTCTAGTGATTTAAAACATGCAAAAATTAAAGTTAGTGTAATACCAGGCAATCAAGCCGACCATGTAGTAGAAATACTCAATAAAAGAAAACCACATTTACAATATGAACTTTTAAAAAAACTAAACATTATTCCTTTGCCAGAAATACATTTTATAGTTGATCATGGGCTAGAAAATGCGGCGGCAGTAGAAAAAAATTTATTATAAAAATTTGCATAAGGTCTATTTTTTTGGCATTATACCTATCATGGCCACGTGGTGAAGCAGTCTAACACCGCGGTCTGCAAAACCGCTATTCGTGGGTGCAAGTCCCACCCGAGCCTCACAAATTTGGGGCGGGCGATTCCGCTCAGCGCCTCATAAAACGTAAAACATGAAACCCGTCCCGCCAATGACGGGACTTGAAACTTAAAACTTGTAACAGAGACAAAAGTATTCAGTTTTTAGTTTTTAGTATTAAGTTTAAAGTTTTGGTAGTTCAG
>CAYIVT010000045.1:0-6441 GCA_964366955.1 uncultured Candidatus Saccharibacteria bacterium | reverse complement strand
ATGGTTGGGATTTGGCTGCAGGATGTTTCTCTATTCGCGGAGCTTGCGTGGGGGGTAGTACATCTTCTAGTGGGTCTTCTGGGAATATTCAAATTGCCGATAGTTCTTCTGGATTTACCGCAACCTCAACTTTTAATTATAATACTGCGAACAATGTTTTAACTTTGGGGCCGGCATTGGATTCTGTGAGAATATTTAGTACGACATCGCAAAATGGGTTATCAAATAACTTATTTATTGGTCGTGGAGCAGGAAATTTCACTAATGGAGTTACTGGTGATACTGGAGATAATATAGGTATTGGTGCTACTGTCTTAGATTCTTTGACTACTGGTTATTCTAATGTTGCAATTGGAACAAACGTAGGTACGGCGATTAATTCTGGAGGCGATAATATTGGAATTGGAAAAAATGCTATAGATGCAGTGACGTCAGGAGCTGGCAATATCGGAATCGGCACAAATGCCGTAGGAACTCTTACTACGGGTGACCATAATATAGGCATAGGTTATACGGCTTTAGCAGAATCAACTGGTAATGAAAATACTGCTTTAGGCGGCTATGCCTTGTCTGTTAATACTACAGGAGTTCGCAACACTGCTCTAGGTTATGAAGCTTTGTTGGGTGCTACTACAGGTTCTTACAATATTGCTATTGGCTATCGTGCGTTGGGTGTTGGTTTATTAATTTCTCCTGCAGATTATAATGTTGCTATGGGCGTATACTCATTGCAAAATATTACTACTGGTAAACAGAATATCGGTTTAGGACGTTTATCTGGTGGTACAATCACTGTCGGCAATAACAATACTTTTATTGGCCATCTTGCAGATACTGCAAGTACGACTCTTTATAACGCTACTGCTATTGGCGCAAATTCTGTTGTTTCTGCAAATAATGCCATAGTTCTTGGCGGCACTGGAGCCAATGGAGTTAATGTTGGCATAGGCACAACAACTCCTGGCGCAGTTCTTGCTGTTCATGGCAATGCTCTAATTTCCGGCACCACAACTGTAGCCGCTATCTTTGCTACAGGCACAATTCAAGCTCTAGACCTCTCCCTCTCTGGTAATGCATCAACATCCGGTTCAATTACAGTTTCTTCTGCTTCCGCAACTTCAACATTTAGTTGGGGAATTGCCACAAGGCTACTTAATGTAACTTCCACTTCCGCATCATCTTCTTTTGCCAATGGAATAAACTTAGCAAGCGGTTGTTTTGCAATTAGTGGATCTTGCGTTGGAGCAGGAGTTTCTAGTCAATGGACAACTTCAGGAAATGATATATATTACAACACCGCATCTGGCAAAATTGGCATTGGTACATCTGCTCCAACGGCGCTTCTTTCAATCAACGCAACCTCTACTCCAACAGTTACAAAACAGACAACATCAGACTTCTCTGTTGCTGGTTCTTCTGTTACTAATGGAGTTGCGACGACTTCTAATAGAATAACTTTGAATTTTGCTACAACCACTGGAGATATTGGGCCGGGCGCAACTTCTACTGGGCCGGCATTGATCAATAATGCAAGCTCTGGAGCTTATTCAGTTCAGCGTCCAGATGGTAAGTTTTTGATTGTATCGGGCGGCGCTACTAAAAGTTCTAGTATTTATGACCCAGTTACCAATATAATGTCCAATGGTCCAGTTGTGGGGGGTGATAATACGCAGGAAGGAGGTCACGCTATTCAGCTTCCCGATGGTAGATTTTTACTTTTTCATTTATCTCCAGTTAATTCAACTACAATTTATGACCCTATAACTAATACTATGCTCGCAGGCCCTGTTGCTACAGCCGCAGGTGGTGCTGGTGCCCATTCGTTAAAGCTGCCAAATGGTAAGTGGTTGATAATAATAGGAGGAGGAGCTACTACTAATATTTATGATCCTATAGTAAATTTAGTGACTTCTTTTGGACCTAATTTAACTGGTAATGCAAATCCAGGCGCTCACTCAATTCAGCGTCCTGACGGTAAATTTTTAATCGTGCATGGTTGGGGTGCGACTGGTACTTCTATCTATGATCCAATAGCAAACACAATGGTTGCTGGCCCTGCGTTGAGTGCTGTTGCGGGCACCGGATCTCACTCAATTCAGCGTCCCGATGGTAAGTTTTTGATTGTGCATGGTCAGAGCACGGATAGTACTTCTATCTATGATCCAATAGCAAACACAATGGTTGCTGGCCCTGCGTTGAGTGCTAATGCAAACTCAGGTTCTCACTCAATCCAGCGTCCCGATGGTAAGTTTTTCATTATACATGGTTCTGTTAAGACAACTACTTTATACGATCCAATAGCAAACACAATGGTTGCTGGCCCTGCATTAAATGCTAACGCAAATGATGGAGCTCACTCTATTCAGCTTCCCGACGGAAGGTTTTTAATTATTCTTGCAAGTCTTACTGCGACCAATTTCTATGATCCTGGCTGGGCAGTTTCTGGTTCATATGAGTCAGAGGCTTTAAGTATTTCATCGTTAAATCAATCTTCTCTTTTGCGTTATTCTACTAACGGTGAAGGAAGAATTGAAGTTGCTGTGAGAACGTCAACCTCAACTGCTACATTAGCTACAACAGCATACGCGACAACAACCAATAATTCGCTTATCCGTCCAGTGAATGGAGCTGCTTTTGCGCAAGTTCGCGTTACACTTTCTCGCGTAATTCCACAAATGTCTCAACCTCAACAACCAAGAGATGATAATTTTACTTGGCACGGTGAATCAGATACCAAATATCAACGATCATTTGCACTTCCAGTTCTATATAGTTTTACAATAGAAAATAATACTGTGTTTAGAAAAGAAAATGCTGACTTTGGTTCAGGATTTGCGACTTCTACTTCTTTATCTAACGCAACTTCTTCTGGGCCATTTCTGTCCAATTTATCTGGAGGAGATAGTGGACTTGTTTTGCCATATAACATTGGATTTGCCGAAGATTCTGACAGGGGAGCAACTTCTACTGGGCCTGCATTAACTGCAACTGCAGCTGGAGGATCTCATACCTTTGAACGCCCAGACGGAAAATTTGTTATCGTGCATGGAGGCAACACCAATTCCACAACAATCTATGACCCAGTTTTGAACGCAACATCAACTGGCCCAACATTAAACGATAGTGCTTTAAATGGTTCGCACACATTTAAACGTCCAGATGGTAAATTTGTTATCGTGCATGGTAATGGACTTTTAACTACCACATTATATGATGGTATAACTAACACCACATCCCCAGGACCTATTTTAACTGCTGCTATAGCTAATGGATCACATACATTACAACGCCCAGACGGTAAATTCCTAATTGTGCATGGCAATACTTTAAATTCCACTACTATATATGACCCTATTGCCAGCACCACTATTGCTGGGCCTGCATTAGGAGCTCTGACATATTATGGCTCACACTCCATCCAACGCCCAGACGGCAAATTCTTGATTGTGCATGGCAACGCCCTTACTTCAACAACAATATATGATCCAGTAGCTAATGCTACTTCTTCTGGTCCAGGATTAACCATAGCAGCACAAACTGGAGCTCATGCTTTTCAAAATCCAGATGGTAAATTTATTATTGTGCACGCAGGAGGATCAAATACAACTTCTATTTACGATCCTGTTGGCAACACAATGTCAGTTGGTCCAGATTTAGTTGTTGCTGTTAGTGCCGGATCCCACACAATTCAACGCCCTGACGGTAAATTTATTATCGTGCATGGGGCAGGGCTAACTTCTACTTCGCTGTATAATCCAGTAGCTGATACCATATCCACTGGTCCCGTATTAACTCCAGGCCCCAATGAAGGCTCCCACTCTTTCCAGCTTCCTAATGGTAAATATGTAATTGTTCACGGCAACACAACAACAAGAACAACTCTTTATGACCCTGGCTGGCTCATGAGCGGATTATATCAATCAGAATTTATTAATGATGCAACGCTAGATGCGCAATCGGCTTTAGTTTGGACAGGTAATGCAGATGCGTTTAAGTCTGGCGCAGTGTCTTTCCGTGTTAGAACAGCCCCATCCCCTAATCAATTAGCGACAACAACATGGAGAATGGTGAAGCGTAGTGGAGATCTTATAGCTCCAACAACAGGAGACGCATGGATGCAAATTAGAGTGGATATGGTTCGCACAATTCCAAAACAAGCTAATGCATTGAAAAATATCTGGCTTGGAGAATCTAACACAATATATAATCGCCTCCCCCTTCAAGCAGGATCAGGTATTCCATCAAATAATCAGGCCGAAGTCTTTATCAAACCAGTAATCACTTCATACAGGGTTATAAAAGCAAATTCTGATTTAGCCAATTTCTCATTAAACGGAAAAGATCTTTTCAGATTTTCCGCAGGAGGAGGAGCTTACACGGCAGATGGAGGTTCATGGAATTCTGGCGGAGCTGACATCGCAGAATATTTCCCGACTAATGATGACACTCTTGATGCAGGAGACATTGTCACAATCTCTGAAGTTGCAGAAAATGGTCTTATCGCTAAAACAGCCAAAAGCTACGACGATAACCTTCTTGGCATTATCACAACAACCCCAGGTGTTCAATTGGGAAGTGATGTTATTGGCGGCAATGCGCAAAAACAGCCAGTGGCTTTAGTTGGTAGAGTGCCAGTAAAAGTTTCATTAGAAAATGGAAAAATCAAAAAAGGAGATTATCTAACTTCTTCTTCGCGAGCAGGAGTTGCAATGCGCGCAACAGATCCTGGAAGAGTTGTTGCAATAGCCTTAGAAGATTTACTAGAAAGTAACTTAGATGATAATGGCATTGGTAAACTATTAGTATATGTTAACCCTCACACATATCTTGGAACTACTTTTTGGGAAAGGACAGAGAGTAAATTCTCTCGCTGGGCATATGTAGTGAAAAGAGCTCTCTCGGAATTTGGTATTTCTATCTTAGATAATGGCAATGTTGGTATTGGGACTAATAACCCAATAGCAAAATTACAAGTGGCAGGAGATTTGAGGATTGGCACACAAGAAAATCCAGGATGTATTCAAGACTTTAATGGACTTCCGATCGCAGGCACTTGCGCGTTTGATAAATCTCTAATGTTATTTGTTAACAATCTTACAAGTTCAACAACTTTCCAAGAATTAATTTTAGAAAATACGCAAGGACAAAAACAAGTTGATCTCACTAAACTTCAACTTTATAGCTGGAGGGTAATAGGGGAGCAGCAACTTCAAATTAATGATTTGCAAAAACAAATTTCGGACTTGACTACTAGCAGCACAACTTCAACTTCTACCCTTGCTATAGATTTCGGTTCTTGGTTTGCTAATTTAAAGGATATGGTTTTGAATATTCTTAACGCAGAACATGTTATTACAGTAGACTTGAAAGCTGAGATTATTGAGGCAACTAAAAAAATAATTGCGCCCGCTCTTGAAATTAAAGATGCAATAACTAACGAGCCTTATTGTGTGACTATCACTAGCGGCGAATGGCAAAAAGTTAAAGGTGAGTGCGGTGCTTCTGTAGAGATTCCAGTTTCTGAAGAGGTATTATTGCCAGAATCTTCTCCGTCGAGCACTGCGCCAGTTATTGAGCAGTCAGTTAATTTAGAAGTTGCAAGTAGCACTGAACCAGTTAGTGAAGTTATGGCAACGAGTACGGAAAATTAGATTTATTAGTCCCCAGCCATCCGATGACCAAAATATTTAAGATTTTTGTCCCCAGGTCATCGGATGGCTGAATATGGAGAATTTATTTTTTTACTTTTCCTCCTTAGAGCCGGCTCAAGCGTTGCACTTACTTGTGGAATCTAGTACCTTGTAACGACATCGGTAGCTTTGCTAGTCGTTAGATTAGTTTTTCCTTAGTGGTCTAGTTGCAAGGTAGAGAATAACGAAGATTCCTATTATAGATGGGAATAAGATATATTTTACGCTTGTTCTAACGGCGGCATTATTACTTAATTCCGAAAATTTAGAAGATATTTGCGCTAGTGCGTTAGAAATAATTAGCTTTAAGTCAAATCCTTTTTTTACCCCAACGCTTACACCTCCAGCCGGTAAATTTTCTGATTCCCATTCTATTTTATTTTTCTCTCCTATAATCCAAACATCGCCGGCTTTAGGTCTAATAATTTTTAATGTTGGTTTAGTAGTAGCTATTTCAGCGGCTTTTATTTCTTTAGTGGCGAAGAAAAGATTTTTAAGTATATAAAAAATATTACTTAATTCTATATTTTCAATTGATATTGTTTTAATAATTGGAGCTCCTCTTTTCGCTCGTAATTCAAACGGTTCGCTTTCTGTTTGGATATTAGGATCAGTTGCGGATTGTATTGTAATTGTATAGTCTTTTCTTTCTTCTAGATTAACTCCTGGTTCTTCGGGGGCGGCATTAGCATTAGTTTTTTCTGTAATACTTTCTGGAGCTTGCGTTTCCCATTCTAGCACCTCAGTATCT
>CAYIVT010000044.1:0-6489 GCA_964366955.1 uncultured Candidatus Saccharibacteria bacterium | reverse complement strand
TTCTTCCTCGGCGCCAGTCATTGCGATGCTTTGAGAAGTAATTTCGGTTTGTTTTCTGTCACTCATCGTCGGCTTAGCTTCTTATATTGTTTCTTCCTCTTTACTTAAATCAACCGTAGTCTCGTCGACAGCAGTTTTAACTTGCCAAAATTTAACTTCGCCTGTTTTGAAGTTTAATTTTGCTTTAATTATCTCGCCACGTTTTTCATATTCTTTTTTATAAGCAGCGGCGATTGAAGATTCAATCGCTTCCATGACCTTTGCGGGATCAATTCCTTTTTCTTCTGCTACTTGAGTAATTGCTCGGCCTAAAGTTTTTAAATCAAACATATGGTTATTTAATTTTTTATAAAAATAGTCGCCTCGCAAGCGACCATCAATATTTGTAATATAGCACAGTAGATATAAAACAGTCAACCCCGCGCTGGTGCAAATTCTCTAGTGGGTACATTCAACATTGAAGTGCAACACTTTGCAAAGATTTTCTTATTTCTTAACTCCCAGCCATCCGATGACCAAAATATTTAAGATTTCTGTCCCCTAGGTCATCGGATGGCTAAATATTGATAATTTATCTTTAAAATTAATATTCATGCTCTTACGATGACCGAAACACAGCTTACTTCTCCTCCTTTGGAGGATCCGCCCTCGGCGGGAATATTTAGGTCATCGCGAGAGCAGGATTTAGTGGTCACTTACTTGTTAAACTTGTCTACTAGATGAGTTTAGGTTCTGTTATGTCCACTATCGTCTCCGATCGGAGACGATAGTGGACATTTGTGAACACCGGAAATTCTAGAAATTTAGGATTACATTAAATTAATTTAAAAGCCCCTCGACGATTTGGAAATCGTCGAGGGGGGGGTAATAGCTTACCAATTTGTGAGTAGGTCCTGTAGTTTCTTATTCATAAGTCGCGCATGGGCTTGCAATGCTTCCTGCGGTGATTCAGCGTGCAAATTATTTTTTGCCCAGCGCATACGTTTTTCAAAAATATTTTCTAGTTTAGCGCACTGGATTCTGTAGTTTTGTAGGGCCACTTTTGTGGCCAGATTAAATTTTTCTTGATTACCATTTTTGCGCCACTCATGAATTGCTTTATTGATTAGAGGATCAAGTTCATTATTGGCAAGCAAAGTAATTTTATGATGCAATTCCAGTTGCGCGCTTTGCTCTTCGCGCTCATAAACAAAATCGTATTTTCTATAGTAAAGTTGCCATGGGTCTTCTTGAGCGAAAATATCAGATTGGAAAAATAATAGAAGGAAGAAACTAATTAGAGGAGTGAGTTGGATCAGTAGTTTCTTCATTTGTTATCTCCAGAAGTGGTTTAATAATCCATCTAAACACTACAATAATGGGTTACACCATCAAAAGCATCTTCAGCAGTACGCACTTCGACTACTTCTATTTTGTGATTATTTTTTTAAGAGCCAAGTGTTTACTGTTTCTATATCATTAAATTTTTTAATCAGTACATCTTTATATTTTTTTGATTATTGAATTTCTCCCATTCCTTCACTACTTTCGGATTTTTTCCAGATGCGCCAAAACTTTCTCAAGTTCTATTTCTGAAATATTGTCAGTGCTTTTCGTCGGATTCTCAATCCATATGGGTCTTTCATCGGTTGTTGCTTCCATGCTCCCGTCCTCCTTGTCAAAGTACCATCACAATTTACTACGCCTAGATGATAACATAGCCTAAAAATATATGCAATTTTTGTATTCGCTCTCCCGATGACCCAAATATTCAAGCAAGTCGCAAGTGGTCATCGGGAGAGCCTAATATTAAATTTGTAATTAGCTTTTCAATATCCATACATCCGATGATCTGAAGACAGAAATTCTCAACCTAAGGACATCTCCCTTTGGGAGACAAGTCTCAGACCTTAAATATATGAAACTAGTATAAAATAAAACTCCATCAACACATATGTTTATGTTAATGGAGTTTACCTATTCAAGTTCAAGTTTTGATTCGCACTCACCAGATTCAAGAATATTTTTGGGTTTTACAATTTCAGTCTCTACAAAAAATGCTTCTTCTAGTCTTACTTCTGCTTTCATGGGTCGTTCATCAGAAAGCTCTTCTGGAATAAAATCCATGACCATCCTTTTTTGACTTTCAGAAAATTCATTCCAAAGACTGACAGTTAGTTTTTCAATAAAAGGATCATCTTCTTTGCGTCTGTGCTCAAAATTAATATGCAGAATTTCATGAAGTAAAGTGCGGCCTTCTATACTTTTATTTTCTGGGTGCGCAGCAATGAAAATTATATTTTTGTTACCAACAGGAAATAAAAATCCGTTAAGCTGTTCATTATCTCTCGGATCAATTAGTGAGTCTACTCTGTATATGACATCGACTTCCCTTTTTAATGTACAAGTTATTCCTTCAAAAAGTAAATCTATTAAATTTTTCCATTCTTTCATGCGATCACGCAGCCACAGTATACCTTCTTCATTCATAGAACACCCCCTAAAAGTAATTTAAAAATCTATATTGATAGTATCAAATATTTTCATAATGTCTAATCATAAATTTTTCTTGGTGATAAATCTCTTCATTTGGAATTTCTATAGCAACAACATCAATTCGCCAACCCAAGTTTTCATCTATCAAAGCAGAGTTTTTTAGTGCATAAAAGTTGGCCGCCCTTTTGAGCTTTCCAATCTTAGCTGAAGTCATATTATCTTCAGGTTTTATTTTATCCCTATTATTAGATAGTAAAGTTTTAACTTCTACAAAAACCAAAACACCTTCGGGGCTTTTCATGACTAAGTCAAGTTCGCCCCAAACTTGACGATAGTTAATTTCTATTGTGTTATATTTTTTATCTTCTAAATATTTCTGCGCAGCTTGCTCGCCTAGCCTGCCAACTTCTTGATTTTGCATATTAGCAGTTTAATGCTTGTCCCGCACTTTCTCAAGCTGTGATGTTTCACGTTAAACATCATTCGGCGACTTATCCACAGTTTCTAGAAACGTTTAACGTGAAACATTAGCAAATAAGCGGTATAAGAATAGGCAATGCGGCAGTTATACCCAAGTTATTAACTTTTTGCCGTTTCATTGTGGATAAGAATTCTATAAAATGTTTCACGTTAAACATTAGTTGGCGTCATTGCTAAGCTTTGTTAAGTAATCTCTTTATTCTGTCTCGTGATTGTCTCCCAATGGGAGATCTCCTGTTGGGATGACTTCGGATGAACTCGTAATGACAATCAAATGTTTCACGTTAAACATTGATATGTAAAAAATGAGATAAAGTGTTTAACGTGAAACATTATAAAGTGCATAAATTGAAAAAAGCTAGCATTCATCTACCGATCGGCTTATTTGATAAATGCCAATGTTTTACAAAATGTTTTACAGCGTAAAACATTCAAAAAAGCTAGCATTCATCTGCGAACCCGCCTTCGCTAAAGCTATCGCAGGCAGGACTGCTTACTAAGATATAATAAGCCGATCGGTAGATGGTTACTACATTATTTAGAGTTTTTAAGGTGTTAAACAAAAGTGTAAAACATTTTTGTTTAACACTAATTTAAAAGCGCCTAGTTTTAGTAACTAAGGCGCTTATTTCATTAATTCTTTTTATTATGCCTAATTAAGTAACAATTAAAATTTTTGTATGCTCGGCTAGCTTTAGTTAGCTTTATAAGTTGTAGGATGATACTTCTTTTTTCGCAGCGTGAATTTTTTTGAACACAGCTCATGAGGCTATATATTTCTTCAAGTGAAGATATAAGAATTTCTGATTCTTTTTCTTCCATGCCGTCAATCATGTCAGCTATTCCAGGATGGACGACTTTGCATAAAAGAGTTTCCACAAAATCAGAATCATGTTTATTGAGATGGGCCACTTCACAAAATTTAGCATGTAGACAGTTCCCTATTTTTTCTATTAAATCACAAAGTGCTTTGAAATAATTATCAATGAGTTCATATAGTCTTTTCATATTTGGATCATCTTCTGCTAAAATAAAATCTTTTTCTTCAAGAATAGTATATTTGCACATTTCTACTGCTGATAAAAAATTAATTATAGTTTGGCATTTTTCCAAAAATTTATTGTCTTTCAGTTCAGAATTCTGTGCATAGTAATTTAATTTTTCTAGTATCGCACGCAGCGCATTACAGATTTTTAAAATTTGTTCTTTGGAAAGAGCCAGTACTAAATTTTGAATTTTTATTTTTTCAAAGATTTTAGAATCGATAATTTGCGTCATTTTTAGTGATGCATCATTATTTTCAGCACATGGTAAAGTTATTGCATAAAAAATTTCATGCATAACTTTTTGAAATTCTAAATAAAGATTATTCTCATCAGAAAATAGAAATTCTAAGTTAAGCTTTTTATTTTCTTCCGCCATGGCCACACTCCTTTAAAAATATTTTTTACCAATTATCAAAGAGCATAACTAGATTAGCAAAAAGTTTTAAATAAAGCAATTGAAAATTTTTTAAAATAAGTTTAATATATTATACATAAGTCAGTAGTCGCGCGTGTAGCTCAGCGGTAGAGCAATCGTCTTATACACGATCGGCCCATGGTTCGAATCCATGCACGCGCACATAACAAAATAAATCGCGCGCTTAGCTCAGTGGTAGAGCGACTCGTTTACACCGAGTAGGCCGAGGGTTCGATCCCCCCAGCGCGCACAAAAACGTAAAATATAAAAATCTATCATGCCTAAAGAATATTATTCAAGAGCCGATCAAGATATTGATCGTGAAGAAAGGATTAAATTAGTAGAAAAATATTTACCAATTTTATCAGAAAAGCTGAAAGAAGAAGCAGAGCTTTTAAGAGAAGATGGGTTGCCGTTAGATAATAATTGTCGCATAGATCCGAGCCAGCTAGTTAATCAAGACGTTAAATATTCTCAAGAATTTATTAATCAAATAGAAAAGAATACTAGTGAGCTAGAAGATAAATTTAGACGACTTAATAGCCAACCAAAAAATAAAGAAGCATCAGATATTGGAGAACTGCTTGAAATAGTTAAAACTTTGTTATTCAATCAAGATTTTTTTGGCGGGCGAATTAAAATAGTCCGCACTGCTAAAGCTGATGACATAAATAACGGCATAGACGAAATAGCTTTTGATACCAAAACAGGATTTCCCATTGGAGTAATAGATGCCACAGCTGGAATTGGCAGTAAAGATTATAATTTAGAAATTAGAATGAAAATTGGCGGCAAATTAGACTTTGGTTTAGAGATGCCCCAAAAAGACGGGAAAACTTGGATTGTGCCTAGACCAATAGAAAAATTACCGCTATATATTTTTGAGATGCGACTAAATCAAGTTTTAGAAATTGCTCGAGCAAAGGCTACTCTAGATTACGATGAAGACGCTAAAAAAACTATGGGATTAGTTGAGCGATCTGCCTTGCAGAAATTCATAGAAGACGGCAAAAAAATTTTAGAAGATAAAGATCTTAGCACGGACATGCGAGATAAATATGAAGAAGCAAATAAAATCTTTGAAGAGATTTTAAAATCCATCTAAACCTCTAAAGTCTTTAAATGAAAACCATCAATAAGTTTTGCGAAATCGTCTTGTTCAATAATTTCTTTTTCTAGTAAAGTTTTCGCAATTGCATCCAAAACCTTTTTTCTAGTTTGAATAATTTTTTGCGCTGCTTTATAAGATCGCTGAATAAAATTATTTACCTCTTCATCAATTTGTTTAGCAACAGCTTCAGAATAATTTTTTTCTGTTGCTATTTCTCTGCCCAAAAAAACTAATTCTTGGGTTTTACCAAATGTCATTGGCCCAAGTTTGTCGCTCATGCCATATTGAGTAACTAACCTACGAGCAACTTCTGATGCTTGGCGTAGATCATTAGAAGCTCCAGTAGACATTTCACCGAATATTGTTTGTTCGGCAACATAGCCGCCCATCATCATGGCGATATCGCTCAAAAATTGAGAGCGTGTACGCAAACGGACATCTTCTAACGGAAGTTTCAGAGTATACCCGCCAGCTTGTCCACGGCTTACAATGGATACTTTATGAACAGGGTCAGAATTCTTTAAGCTTGCGGCAACGAGCGCGTGGCCAGCTTCATGATATGCTGTTATTTCTCGTTCGCGCGTAGAAATAACCCTACCTCTTCGTTCTGGACCGAGTAAAACTTTTTCTATTGAATTATATAAATCTTCTTGAGAAACTATTCTTTTATTTTTTCTCGCCGCAGAAATTGCAGCTTCATTAACAAGGTTAGCAAGATCAGCTCCAGAAAATCCCGGTGTGCGCACAGCTATTTTTCTTAAATCAGCCCCCTGTTCTAGGGGTTTATTATTAGTGTGAATTTTCAAAATGGCTTCGCGGTCATTAATATCTGGCAAATCTAAAACAACGCGCCTATCAAAACGCCCAGGCCTAAGCAGCGCCGCATCTAAAACATCTGGTCTATTTGTTGCGGCTAGAACAATCACTCTTGTGTCTCGTTCAAAGCCATCCATCTCAACTAA
>CAYIVT010000043.1:0-6745 GCA_964366955.1 uncultured Candidatus Saccharibacteria bacterium | reverse complement strand
GCTGAAACTTTATCTCCTGCATCTTTTAGCGCTTTTTCAGAAGTATAAATTAAGTTTTCCGCTTGATTTTTAGTTTCTACTATTTCACGCTTTTTCTTATCTTCAACGGCATGAGCCGCCGCATCTTGCTTTAATTTTTCTATTTCTTCTTTAGAAAGACTCGTGGAAGCTTCTATACGCACGCTCTGAGTTTTTCCGCTCGCCTTATCTTTAGCAGAAACACTTACAATGCCGTTAGCGTCAATGTCAAAAGAAACTTCAACTTGAGGAACTCCACGAGGAGCTGGGGGGATTCCATCTAGCATAAACTTAGCTAGAGTTTTATTGTCATTTGCCATTTCGCGCTCACCTTGAAGCACGTGAATTTCTACAGATGGTTGATTATCTGCGGCAGTAGAAAAAACTTGAGACTTAGTTGTTGGCACAGTAGTATTTTTTTCTATTAAACGAGTAAAAACTCCGCCCAATGTTTCAATGCCAAGCGATAGCGGAGTGACATCTAAAAGTAAAACATCTTTAACGTCGCCCTGCAAAACTCCAGCTTGAACAGCGGCACCTAGTGCCACAACTTCGTCTGGATTAACGCCTTGATGCGGATCTTTGCCAAAAAGATTTTTTACAGCTTCAACCATTGCCGGCATTCTTGTTTGCCCACCAACTAAAATAATTTCATTGATATCAGCTACTTTTAAGCCAGCCTCTTTAATTGTCTTATCTAAAATTTCTATTGAACGATCTATATGTGGCCTAACTAATTCTTCTAATTTGGCTCTAGTTAATTTAATTAAAAGATGTTTAGGTCCAGCGGCATCTGAACTAATATATGGCAAGTTAACTTCTATTTCAAAAGATGTGGAAAGCTCGTGCTTAGCGCGTTCAGCCGCTTCTTTTAATCTTTGCAGTGCTAATGGGTCTTTAGAAATATCAATGCCTTCTTGTTTTTTATATTCAGCTACTAAATATTCATTAATTAATTTATCAAAATCGTCTCCGCCCAAATGAGTGTCCCCTCCTGTTGATTTGACTTCCACAGTATCATCTGCCACTTCTAAAACAGAAACATCAAAAGTGCCTCCGCCAAAATCATAAACCACAATTTTTTCATCTTTCTTTTTATTAAAACCATAAGCCAAAGCCGCTGCAGTTGGCTCATTTATAATTCTACGCACTTTAAGGCCGGCAATTTCTCCCGCATTTTTTGTTGCTTGTCTCTGGCTGTCATCAAAATATGCAGGAACAGTTATAACAGCTTCTTCTACTTTTTCGCCCAAACGCGCTTCTACATCGGCCTTAATCTTAGCTAAAACCATAGCAGAAATTTGCTCTGGTTTATGCCACTCATTGCCCATTTTAATATCAATCCCACCGTTATCGGATTCTTTAATTTCATAAGGCAACCATTTTTTATCACGAGCAACTTCTTGGTCGCTAAACTTACGCCCAATTAAACGCTTAACTGAAAAAATTGTGCCTTTTGGATTAGTGATGGCTTGTCTTTTAGCTAAAACACCGACCACGCGATCGTTATTTTTAGAAAAAGCCACGATAGATGGAGTTGTGCGATTACCCTCTGAGTTTTCTAAAATTTTAGGGGATCCACCCTCCATTACTGCTACTGCTGAATTAGTTGTTCCTAAATCTATGCCAATTATTTTACTCATATATTATATTAATAATTAATTTTTGTAATATTATTTTTTAGCCACATTCACTTTAGCAGCTCGGAGAACTTGACCATGTAATAAATAACCACTAGACAATTCTTGCACTACTGACCCCTCTAATTTATCAGACTCAATCTCTGCCATAGCTTCATGATGTGCAGGATTAAACATATCCCCAGTCTTCACTGCTATTTTTTCAACTCCATATTTTTTAAGCAACTCCCATAACTGTCCTCGTATTGCCATTAACCCTTTATCTGGGTTAGGCATAGCTGCGGCTAACTCTAAGCTATCCATAAGCGCTAATAAATCTTTAATAATGGATTTATAGCCAAACCTAATTACTTCTTCAAATCTTTTGGCGTCATCTTTTTGATAATTTATTAAGTCCGCTTTAGCGCGCTTCCATCCATTTAAATATTCATCTCTATCTATTTGACACTTATTTAGTTCGTCTTGTGGTTCCATATTTTTGTATTTTTATGTCTCCTTTGTTTTTCTTTGGCTGCTTTAAATAATTTTAATGGTTTAGCATAATCCATTCTCTTTGGCCCAATTGCCACAATCAAAATCTGTTCATTCCCTACTTCAAAAATATCGGCGATAAGAGATAGGTGAGCGCTACTTGTAACTGGGCTTTCCGAACCTATAAAAACCTGCGGCCGACCGCTTTTAGAAACAACTCGCAGCAAGCTTTGCATGCTTTGATCTAACTTTTCAAAATCACGCACTACTTCTAGAAATTCTTCTTTGCCTTGAAAATTTATTCTACTACATAATTCGTCTAAACCAGTTTTATAAACTCCTTGATCATTTTCATTATAGCTTAAAGCTAGAAGTTTCATTTCTTGAGAAAAAGTATCTATAAAATGATGCAAACCATCTTCCCACCCATTTATTTTTACAATCGTATTTTTTTGATCATTGAAAATATCTGCATATAGTTCGTCTACAAAAAAACGATAGCCCTTTTCTGTTGGTGCCCTGCCAGAAGATGTATGCGCTTGCATTAAAAAACCTTGTTTAGTTAAATTTAAAAGTTCTGAACGAATACTTGCAGGTTTTACGCCAAAATTATGCTTATGATAAAGATCCTCGGAAGCTACTGGATCGCCATTTATAATGTAGTCTCGTATTGCTGCTTTTAAAATTTTAACTGATCTGGCTTGTAGCATATTTTTCATAATACAAAAATTGGCACTCTCATGTCAAGAGTGCCAATACTAAGTTCAACAAGTAAGTGCAACGCTTTGTAATAATCTTTAGGTTGATCAGCTCCCAGCCATCCGATGACCAAAATATTGAGAATTTTTATCTTCAGGTCATCGGATGGATAGATATTGAGAAGCTAATTTAAAAAATTCAATATTTAGCTCTTCCGATGACCACTTGCGACTTGCATTAATATTTGGGTCATCGGAAGAGCGGAATCTAGTATTACGCTTACTTATTGAATTTACTAATTTTGTATTATATTTCTAGTAGATAACCCGCCAAGAATAGGCGTTAGCTGCATCTTTAGCGCAAACAGACACATCATCCTTGACTCCTGCTGCGCCTTGCGTTACCCAAAACATTCCACGATATGCAGCTCCACATGTTGGCTTAGAAATATTGGTATTTATCATAATACCACCATTAATTTCAAACTTGATTGGGCTGCTTGGAGCAGCTGCTCCACCTACTCCTACGCTACCGCCAATAGTTAAATTGCCTGAAAGCAAACCATTCTTCCATCTTTGATTTATAGCTCCTAAATCAAGAGAATTATCAACGCTAGGGAAAACGCCCGTATCAAATTGCGCAGCATTCGCGCGCGATATAGCCGTGCTTAATGTTCTTGTAAGAGCTTGATCTGGTTTACTAGAGTTAAAACTTAAAATTAAATCAACGCCAACTATATCTAAAGCTCCGGCATTAGAAAGTTTTTTAAAAACTAAGGAATCAATGCTAATCTTGGAAGTGTTTAAAACCGAAACGCCGCTAGCATCAGTTAAATTCAGTTTTTTATTTATGCTATCAAAAACAATGCGTACTGGATTAATTGTATAACTAGGCAAATATATAGAAAGTGTTTTAAAATCTGAAGACACCTCAAGGCTGCTAGATTCGCGCACTAAACGTTGGATTGTTTGAATAATAAAATTGCCCTGATTAACAATTTCTGAACTGGCATTTTCTGTGCCGGCAATTCGCGTAACTACAGTTAAAATAGAAATTAGTAATGTTGAAACAACAACTAAAATTGCGCTATAAATCATTATCTCAACTAAAGTAAAGGCTTGGTTTGATTTTTTAAACATATTTTAATTATATCACATGCTATAATTAATTTATGGAAATCATCAAAGGCAAAGTTACATGGATTGACATTTTAAACCCTACTAAAAGCGATGTTGACTATTTAAAAACTTTGCATGATTTTCATCCAATCATTTTAGATGAGCTGCTCCATTTATCTTCTAGATCAAAAATTGAATATTATGAATCTTACCTATATTTTGCTTATCACCTACCAATATATGACCACAAACAACGCACGTCGCGCTTAGCAGAAATAGATTTTTTAATAACGCAAAAATTTGTAATCACTATTCACTATGAGCCTATTGAATCTATTAGAGATTTTACGCTTCATCTTAATCAAGACTCAAAATTAAAAGAGCAAATCTTAGAAAATGGCGGATATATAACTTATTACATTTTAAGAGAAATCCATGAGTTTTGTTTACGACAATTAAAACACATCAAACATAATATTTTGTCTGTGACTAAAAATTTATTCTCCCATCAAGAATATATGATGCTACAACGCATTTCTTATATTAAAAGGGATATTTTAGACTATGGCATAATAGTGAAGCCTCAAGTGCTTTTATTGCAATCTTTGCATGATGCGGGAATTAAATTTTGGGGAGAGCATATGCGAATTTATTTTTCTGATCTTTTAGGTGACCACAGCAAAATTACTGGGCAGCTAGAAAATTTTAAAGAAACTGCAGAATCTTCTGAGGCAACTAATGGGCAGCTACTTAATGCTAAAACCAATTCAGTGATGCAACGCTTCACTATTTTAGCTTTTTTAACTTTTCCTTTAGCTCTTTATACAGCTATATTTGGCATAGATATTATTACTAAAAATATAACTGACCCTAGTTATTTCTGGTTTGGATTTTTGGGTGTGCTAGGAATCACGCTAGCAACGATCTTTATTTTTAAAAGAAAAGAGCTGATACAATAATAGAAAAACAGCTCCACCATGGCGGAGCTGTTTTGATGCTCACATCACCTTCCCTCCAGCCAATCTTTCTGGCACTGATCATAACCAGCAAGATAAGCTTTTACGCAAACTGAATCACCGATTTGATATCCTTTTACCGCAACACAAAACATAGTCAAAAAAGTGAGAATCGTGGCAGTGCAGAGCCACACAAAATCAATGGCAGAAGTTTTTCTAGAGTTCACCACAACCACAATCCATGCGCCAATTGGCGCAAACAGAATAACTACCCAACCAAGAATCTGGCCAATCATTTCAATTGCTGCACCCATTGCAATCTCCTTTTACGAAAAAGTTGATCTGGCAAATCCTAAAAACCAAAATGCCGATACCACAAAGCAGAACACGCCAAGAAACTTTTCTGTTCTAGTTTCAGCATCTTTCGTAATGACAAAACCATAAAAAAATGGACATATGATCAAAAAGAAAAATGGGATAGCTATTGAAATAATGTTTGGCCCCAAAACAAACATTATTAATACAGCAACAAAAAAAATCTTAGCATCTCCCATTGCCGTAACTCCTATTTTTTGTAGAAGAACTAGAATTGATCTTTTTAACTATACTATCATATAAAATGGTAATTGTCAATTTGCTGAAAACACATCTGAAAGCTATACTAACTTTATGTTTTCATATAACGATTTAAAAATTGGCGCCACATTCATTTTTGAAGGTGAACCTTATGAAGTGCAAGAATATAGCTTTTTGCGCATGCAACAAAGAAAACCCGTAGCCCAAGTTAAGATGCAAAACTTAGTCAACGGCAAAATTATAACTCGCAACTTTCATCAAAATGAAACATTTGATGAAGTTGAAATTGAACGTGAGCCTTTGAAATTTTTATATAGCCACAGAGGTGAATATTGGTTTTCGCCAATTAACGACGCCAAAAAACGCTTTTCAATAAAAGAGGAATTGCTTGGTGAAGCCGCTAATTTCTTAAAACCAAATACAGAGGTAGATGCTATAAAATGGGGTGAGCGCATTATTGGTGTTAAGGCACCAATAAAAATGGACCTAAAGGTAAAAGAAACCCCTCCTGGAGAACGCGGCAACACCGCACAAGGCGGCACAAAAACAGCAGAGCTTGAAACTGGAGCTAAAATTCAAGTTCCACTATTCGTCAATAACGACGATATTGTTAAAGTTAACACTGAAACTGGAGAATACGTAGAAAGAGTAACCAAAGCTTAAAAGTGATAAATAGCTTCTATTTCTTCTGTAGCGTATCTTTAATCATCGACCTCAATGCGTTTCTATCTGGTTCTGGTCGATTTTCTTTTGTATAACGAGGTTTTTCTTTTTTCTCAAACTCAATGCCAATATCAGATAAAAGATTAATCGTCTTTTCTTTTTTTCTAGCTTCTTCTTGCAATTCGTAAGGAGATAAAACTTTTAACGTTCCAGCTTTTATCTTTTCTAAACAATCCGCGCAATAAACAGGTCTTCCGAAGGCTGGCTGGAATGGCACAGTGGTTTCTTTTGAACAAGAAGAGCAAGCTATTGGATACATTTTAGTTTTGCCGTCTTTGCCAAGAGTTACTTCTCCTTTTATTTTTCCAGAACCAACACCCATACCACGAAATTCAACTTCTTCACCAACAGCCGGGCCAACATCTGTCATCATCCCACTCCACTCACTAATCTCACGCTCCACTTCTACTCTTGGTTTACCGTATTGCTTTCTAGAAGTATTAATTACTTCTTCAACTGGCACAGCATCTTCTTTGATTTTAAATTTAGGTAAGGTTTTTGCAGAAAATGGACGCGTGCGTACACCATTTATCATTAACTTTAA
>CAYIVT010000042.1:0-6974 GCA_964366955.1 uncultured Candidatus Saccharibacteria bacterium | reverse complement strand
TGATGCTAATTTAAAAAATAGCTGGGAATTGAATGAATTTACAGAAGAATGGAGAACTGATCCGCCGCAACAAAAAGGGGTTATTGTTACTAGCGTAACTTTTGGAAGTGACGCTGCGTCAAGCGGGCTAAAACGCGGCGACCTAATTTTAGAATGCGCCGGATTATATGTTCATGACGCAAGCGCAACTGAAGAAATGATAATGCTAAAAGATGCTAATTCTACTATAGAACTTTTAGTGCGCCACGAAAATGGTAGTGAAGAAAAAATCAATCTTCAGCTTTTACCATTACATTAACAAAATTAATCCTCATTTTGATATTTAATATCAAAATGAGGATTTTTTATCTAACCATCCGCTTGATACAAAGCTGGTGATGCTAGATACTAAATATATGTCTTTTATTCATCTTCACAATCACTCACACTATTCTCTGCTTGATGGATTAACAAAAATAGATGATCTTTTGGCGCGAGCTAAAGAACTAAAAATGAACGCCGTGGCAGTCACTGACCATGGCAATCTTTATGGTGCTATAGAATTTTATAAAAAAGCTTTAGCTTCTAAAATAAAACCAATTTTAGGCATAGAGGCCTATATCGCGCCCGGAGACCACAAAGAAAAAAAATATTCGCAAGAAGATAAATATTTTCATTTAATACTTCTAGCTGAAAACAATACTGGCTGGCAAAATCTTTTAAAATTAGTTACAAAATCTTACTTAGACGGTTTTTATTATAAACCACGCATGGACAAACAATTGCTGCGCGAACACCATAATGGCTTAATTGCACTTTCTGCGTGTTTATCCGGCGAAGTATCGCGCGCTATTTTAGCTGACCGCTATGAAGATGCGAAAAAAATAGCCATAGAATATGACGAAATTTTTGGATCTGGAAATTATTTTTTAGAAATTGGCTACCATCCAGCCATTAAAGAAACTCTCAAAGTTAATGCTGGGATAAAGAAAATTTCTGAAGAAACTGGCATTCCATTAGTCGCAACCCAAGATGCTCACTATTTAACAAAAGAGGATGCAGAATATCATGACATTCTTTTAGCTGTTCAAACAGGAAATCACACATCTGACCCTGGACGACTCTCACTAAAACAAGAAGATTTTTCTTTTAGAAGCAGCGAAGAAATGTCTTCTTATTTTAGTGACACGCCAAAAGCCTTAGAAAATACAGAGAAAATTGCCGAACGTTGCAATGTTACGCTTAAATTAAATGAAATTCAGCTGCCACAATTTCCTTTGCCGCAAGGCATAAATCCTAATAATTTTTTACGCGAATTAGTTAATCAAAAATTATCCACAAAATTTAAAACAATTGATCAAAATATTACGGATAGAGTCAATTTTGAATTGGGAGTGGTAGAGCGCATGGGTTTTGCCGATTATTTTTTGATTGTCCAAGATTTTATTAACTGGGCAAAAGAACGCGGCATTGTGGTGGGGCCGGGACGCGGCTCGGCAGCTGGAAGTTTGATATCTTATATTATTGGCATCCCCGATGTTGACCCAATAAAATACGAACTTCTTTTCGAAAGATTTTTAAACCCAGAACGTGTTCAAATGCCTGATATTGATGTTGACATTACAGATCGCCGCAGAGGAGAAGTTTTTGGCTATCTACAAGAAAAATATGGACTTGATCGTGTTGCCCACATTATAACTTTTGGAACTATGGCAGCGCGAGCAGCTATACGCGACGTTGGTCGCGCCACAGGAATGAGTTATGCTTTTTGTGATCAACTTTCTAAGTTAATTCCATTTAACCAAGACTTGAAGGAGGCGCTCAACAATGTAGCCGAATTAAAAATACTCTATGACACAAATTCTGATGCTAAAAAAATAATAGATGCTGCCATGCACCTTGAAGGCGTGGCTAGGCACGCTTCAGTGCATGCTTGTGGCATAGTTATTTCTAAAAATCCCCTAACAGATTATTTGCCACTACAACGCGCTCCTCAAGACGAAAATGTCATAATGACTCAATTTGAAATGCACGCTGTTGAAGATATGGGATTGCTAAAAATGGATTTATTGGGACTCAAAAACCTAACAACCATTGAAGATTCTATTAAGTTAATCAATGAAAAACGCACTGAAGAAAATATATTTTCTATGCAAAATATTCCAATGGACGACGCCCAAACATTTGCTCTTTTACAAGCTACAAACACAACTGGAGTTTTTCAATTAGAATCTTCTGGTATGCGACGCTATTTAAAAGAATTAAAGCCAACTAATTTTGAAGATATTGTTGCTATGGTGGCTTTGTATCGTCCCGGACCGATGGACTTAATACCAACATATATAAACCGTAAACATGGCAGAGAAAAAGTAGAATATTTACATCCAAAATTAGAACCAATTTTAGGAAAAACTTATGGCGTAGGCGTTTATCAAGAGCAAATGATGCGTATTGCCCGCGATTTAGCTGGTTTTTCTTTAGCAGAAGCGGATACGCTCCGAAAAGCTATCGGAAAAAAGATAAAAGAACTCTTGGATCAGCAGCAAGCAAGACTAGTCAACGGCATGATGAAAAATGGAATTGATGAAAAAATAGCACAAGCAATTTGGGAACTTTTTCCACCATTTGCACGCTATGGATTCAATAGAAGCCATGCTGTGTGCTATGCCATGACAAGCTATCAAACAGCATATTTAAAAGCACACTATCCAATAGAATTTATGACATCACTCTTGAATTGCGATGCCGGTGATATTGATAGAATTTCCTTTTTAGTTTCTGAATCTAAAAAATCTGGCATTGATATTTTACCGCCAGACATCAATTCTAGCATGTCTAGTTTTACGCCCGATGAAAATAAAATTAGATTTGGACTCGCGGCAATAAAAAATGTAGGAGAAACTATTGTTTCGGCAATTATAGAGGAACGAACTCGTGGTGGTCAATTTATAACCCTAATAGATTTGTTGCAAAGAGTGCAGCATAAAGACTTAAATAAAAAATCTTTAGAGAGCTTAGCTAAGTGCGGCGCCCTAGATAGCCTTAAATTAGAGCGCAATATATTAGTCCATAATATAGATGACATTATTAAATTTAGCTCTGCGCTAAAACAAGCCAATAAAACAAATCAAGGCGGACTTTTTGGTTCTGCTGTAGCTACTAATGCTCTAAAATTAAAAGCTGCTCCGCTAGCGGACACAAAAACTAAACTTGCATGGGAAAAAGAATTATTAGGGCTTTTTATTTCTGACCATCCCTTGAACTTGCATAAAGAAAAAATCCTGTTAGTTAAAGCGCGCAATATTAAACAGGCAACAGAAGAAAAATCAGAAACACAAAGATTCATAATGGCAGGCATTATTACTAAAGTGCAAAAAATAGTCACAAAAAAGGGGGCGCCAATGGCTTTTGCTAAAGTAGAAGACTTGAACGATTCAATTGAAGCAGTAATATTTCCAGAAGTTTTTTCTAAAACTATAAATTTATGGCAAGAAAACACAGCCGTTCTTTTAACTGGGAGAATGTCATGGCGTAATGGTGAGGGCAAACTTATGTGCGATAATGGGCAACTCCTTTAATCAATAAACTAATCTCTTGGAAAAAGTGTTTTATAAATATGATGCACGATTCTATAAAAAACTTTAATAAGCAGTTTGCGTATCAGCCAGTTATTGAAAATACTAAAAAATTAAGGAAAAAAGTTTCTAAGTTTATTATTGCGGGCATGGGCGGCTCTAATTTAGTGGCGGATCTTTTGCGTATTCGCGATCCATTTCTAAATATTATTGTTCATAAAAATTATGGACTACCAAATATTAAACCAAAAGAACTGCGTGGGCATTTATTAATTGCCAGCTCATATTCTGGCAACACAGAAGAAACTATTGATTCACTACTAAATGCTATTTCGCAAAAAATGCCATCAGCCGTAATTACAACTGGCGGGAAATTATTAGAACTTGCCAAAAACAATAATCTACCTTATATACAAATGCCTTCAACTGGCATTCAACCGCGTTCAGCTCTTGGTTTTAGCATTAAAGCTATCTCTAAAATAATAAATCGCAACGATTTACTTAAAGAACTAGGCGAACTAACAAATTCACTTAAACCAACTAAGCTCGAAAAAAAAGGCAAATCACTAGCCGAAGAATTTAAAAATTTTATACCAATTATATATTCTTCAGCAAAGAATATTGGCCTTGCTTATAATTGGAAAATCAAATTTAATGAAACCGGAAAAATACCAGCGTTCTCAAATGTACTTCCAGAATTAAATCATAATGAAATGACGGGATATGATCTTAAAATAACTAATGCGGAATTAATTAAAAATTTTTATTTTATAATTTTAAAAGATACTAACGACCATTCGCGCATTAAAAGAAGAATGGAAATTATTCAAAAGCTATACATTACTCGTGGTCTAAGAGTAAAAACTATTTCACTCAATGGTTTGAATACGTTTCATAAAATTTTTTCCTCTTTAATTCTTGCCGATTGGACGGCGTATTATACAGCACTGCAATATAATCTTGATCCAAGCGAAGTGCCAATGGTTGAAGAATTTAAAAGGTTGGTGAAATAAAAAATCCCCCGAAGCATCCAAGTTGTTCAGGGGCTGTTTGAAAATTTGGCGTTTTAGAAAAAATGGTTTATAATATCAGTTATGGCAAACCAACAATATAATCATGGTGATGTTGTTTTGCGTTTCAGTAACGTCTCTTTTGCTTATAATGAAAAAAGACCAATTTTAAATGGGGTTAATTTTAGTGTGCGCGAAAGAGCTAAAATCACTTTAATGGGACAAAATGGCGCAGGCAAAAGCACTATATTCAATCTAATTCTAGGGAAGATTAAACTAGACGAAGGAGCTATTAATATTAAAAATGGGGCATCTATCGGCATTGCTTCACAGGCAATAAAAAAGGATGATCTTCAAAAAACTGTCACTGAATTTTTTGAAGGAGCTTTTGACAAAAAAATATACGACATTGAACCAAAAATTAAAAAAATACTGAAAGTAGTTAACCTTGGTGCTTCTTTAACTAAAAAAATAGGAGCTTTTTCTGGCGGAGAACAAGCTAGACTCTTGCTAGCATATGCCTTAATTCAAAATCCAGATATTTTACTTTTAGATGAGCCAACAAATAATCTAGATAAAACAGGCATTGAACACCTTACTAAATTTTTAATAGACTACGAAAAAACTGTTATTGTTATTTCTCATGATGCACACTTCTTAAATTCTTTTACTCATGGGGTTTTATATCTTGATGCTTATCAACAAAAAGTAGAGCAATATGTTGGCGACTACTTGAAGGTAGTGGCAGAAATTATGGCGCGCATAGAGCGCGAACGCCGTGAAAATGTTCGCCTTCAAAAAGATATTATTGCACGCAAAGAACAAATGAATTTCTTTGCGCAAAAAGGTGGCCACATGCGCGATGTTGCCAGAAAAATGCGTGAAGCAATAGAAGAATTAGAGGGTCAATTAGTAGAATTACGTGAAGAAGATAAAACTATTGGTAAATTTCAAATCCCCGTTAAGGAAATTTCCGGAACAGTGATAGAGCTATCATCGGTTACAACGATTAAAAATTGAAAGCACGGCAATGCTAAAACTAATATCATCCTTAAAACAGGAGATGTTTTACTAATAAAAGGCCCAAATGGCATTGGTAAAACTACTTTACTTAAAAAGATAGCAAACCATACTGAAAAAGGGGCTATTTTAAATCCAGAAAGTATAGTCGGCTACTATACTCAAGATTTTTCTGGATTAGAAGAAAATAAAACTGTTTATCAAACATTGAGCGATGTAATGGACGGCGGAACAGAGGGCAAGCTTAGAAGTGTTGCAGCGCATTTTCTATTTACCGATGATCTGCTGCGCAACCACGTAGGCTCACTTTCTGAGGGGCAAAAAGGATTATTAACTTTTGCGCGTTTTGTTTTGCAGATGCCTAACTTACTTATTTTAGATGAACCAACAAATCACATAAATTTTAGACATCTGCCAATCATCGCTAAAGCTTTAGACGAGTATAGGGGCGCACTAATTTTAGTAAGCCATATGCCAGAATTCTTAGAACAAATAAAAGTAGATCAAATTCTAGATTTGGGGAATATTTAAACTATCTCACACACACCGGCCATGCAAGCTAGCTCTTTAGAGCCTTGAGTTTCGTCATCTTTTTCATAAATTAAAATCTGAGAAAAATCTATTGCTGGAAATTCTACAACCATTTCTTTGTAGCGCTCTTCGGAAATAGATTCATAAGGAGCCATTGCATAAACATGATCTTCTCGCGGCAAAAAAGACAAGCCGCCAATCATATCCCAATATTGATATAGCCAATGAGCTACTCCAATCCACTCCTCTTTGCCGACAGAAATAGTAACCGATGGATTATGCTCGGTGAAATTTTCTTTAACAGTTTTCCAATATTCAAGCTGTTCTATGGCAGTTAAATCGTCTTTCAATGCTGCTCCGGATGGAGCTTTAACAGGAAACTCTAAAACATAAGTCGTGGCTTCGTCTTTGGCTTGACCAATTTCTGGATAATATGGAATTTTTTGATCTTTTAGCATTTGAAAAAGCGCGTCTGTTGCCGAAATTCTAATGCGTCTAATGTAGTATGGAGCATGTCTTGGGTGAAGCCCAGAAGCGGCGTCAACAAGCTGCGAAACTGTTCCTGATGGCTTCACGCAAGTTATTGCAGTAGAAGCATTAATCCCAAATTTTTTAGAATAGATTTTATTAACTCTAATTGATTCCTCTCTTAACTTAGAAAGCATCTCTGAATTTCTAACTGCTGGAGAATCCCATTGACCAGTTATAGAAACTCCAAGTAGACGCTCTTCTTCACAGTTCTTTTTCCATTCTGGAGATAGAAATTTAAAATTTGTAAGCGTAGACTGATAAGTTCCTAATATTGTAGCAACCCTCACTTTTTTCATCAAAGGTTCTTCTGTGTCTTCTGGTCTAGCTA
>CAYIVT010000041.1:0-6991 GCA_964366955.1 uncultured Candidatus Saccharibacteria bacterium | reverse complement strand
CGATCTTCAGCGTTATTTAAAAAATACTGCGAGGTGCCATCACGAAAAACTTTGCGAGTAACAGCAACTTCGGCAAATTCTACAGGAAAAAATCCGGAACTATTGTCAAAATGAATCGTAGCTTGAGCGGCGCCAACGCGAGTAGTAGAAGAAGTGCCAGAAAAAATAAGGTCTTCAACCTTACTTCCACGTAAATTTTTACTATCACGCTCACCTAAAAGCCAACGAATAGCATCTATAACATTGCTTTTGCCGCTACCATTTGGGCCAACAATTGCTACTACTCCAGAAGAAAAATCTAACGCTGTTTTGTGCGCGAAAGATTTAAATCCCTGAATTTCAAGACGTTTTAAATACATGGAATAATAATCTTCCATGCCAGCATACTCCTTGTATTTTTGTGACATAAGACCTGTCTGCCGACAGGCAGGCTTGGTTGGTCATGAAAATACAAGGAGTATGCTGGCATGGCTTTGTGGACTCTCAAAAAGCTACTTAAAAGATTCTAAGGCATTCTTTGCTGCCGCAACTTCAGCTTCTTGTTTTGATAATCCAGTGCCTTCAGTAATAAGCTTATCTCCAAAATAAACACCCATGTTAAAAATTTTATTATGATCTGGCCCCTTTTCTTCTAATAATTTATATGTAGGCGTTAATTTTAAATCTGCTTGAACTTTTTCTTGTAATAAACTTTTTGCGTCTTTATATAATCCCTTATCCATAACTTCTTTTAAATTAGGCATGATTATCGCAAAAACAAAAGCTCGCGCTGAAGAATATCCAGAATCTAAATAAATTGCGCCGATTAAGGCCTCCATGGCGTTTGCTAAAATAACTTCACGCGCCCTGCCAATATCTTTAGACTCTCCCCTTGAAAAGCGAATAAATTTTTCTAGTTCAATCGCGCGACCAATAGAAGCAAGCATTTGATAATTAACAAGTGCAGCCCGCAAAGAAGTGAGCGTCCCCTCTTCATATTGAGGAAATTGAGCATAAAGATCTTCTGTTACGGCCAGCTCTAAAACAGCATCGCCTAAAAATTCTAACCTCTCATTGTGAGAGGTGCCATGACCAGGATTTTCATTTAAATAAGACCTGTGAGTTAGAGCTTCTTCTAAAATTTTACTATTTTTAAATGAATAGTTGATGCGTTTTTCTAGTTGAGAAATAATCATAATTCAAAATTCTTAAATGCTCTTCGACTATACCCTATTGACTAGTGGCTCCTTCTCCCATTTCTTTATAAACCGTACCCAAAACACCATTAATAAACTTTCCAGAATTAGGACCTCCATAACTTTTAGCTAATTCAATCGCTTCATTAATGGCAACTTTTGGTGGCACTTCATTTTTATCAGCAAACAAAAGTTCATACAAACCAATCCTCAAAGCATTTCTATCAACTAAAGCAATCTGCGCTATTGGCCACTCAGGAGCAGCTTTTTCAATAATTTGATCAATTTGTTTTTGATGTTCAATAACTCCTTTGACGATCTTATGAACAAAATCTGGCTCTTCAAAACCCGGAGCAAATTCTGCTAAATCACGCTCAATAATTTTATCCAAACTTTCCTCGTGATTATAAAAATCCCATTCATAAAGAGATTGAAGAACAATTGATCTACCTAATTGTCGAGTAGCCATAGGAAATTAAAAAATCAAATATCAAAATGCAAAATAATTAAATAAACTATTTTTGAACTTTGCCTTTATAAAAACCACATTGTGGGCAAATTCTATGTCCAAAAATTGGAGCCTTACACTTAGAGCAGGGAACTAAATTAACTTTCTTTAAGGCGTGGTGCGAACGCACGCGCCGCACTTTACCATATGAACGATGTTTTACTGGTACGCCACCCATAAAATTAAGACCAAATAAACTATAACTTAATTATACATAACAGTATAGATAAAGAAAAGAAACGTGTCAACAAAGCAAACGCCCTCCGATATATATCGGAGGGCGTTGCCAGTAATTTAGAACCTCAAGATTTCTAAATACTATTTTGTCAATGACTGAGCAGTTAAGTTAGTTCCAGGCAAACCAGGAACGCCATAACCGTTGGTCCAGTCTAGATCTGTATGTAGGCTGGTTGTGGTTGTAGAGATCGGAGACCAAATGAAATCATTATTAGTATCCGAATCAGCACCACCGGTAGCAACCTTAGCAATTTGCATTAAGGTAGCGGCATTTACTGGATAAGCTGTATCACCTTCTAACTGAGTCTGAATTGTTTCAGAAGTACCCGATGGAGCCAAAGTGCCAACAGAACCTTCTAGTCTAAACCAGCGAGATGATCCCGATGGGATAACTAAAGTGGTTGTACCTTGGTTGCAGCCAGTGCGGTCAACATAGATTTCGACCAAGACACTGCCGGTTCCCAAGTTGCCACCTGTAGGAGCAGATTGAGCATTATTACCAAGAACATTGTAACAATTTCCAGCATTAACTAAACCATTAGCATTAACGCCAGTAGAATAGTTTGGATCTGGGCTGCTAAATGTATCGTTGGTAAAGGCAAACAAAGAATACTTCGTAACAGTGGCAGCAGAACCAGCGGCGGTAGAAGAAGAAACGCTAAAGCTCATTTTGTACAAAGCTATATCACCGTTATTAGCAGTAACTTTAAACTTATACAAAGGCTTAGCCGTACCAGCTGCGAGCAAAGCTTCTCCAGAAGAGAGAGCTACTTGAGCAACAGTAGGATACGCTCTCATAACACGCACACCGCTAACATCTGTGTCAGACCCTGTCGGGGTAATGTTAGTACCAGATGAAGAACCAACACCATAGTTACCATTAACACCAGTGTTGTTACCATCATAATCTACAGACAAGAGGTCACCAGATCGAGTCAAAGGACCAGAGTTAGAAATTCCAGCAATAGTACCTTTTACACTCAAAACTTTATAACCATCTTTTGGAACTGTAAATCCAGAAAGGGCACTAGAAGTTGCTGTGTTTCCACTAGCAAACACTGCAGAGCCAATCAACGTAAGACCATCGTATAAGTCAACTTTTTGACCAACTAAGTCAACGCGAGTGCTAGAAGCAGCTCCTGTGATTTGCAAAGCAACTTGACGCAATTGAACATCTTCATTAGCAGCTACAAACTTGATTCTTCCAAGTTCCACAGTCTGGCCAGGAGAAACAACGGCATAAGATGGGGAATTGGTATCTTTAGAAGCAGTTAATGTACCGCTAGAAGCCACAGTCATAGTTTGTCCAACGCTGCCATTTTCTGTAACGGTAGCTGATTGTCCAGAAACTAAACCTGTTGGCGAAGGAGAAGAAGTTGTATTGTAACCCCATGCATAACCGTTGGTAGCGCTCGCAGAAATATCACATTTAATAGTGACTGTCTTAGAAGTGCCACGAGTCAAAGTTATACCACCTCCATCAAACGTGAAAGAAGTAGATGAACCAGCAGCTGTTGGGTTAACAACGTTAGAACCAGTTGTCAAAACAGTTGCGCCATCATATGCTTTACAGCTTGTAAGAGATGTTGGATTACCACCATTTGGCTGATTGTATTCTAATGGCAAAGCTGTTAAGCGAAGATCTTCGCCTGAAGCAGCTGTGTCAAGAATAACATTAGCAAAAGCAAACTGTGCAGAACCAGCAATTACAGTCTGTGCAATTGGCACAGAAGAAACGCTAATTGTGACAGCTGGGCCCTTAACAGTCATAGTGTTGCCACTAACTGCAGATGTTGGGCTTGGAGTAACTGTAACACCAGTTGTTACACCAGTAACAGTTGTCCAATCAGTAGAAGGAGTCGTAGAAGCAGTTAGAGTATCGTTATTAACGAAACCGCTAGTAGCTCCCAATTTACCCTTCAAAGCTAATTTGGTTACTCCAACTGGGAAAGTAATAGTGTCTGTAAAAGTCACCATTACACCTCCTTGAGTTGTAGCACCAGCACCATCAACTGGACCAGCTAAAACTTTTCCATTGCCATCAACTAATGTCATACCAGTGACATCTGCAAAACCTGCAGCTGCGCCACCAGTGATTGTTCCATTAAATTTGATGCTAGCAACAGAAATAGCTTCGCCTTTCACGTCTACAGACCATCCGCCCAAAGCTTGGTTAGATAAGTTCAATGCAACATTTTGAGCTGGGACGCCAGCGCTGTCTGCGCTAACAGTCATAGTTCCAGAAGAAACTGTTACTTTAGAAGCATCATACCAAGGATCTTCGGTTGAACTGAAAGCAGAAGTGTTTGTATTGGCAACTGCAGCACCGGTTTGTGGAGGAATAACTCCATAACCATATGTTTCACCAACCAAATACAAATCAGTTCTCTTAGCTAAGTTGAAGATAACTGTTCTGCTAGAACCACCAACGATATCGCCTCGAAGAGAAACTTCTTTAGAGAAGCCCTTATCAATTAAGATACCATTGCCTGGGAATACAGCAGTGTAATACTTTCCATCACTGCTAACAGCAGTGTCAAAAGCATCTCCTTCAACATGTGTTTTAACATTCCCTAAATCAGCAGAACCAACAGAACCTGTTTGATTCCACCTAACAGACTTCAAATAAACTCTTTCAGCAGAGCCAGCTGTAACTTTCACTGAAGTGAAGATATAACCATTTGTACCAATGTTCTTGGTTTGGTTAGCGGCTGGGTCTAATGGACCACGAGCCATAGTTACGCTACCAATGCTCAAAGTTTCGTTGATAGTCTGCGTAGTTCCGGTCATAGGATAAGCAGCACTAACAACTGAAGAACCTGCATCAACTGCTGTTACTGCTAAAGAAGCAGTTTGGCCACCCAAAGCACCTGCGGCTGCACGATTTCCAGCAACAGTCCATGTTACTGTTGTGCCAGCTTTAATTACTTTTGGAGATCCAACTACAGCTTTATGATCAGAATTCAAAGTTTTAGCTAAGCCAAGCTGCGCGCCAGTTTCATCAACTAAGATGACGCCAGCAAAAGCAGAATCAGCAGCTAAACCTGTTCTTTCAACTGTCAAGCTATTGACTGTTACGTCAGCAGCACCTGCTGTTAAATCAAGCTTGGTAAACGGAATTCTAGAAGCAGAAGCTGGAGCGATTGTAGCAGCTGGTTGAGATGCCGACAATTTGACGGACAAACCAGAACCAGATGGAACTACAACTGAACCAGATCCAGCACCCGCACTACCACCAGCAGCAGAAACTGAAGCCATTGTTTTAGGACCAAAATAACCTACTGCTGGGCTAATACCCATAGCAGATTGATATTTAGCCAAAGCGGCTTTAGTTAATCCACCGAAATAGCCAGTTGGTTCAACGGCCAAATAACCCTTCCCTTTCAAGAAGGATTGCAAAGCTTTAACGTCTTCACCTCTACTACCCACAGTGAGGTTGCGAGTATAGCTGTAAGAAGCCATTGGAGCTGCACCACCTTGTTGAGCGGCGAGCTGAGCTTGCAATGTTTGGATTTGAGCCAACAAAGCTGTGATTTGCGCTTGCAAATCCGCGCTCTGCGCATGAGCCGCAAGCGGCATCACACCAGAGAGTGTCACAACGGTCGCAAATGAAATTGCAACAGAAGCGATTTTCTTTGTTATATTATTTCCCATAAAAATTCTTTAAATTAGCTACTAATAAATTACTTATTTATTTTATTACTACAAATTATTTTCTTATAATTCTTCCCGCTAGATCCAGCACAATTTATAAAGCATTGAGCTCTACACTCGCTCTAGTAGCAAAAACGAACATGTGCTAGCAAAACGGATCGACCTAAGATATAAAAAATAATTTTATTTTCTTTTTAATGATTGCCACAAAGTATCACACTTTGTTCTGCAATCACTTGAAATAATGTATCTCAAGTGATGGCACAACAGAGAAAGCCTCACGTTTATATGTGAGGCTTTCAACAAACAAAGGAGTCGTCAGTAAACAACCCCTACACAAAAATCCTAGAAGATCATTCGCATAGCCTCACACCAGCAAATAATCAATGTATATTCAATTATAATCAATCTTACACTAATTCACTAACTGCCGTCAATCATACTCATCACAATAGATAACGACTACTCACCTTGTTTTATTACATAAAATGATGCTGGCCCCCCACTCCCAATACGATCTACCTTATTTTGAGCTAATAACCGCTGCAAATCATTTCTAATAGTACGTTCACTAACATCGGGAAAAGCAGCCATTAGATCTTTCATCCGGCAACCAAGTAAACTACCATCGTCATTCCTAACGGTCATCATTCTTACTCTATTTAAAATTGCTGTTTGCCTTATCGTAGAAGCAATACTAATCATACCAACATTTTCTTGAACTGCCACGCTAACATCTGACTCTTCAGTACTATCAGCTTGCCCTATTGCCGCTTCTTGCTTTTTTGAAAAGCCGCTTGCCGTAAGACTAGAACCAGGCAAAACTTCATTTACCGCATTATCTAATAACTGCCGAATACTACTTTGCCGAATGCCCGATTCAATAGGCTTAGAAAAAATATTACCAATATTAGGCATTTCACATAAATTATTGCTTTGCCGTATGGCTATTTCAAGAGCTTGAGATTGTTCAATGATCATTTTTGCATTTAAAGTTTCAACTTCATAAATAGAAACTGCTAATTTTAAAATCCCTGCAACGGCATTAAGCGACTCAATAGAATCTTCATGATAATCACGAGCCACATTTTCTATAATTTCCATAGCCAAATTTTCAACTCTTAAGCGCATATCTTTACGCTTAATATAGACAGCAACCCGCATAAGAGCATAACTAATTTCTTGAGCTTTACTTACAAAATTATTATCCATGAGTTTTAGTGTATAAAATAAAAAAGGCAAGCGCAATATTGACTTTAAAATTTTTCTATTATGCCTAAAACTAAAACTCCTCAATTAGACGGTCGTCTAATTGAGGAGTTGAAAAGTTAAAGACAAAAAACAAAAGTAAAAACTGAATATTTTTTCTACTTAGCAATCATCCAATTCCAAACTCTATTCCAGAACTTCAAATCAA
>CAYIVT010000040.1:0-7218 GCA_964366955.1 uncultured Candidatus Saccharibacteria bacterium | reverse complement strand
AGAAAAGTTGCCTCGCTATAACGGAGATAGACATATATTAATAGAAGACGCTCGTAAAGTAAAAGAGACTGCTCAATTAGGCGAAGAAATGGAATTTGAATTAGAAGCTCATGAAGATTTTGGTCGTATTGCTGCTCAAACTGCCAAACAAGTGGTTTTACAAAAACTTCGCGAAGCAGAACGCGATTCTGTGTTAAAAGAATATCAAACTAAAGCTGGGGAGATTGTGAGCGGAATGGTTCAAAGAATGGACCGTGGCAATGTTTATATTGATTTAGGCAGAGCTATAGGGGTTATGTTTTATAACGAAACTATCCCTATGGAACATTATAAAATTGGGGAGCGTTTGCGCTTCTATGTATTAGCTGTTCAAGACGATGCGCGCTTGCCAAGCATTATGCTCTCAAGAGCACACCCTAAATTTATTAGTAAACTTTTTGAGATTGAAGTGCCGGAGGTTGGCGACGGTAGTGTAGAAATTAAAGCTATTGCTCGTGAACCTGGCAGCAGAACTAAGGTAGCTGTAGTTTCTCATACACAAGGAGTTGACCCAGTTGGTTCTTGTGTTGGACAAAGAGGAACGCGCGTTATTGCATTAAGTAATGAGCTTGGACAAGAGAAATTAGATATTATTGAATGGGATGAAGCACCTGAAAAATTTATTTCCAATGCTCTTTCTCCGGCAAAAGTGGCTGCAGTAGAAATTCTGCCACATCATGAGGCTAGGGTGTATGTTCCAGATGACCAACTTAGTTTAGCGATCGGCAAAGGCGGTCAAAATGTTCGTTTAGCAGCTAAGTTAACGGCTTGGAAAATAGATGTGCGTTCACAAAATAAACCGCAAGAAGTATTAGCTGGAGGAACTGCGGAGGCAGCCGCTGACGAGGTTAAGGGTTAGAAAGACAAGAAGTGGCATCTACAATATAAAGACATCCGATGACCAAAATATTGAAGATTTTTGCATTCAAGGTCATCGGATGTCTTTCTGAAAAGTTGCAAAAATCCAGCAGTTCATATAAATTAAAGTAAAATTATTAATTAACTAAAAAATATGATTCTAGATTATTTACCAATAGCTATATCAGGGTTATCTCTACTCGTGGTCTGGGGCTTAATCTCTTGGATTAACCGCCAACCAAAAGGCTCAGATGGAATGCAAAAAATTGCCGCCGCCATTAAAGAAGGTTCGAATGCCTTTGTGCGTCGTCAATATAAAACAATCAGTGTTATAACATTAGCTTTAGCAGCTCTTCTTTTAGCAGTCTACTCATATTTAGGAAACTTTACATTGGGTTGGCAAACAACAGCGGCTTTTTTAATCGGCGCTGTTTCTTCTGGATTAGCCGGCATTATTGGTATGGCAATGTCTACAACTGCGAATGTTAGGTCTGCAGCTGCTTCTAAAAATGGTTTTAACGCAGCTTTGCAAGTTGCTTTGCGTGGAGGAGCTATTACTGGTTTGATTGTGGTGAGCTTATCTTTACTCGGCATATCTGGCTTATATTTGATTTATCAATATTTTGGCTATGACCCAGTAGAAATTCCAGCAATGCTTGTTGGTTATGGTTTTGGAGCCTCTTTAGTGGCGCTATTCGCTCAAGTTGGCGGTGGAATCTATACAAAAGCTGCTGATGTGGGGGCTGACTTGGTTGGAAAAATTGAAGCTGGCATTCCTGAAGATGATCCAAGAAATCCTGCAGTTATTGCAGATTTAGTTGGAGATAACGTTGGCGACTGTGCTGGCCGTGGAGCAGATTTATTTGAGTCTACTGCCGCAGAAAATATTGGCGCAATGATTTTAGGTGCTGCGCTTTATCCATATTTTGGTGTTGGCGGTATAGTTTTTCCTTTAATACTTCGCGCTTTTGGTTTAATTGCTACAATAATTGGTCTTTTCACTGTTAAAGCTAAAGAAAACGAAAGCCCAATGGCAGCCTTGAACCGTGGTTATTATGTAACTTTAGTTTTAGCAGCAATAGCATTTTATGGAACATCTAGAATGCTTCTTGGAGAATATTATTTGTGGTTCTTCGGTGCTGGCATGGTTGGAATTTTAACCAGTTTAGCGTTCGTGTTTATTACGCAATACTACACAGAATCTCGTTTCCGCCCAGTGTCTTCTATTGCTAATGCTTCAAAAACTGGTTCCGGAACAAATGTTATTATGGGTTTTGCAGTAGGTTTAGAGTCAACTGGCTTAACAGTTATCTCTATTGTAGCGGCCTTAATGTCTTCTTACTGGCTAGGTGAAAGCTCTGGAATCCCAGGTGGTGGTCTTTATGGAACTGCAGCAGCAACAATGGGCATGTTAGCAACAGCGGCATATATTTTGGCTATGGATACTTTTGGGCCAATCACCGATAATGGCGCAGGTATTGTTGAACTTTCTCAAGAGTCTGGTGATTTTCGTAAAGTTATGGATAAACTAGACACAGCTGGCAACACAACCAAAGCGTTAACAAAAGGTTATGCAATTGGTTCTGCCGCTTTAGCTGCATTTTTGCTTTTCTCTGCTTATCTCACAGAAGCTCATTTAGAAAGTGTTGACCTTGCGAAAATAGAAGTTTTTGTTGGGGCATTACTTGGAGCTATGTTGGTTTTCTTATTCTCTGCTTTGACAATTAGCGCGGTTGGAAGAGCTGCCTTCTACATTGTTAATGAAGTGCGCCGACAATTTAAAGAACATCCTGGTATTATGTTAGGAACAGAAAAACCAGATTACTCTAAAGCTATTGATATCACCACTCGCGGTGCTTTGAAAGAAATGATTTTGCCCGGAGTATTAGTGATTGTTGCTCCAGTTATAGTTGGAGTTTTATTAAAAGCAGAAGCTATGGCGGGATTTTTGATGGTAGCCACAATTGCTGGTATTTTAATGGCTACTGTTTTAAACAATGCTGGCGGTGCTTGGGACAATGCTAAAAAATGGATTGAGGAAGGCAACTTTGGTGGCAAAGGAAGCGATGCCCATAAAGCCGCTGTTACCGGAGATACTGTTGGCGATCCGTTTAAAGATACTGCTGGCCCATCACTTCATGTGCTTATAAAATTACTCGCAACTTTAACTCTTGTGCTTGCGCCGCTATTTTTGTAAGCGACAACAAGAAAGATACTCAAAACCCGCTTTATGCGGGTTTTTTGTTATACTTAAAAATAGTTTGATCTTTTACAATAAATTTTGTTGGGGAGAAGCTCACATGAAGAATGTTCTTGGGCTGATATTTTTTATAATCTGCTCCATGATACTTGGCTGCACGAATAATTATAGTATACAAAAATTCAAAACTCCTCATGATTCATCACAAACTTATAAAAGTTATATTATTAAAAGACCGTTTGGCGATGTGAAAATTATAAATGCTAGCTACAGTATGTTCAGTGCGATAAAAAGGGATTTTTATAGCGCACCGCTCGCAGCGCAATTCTCTGTTTCTAAAATAAGAATTTCTCACGATCAAGAAGATAAAGACTTCAAAGATGGCGGAGGAGCTCATTTCCATACAGACTCAAAACATATGCGTATAAAGTTTAGTGGTTACATTCCGCACTTAATACTTCCTAGCGGAGAAATTTGTATAAATCTTGAATATTGCAATGGTCTACTTCGCCATGAAATGAGCCATTCTCAAGTTTATTTTTGGAAAATACAACTCAAAGAAATAGGTGAAATTTCTAAGTGGAAATACCTATACAGATTTTGGGAATTAGAAAATAAAAAAGAATATCCTAAAAATGGTTTTTTATATCGATACGCAACCAAAAATGAAGATGAGGAAGCGGCTGGCATAGTGTCGGCTATAAGTAATTTCTTTTTCAATCTTCAAGATCCATATACTGGAGCACCGCATGGATTTTTTGGAATAGACAAAAAAGATGACCGTTATTTAAAAAAAGTAGAGGCGGTTCATAAACTAGGCTTAACTACGAAATTAGAACATCAAAAAATTATTGAATTATTTAAAGAGCCCCGATAATAGTCGGGGTATTTGATTTTTTATATAAAATTATATATTATAGTAATAATATGAAATCATCTTTTAAGAAACAAAGGGGCTCAAAAATTGCCCTAGAAGTAACTTTGGATGCGACTGATTTTAAGCCCCATTATGAACAAGTTTTAAGTGACGCCTTAAAACAAGTTAATTTAAAGGGTTTCAGACCGGGAACAGCACCTAAAGAAATGGCTATGGGCGCACTAAATCAAGAGAAAGTTTTTGAAGAGGCTGTTAATGATGCTGTTAGACATACATTATCTGGAATAACCGAAAACCACGGCTGGGTGGTAATTGATAGACCAGTAGTAGAGGTGGTTGAGAGTAACGATGCATTAAAAAATGGCGGCTTACAATTTAAGGTTGAATTAACTGTTTTTCCAGAAGTAACTTTGGCTGATTATAAAAAAATGGCCAAGAAGGTTAATGCTGACAGAAAAGAAGTAGCAGTTTCTGGCGAAGAAGTAGAAAAAGCTTTTAAGTGGGTTTTAAAATCACGCGCGCCGCTCATTCGCGTTACTAGAGAAGCGAAAAATGGCGATGTTTTAGAAATTGACATTAAAACAACCCACGAAGGCAAAAATGTACCAGGTGGAGACATAGAAAAAGATAAATTTGAACTTGGTGAAGGTAAATTTATTCCAGGATTTGAAGAAAAAATTATTGGCCATAAAGAAGGCGAAGAGGTAGAGTTTTCTCTTACGGCACCAAAAAATTATTGGCAAAAAGAATTTCAAAATAAAAAACTAGATTTTAAAGTTAAGATAGGGGCAGTTTTTGAAGCAAAGCTCCCAGAAGTTAACGATGAATTTGCTAAAACTTTAGGAAACTTTAAAACCATAGAAGAAGTTAAAAATAATATAAAAGATGGCTTGAAAATGGAGCACGAAGAACGCGAATCTGAAAAAAGGAAAATTAAAATGCTAGAAGAAATTATCAAAGAATCTAAAATGGATTTGCCAGAAATCTTCATAACTAAAACATTAGACGGAATGATGGAAGAATTAAAAATGCAAATTGAAGCGGCAAAAGAAAACATTGAAGAAACTCGTAAAAATCTTATGCCTGCGGCGGAGAAGAGAGTGGCAGGCAATGTGGTGGTGCATGAAATTGCTAAAATAGAAAAACTAGAACCTTCGAAAGAAGAGGTGGAAGCAGAATCTAAATATCATGCCCAAGAAGCGCGCGGACTAGACGCTGATAAATATTATGACTATATTTATGGCATAATTCTAAATAGAAAGGTGTTTGAGTTTTTGGGGAAAAATTAAAAACTGGGGTGCTACCATACTTAACAAATAATACAATATGGAATCTAACGAATATTTAATACCAACAGTTATAGAAAAATCAATGCACGGCGAACGCGCATACGACATTTATTCTCGTCTTTTGAAAGAAAGAATTATTTTTTTGGGCGGGCCGGTGAATGATGGCCTAGCGAACACAATCATTGCTCAACTTTTATTTTTAGAGCATGAAGACCCGAAAAAAGATATTCAACTTTATATAAACAGCCCGGGGGGGTCTGTTTCTGCAGGACTTGCAATCTATGACACAATGCAATATGTTAAACTCGACGTTTCAACTATTTGCGTTGGCATGGCGGCTTCTATGGGCGCGGTGCTCTTAAATGGCGGAGCCAAAGCCAAAAGGAACCCACTTCCGAATGCAGAAATTATGTTGCACCAAGTAATGGGTGGAGTAGAGGGACAAGCAGTTGAAATTGAAATTACCGCCAAGCATATCTTAAAAATTAAAGATAAGCTTAACCAAATTTTAGCGAAACATACCGGACAGCCTTTGGCTAAAATAGAAAAAGATACTGACAGAGACTATTACATGACTCCAGCAGAGGCAAAAGAATACGGGGTTATAGATACTATAATTAAGAACGGGAAGAAGTAAATTTGCATAGTCTTTAAATTTATTAGCTCCCAGCCATCCGATGGCCAGAAGGCACTTGCCTCAATATTTAGGTCATCGGAAGAGGGGGGGCTTTATAAATACACAAAAAATTGCATTTTCAAATCTAAAAGCTATAATAAACTCATGATAAACAATCTTTTAGGACGCGGCGTAGCCGAAGTGCTTATTAAAGAAGAGCTCGAGAAAGAACTTAAAACTGGAAAGCAATTGCGCATAAAATTTGGCGTAGATCCAACGGCACAAGATTTGCACTTAGGCCATATGGTAGTTTTAAGAAAGCTTAAACAATTTCAAGATTTAAGCCACAAAATTGTTTTGATTATTGGCGATTACACTGCACGCATTGGCGATCCTTCAGGAAAATCTAAAACACGACCCATGCTTACCGAAGCAGAAATTGAAACAAATGCTCAAACTTACATAAACCAAATAGGAAAAGTTTTAGACATATCAAAAATAGAAATACACAAAAATAGTGAATGGTTTGCTAAAAACCAAACATGGGCATTAGAAGTTTCTGGCATGTTCTCCGTGCAACGCCTTTTAGAAAGAGATGATTTTTCGAAGCGTTTAAACAGTGGGGTAGAGATAACTTTAAGAGAGCTACTCTATCCAACCATGCAAGCATATGACTCTATCCAAATAAAATCCGATGTTGAAATTGGCGGCACTGACCAAAAATTTAATATGCTTGCTGGGCGTGACCTGCAAAGACATTTGGGCTTAAAAGAGCAGAGCGTTATTACTGTTCCGATATTGCGCGGACTAGATGGTGTAAACAAAATGTCTAAATCTTTGAATAACTATATCGGCATTACAGAAGACGCCAATATAATGTTCGGCAAGGTTATGTCTATTCCAGATGAATTGATAGATGAGTACTATACTCTTTGCACAGATGCTACTCGTGCCATAGCTGATCCTCGTGAAGCAAAATTAGAATTAGGAAAAGTTATTATAGATATTTATCATGGCGCAGGCGCAGGCGAAGTTGCCCAAAAAGAATTCATTAAAGTTTTTTCTCAGAAAGGCACGCCATCGGAAGTGCAAAACGTAAAGTTAAAGATGAAAAATATAAACCTCGTGGACTTGCTAGTAGAAACAAAAATGGCACCGAGCAAAAGCGAGGCGCGCAGATTGATTAAGCAAGGAGCTGTAAAAATTGATGATATTAAACAGACAGATTCTGAAGCAGAAATTAATTTAACTGAGGAAAAAATGCTGCAGGTGGGGCCTAGAAAGTTTTTGAGAGTAATAAAATAAAGCCTAGAAGGCTTTATTTTATTTGGAGTCTTTA
>CAYIVT010000039.1:0-7522 GCA_964366955.1 uncultured Candidatus Saccharibacteria bacterium | reverse complement strand
TTCACAATGTCAATGTGACGCTCTACCACTGAGCTAAACGCGCTGACTATGTCAATATAATTTAAAATTAAATCTTAATCAAGTAAATTTACAACTTTAAAAATCTCACCAACTCATCGTGCAAAGAGTTTTCATAAGATTCTTCTTTTAAATACTTAGCCAGCACTTCTCTAGATTGAGCTAGTTTACCTTGAGGTATAAAAATTTTTACTAAAGGGCTAAACCAATGCTTAGGCTGTAAAACCAACCTACCCCATTCCAAATTATTTTGGCTACTATCCATCAAAGAAAAAGATGATAAATCATTAAAATGCAGAAACTTATTACTGCCGATTTTTACTCCTCGTTCAGTTATAACAATATTAAAATTTACTGGCTCTTTTTTACTCCAAACAATAGAAAGACTAGTAGCTAAAATGATAAAAATAGCAAACAAAAAATTCTGTTGCCATAAAGAAATTAAAAGTAAACTAACAGCTACAAAAAATACCCCCAAGTACCACAAAAAACTCCGCTCATACACTTCAAATTCTGGAGCTGCCCAAGAAACTAATACAGGATCCATACACTTATTATAACCCAACTATTGACTAAACCCTATTAGCTCTCATTCCTGCCTCCACAATAATATCCAATAACTTTGAAAAAGTTATTCCAGCCGCTAAGGCCTGCTGCGGCAATAGGCTTGTTTTCGTCATTCCGGGAAGCGTATTAATTTCCAAAACATAAAATTTTTTACCTTTATCCATAATCACATCAGTGCGAGATATTCCTCGCGCACCAATAGCCTTATGCGCTATTAAAGCAATATTTTGCAAAAATTTAATCTGCTTAATCGGCAGCTTAGGTGGAGTGATCTCTCTCGATCCTCCCACTGAATACTTAGCTTTAAAATCAAAAAAAATAGACTTAGGAATAATTTCAGTTGGCGGCAATGCTCTAGGTCGCCCATTAATTTCCAAAACCCCGCAAGTAAATTCTCGGCCTTCAATAAACTCCTGCATCATAATTCTACTAGAATATTTACGCGCCAAATTAATTGCTTGTGCCAATTCTTTTTTATCTTTAACAATACTCACCCCAACACTAGATCCACGATCTACCGGCTTAACAACCAACGGCACCTTTTTGGTATTCTCCGGAACATTTAAACCAACTTTTCTAAAAGCACGCGCCGATAATATTTTATCCATGCCAATTCTACTCGCCCATGAACCAGAACCAGCAAATTTAATTTCGGCTTTCTCTAAAATTTTCTGCAATTCTCCATTTTCGCCATATTCGCCGTGCATAGCAATCAAAACTAAATCATAATTCTCCTTTAAATCCTCTAAACTAACCGGCCACTTTCCCTTTTTAGAAATTAAAAAAGTTTTGACAACATATTTTTTCTTATTCAAATTAGCCGCAATATTTCTACCAGTTTTTATAGACACGCTATATTCTGAAGACGGACCACCCATTAACACCGCAATTCTTAATTTAGTCATATTTTATCATTCCCGTAAAATTTGTATTCACTCTTCCGATGACCAAAATATTAGAGCAAGCCTGTCTGCGGTCATCGGAAGAGCCTAATATTGAATTTTAAATTAGTGTCCAATATTTATAAAATACAAAACCGCCGATATGGCGGTTTTGTTACAAATTATTTCTCAAGCATCGCCTTCGCCGCCGCAATTTCCAAATCTTTCATCACGCCCAACCCCTGCTTTTGAAAATCCAAAATAGCCTTTTTATCTTCCAAAGTTTTGCTCAACCCCTCTTCAAAAAAAGCCAACAGAATTTCCCCCTGCATTTTTTCCGGAAATTCTTTCAAATGATCCGCCAAAAATTTCTTAGCCTCATCTTCTGCCCCCCTAAGAACAACTTGCCTAAATTCTTCGTATAATTGTGTAAAATCTTTTTGTGTCATAGTTTTAAGAATATTTTAACTTACCTATTAAACCGGACATGAAAGACTTCTTAATTTTAAACCATAAACCAGTTTTTCCACCAACCTTTTTGTCTAAAACACTTTTTTCAAAAAGAGGTTGAATTCTAGCTTTATATGCATCATCAGTCTCACTTAGCAACTTTATATTTTTTTTCTTAAATTCCTCAAGCTCTTTTTGCAAACTATCTTCACTGCCAAAATCTTTACCAGCGTCCTTGAAACTCAATCCAGCATCTTCAACTTTATTTTTTCTGCCAGTAGCATTTTCCACTAAAGCCGCGCGTACATCTTCATTTTTAGACAAAGTCATAGCCAAAGATTTAGCCACATCGTGCAATGCCACATTTAAATCATTGGAAGATCCACCGATAATATGCCTCTCTTGCTCTAGCTCCTGTATTTTTTGATCGGTTTTAAACCAACTAAATTGATACCATTTAAGACCATCGTTAATGGCTTGTTTAACATTTTCTCGTCTAGTCATATAATCTGATTCCATAAAAGCATTCTCTAAATCTGCTACGTTTATATTATTTTTTTCTGCATATTCAGAAATTCTTTGATCATTTTGTTTTATTTCAGATTCACGGGCGGCAAGATCTTCTATAGCACCTTTGATTTGGTTAAAATGATCCTGATCTTCTTGCACAGCCAAAGACTCCATCTGATCCAATAAAACATTTCGTAAATCTTCAACTCCGACTAAATTAACTTGCTTAGTCAATTCAGATGATCGCGTAATAACTTCTTTAACAACGTCTAACGTTAATGATTCTTTTAATTGTTTAACACTTTCAAGCCGCTTCACGAAATCAACATGAACTTCTTCAACTAATGAAAGGTCTTCAGAGGATAGTTTATCTGGGTTAGTTAATAAATTCTTAGCAATATCTTCTCCTATGGGTCTTCTTCCTTTTTTGCTCTGGCTTAATAATTCCCCAAACAAAACACTTCTTTTTTTATCAGCTAAAATACTTTTCAGCGTATACTCTGGAGCCATCTCAGCTACTGCAGCTGGATCTGGAATAGTAGCATCCATCTTTTCTATAATTTTTTTTGATTCAAATCCCATATAATTATTAATTTCAATAAATTTTTTATTTAAATAGCCAACTAATTGCTCTACTCCACAAAGATTCTTGCTTTAACTTCTTTTGCTTACGCATAACTACATTCTGCATTTCAACACCAGGAATTTCATCTTTAATGGTCATTGGAATTTTTTCTTTAGGTGCTGCCTCAAATGCGGCTTCATCGTATAAAGCTTGCATACTTTCTGCTCGCTTATAAAAATCAATATCCTCTAAATTTTTTTGAGCTCTTGCGACACGAACTTTTTTAATTGGCTTAGCATCCGCCATTTCTTTTTCTGCTTCTGTCATTTCTGTTGGACTTTCGGTTATTCCGCGTGCGGCTCGCCGCAAGTCTCCAAGTGACGATCCTTTAGATTTATTAAAACCATGCTTCATCGCATCTATTGCCGCATTAACTTTTTGCGCCTCATCAACTTCTGGTAATATTTTTGGACTTTCCATATTTTCTTGTGACATTTTTAAAGTATAACAAATTGATTTTTAAAATAGCAAATTTTCATTGTCCAATATCAACTCCGATCGGAGTTGATATTGGACAATCTTCAACTAAGTTCAACTAGTAAACGCAATGCCCTGCAAAGATTTTTTTTTATTTCTTAACTCCAAGCCATCCGATAACCGAAATATTAAATACTTTCTTTCCCCGGGTCATCAGATGGCTAAATATTTAGAATTTATCTTTAAAATTAATATTTATGCTCTTACGATGACTAAAACACAGCTTGCTTCAATATTTAGGTCATCGTAAGAGCGGACTAACAAAATTTTGACTAAACGCTAATTATCGTATATAATATAAACAATTATATGCTCAATCACCCATACAATAAACTAAAGCCCCTATTAGAAAAAGCCCTAAAACACAAAATAAAAAGCGGCTTGATTTTTATTTTATTGCTAAGCGGCACAATTTACCTCTTCTTTGGCAGAACATCAACAGAAAATAGATACACATTAACTACAACAAAATATGCCACGATAACCTCAACTATTTCTGGCAGTGGTCAAGTGACTTCAAATGATCAAATAGATATTAAATCTAAAGCTTCTGGTGACGTTATTTACATTGGCGCCCTTGAGGGACAAGAAGTACGTGCTGGATATTTCATAGCTCAATTAAACACACGCAACGCCCAAAAAACTGTTCGTGACGCAGAAATAAATTTAGAAAATGCCAAACTACAATTAGAAAAATTGCGAGGGGCGGAAACTTTAGTTATTCCAAGAAATCAACTTAAAGCAGAAGAAAATCTCTTAAAAAGCTACGAGGATGGTTTCAATACTGTTTCTAATGTCTTTTTAGACATACCAGCTATTATCAGCAGCTTACATGATATAATCTACAACCAAGATTTTTCTAAAAATGAATGGAACACTGATTATCTTGCAAATGCTATTAAAAATTACACAGAAGACGCCGCTCAATTTAAAAAAGATGTTTATATAAAATACGAAGCAGCGCGCACAAATTATGACACTAATTTTACCAATTACAAAATCAATAATCGCTCTTCAGACCAAATAACAACAAAAAAATTGATCAATGAAACCTATAACACAACCAAGAATTTAGCTGAGAGCATCAAGAGCGCCAATAATCTTATTCAGTTATACAAAGATAAGTTAAAAGAAAAAAATATAGAGCCCAAAACAATAGCTGACACATTCCTTGCCAATTTAAACACATATACTGGAAAAACAAACTCTCATCTAATTAATCTTTTAAATATAAAAAATGCCACCAGCGCAAATGAGGAAGCGCTTGCAAATGCTAGTTTAGATATACGGTCTCAAGAACTCGCTGTTAAACAACGCGAAAATGCTCTCGCAGACGCCAAAGATACATTGTCTGATTATTTTATTAGAACTCCTTTAGCCGGCACTATCGCAAAAATAAATATCAAAAAACTAGATTCTATAAACAACGGATTAGTTGTAGCAACCTTGATCACTAAACAAAAGAATCTAGAACTATCGCTTAACGAAATAGATATAGCCCAAATTAAAGTTGGGCAAAATGCCACCATCAGCTTTGACGCAATTCCAGATTTTAAATTAAACGGCACAATTACACGCGTGGATACCCTTGGCACTGTTTCTCAAGGAGTAGTAACTTATAATATAAAAATAAATTTTAATTCAAACGACGACCGCATTAAATCTGGCATGAGCGCAACAGCTTTAATTACCACTAATTCAAAAGAAAATGTTTTAACTGTCCCCAATAGCGCTGTTAAATCTCAAAATGATAAATATTATGTTGAAATATTTAATAAAAAATCTAAAACTGCGACTCCAACAAAAAAATTTATTGAAATAGGCATATCTAATGATGCGCTCACAGAGATTATTTCCGGATTAAACGAAGGCGATGAAGTTATTGCGCGCACCATCTTAGCAACCGCCAAAACAGGAACTCCGCAAGCGCCAAGTTTATTTGGTGGAAACACTAGCCGCGGAACTGGCACAAGCGGCAACACTTTCAAAATTCCTAGATAACCTTCTATGCTAGAGATTAACAATGTCACTAAAATTTATAAAAATGGCTTAATGGAGCTCACGGCTTTACGTGGAGTGAGCTTTAAAATAACAAGCGGCGAATTTATTGCCATTATGGGACCATCTGGTTCTGGGAAATCTACCATGATGCACATTCTAGGTGCCCTAGACACACCAACTAGCGGATCTTATTTTTTAGATAATCAAAATGTTGCGAAAATGAGTGATGACGAACTAGCAGATATCCGTAAAAATAAAATTGGTTTTATTTTTCAAGCATTTAATCTTTTGCCACGCACAACTGTCCTACGCAATGTAATGCTCCCATTAATTTATGCCGATATTCCAAAAAATGAGCGCGAGTATCGCGCCATGTACGCCCTCAAAAGTGCTGGACTAACAGAAAGTCATTTTGCGCATCTTTCCAATCAACTTTCTGGCGGACAAATTCAACGCGTAGCTATTGCGCGCGCTTTAGTGAACAATCCTTCACTAATTCTAGCCGACGAACCAACTGGAAATTTAGATTCTAAAACTGGCGAAATAGTTCTCAATACTTTCAAAAAACTAAACCAAGAAGAAGGACGCACAATAATTTTAATAACCCACGAACAAGAAGTCGCTGAACACGCCAATCGCATTATTCATTTTAAAGACGGCTTAATAATTAGCGACAAAACCAATAATCCAAAATAATATGGCTATTTTAGATATCTTAGAAGAAACATATACCGCACTCAAAGCAAATAAAATCCGCTCTGGACTAACAATTTTAGGCATCGTCATTGGTATTAGTTCTGTAATTGCAATGATTTCTATCGGCACAGGAGCAAAAAATTCTGTTCAATCTAGCATTGAAGGGCTCGGCTCAAATTTACTAACAATTCTTCCAGGCGTTATTCAACCGGGCCGTGGCATTGTTTCCTCTGGCAGGGGCTCTGCTCAAACTTTAAAAAACTCCGATGTTGAAGCAATAAAAACCATTGATAACATTTCTTCTGTTTCGCCAGAATTAAGTCGTCGCTTCCAAATAGTTGCTTCTTCTGGCAATAACACTAACACCACAGTCACAGGAGCTCTTCCTATTTATATGCAAACTCACAACCTTACGCTAGAAAACGGATCTTTTATAACAGAAAGCAACGAACGCAGCATGGGCAGACAAGCTATTTTAGGATCAACTGTTGCCAAAGATCTTTTCGGTGAGAACGACCCGATAGGAAAAACAATTCGCATAAATAAAATAAATTTTAATATTACGGGTCTTTTAACAAATAAAGGAGGATTTGGTTTTTCGGGGCCAGACGACATGATTATTGTTCCACTTTCCACTATGCAGAAAATTTTAAGCGGAACGGATTATCTTTCTACGATTGTCATCGCCGCCACGACTAAAGACGCAATGGCAGAAATTAAAGAAAGCGTCACTAACCTACTCCTAGAAAAACACCGTATAACTGAAGCTGATTTTTCTATTATTTCTCAAGAAGATATTCTAGGCACTCTTTCTCAAGTTATTAACACCTTTACTATATTTTTAGCATCTATTGCTAGCATTTCTTTGCTTGTCGGCGGCATTGGCATTATGAATATGATGCTCACAACTGTAACAGAACGCACTCGAGAAATAGGACTTCGCAAAGCCATCGGCGCCAAAAAACGCGACATCCACTTTCAATTTATTACAGAAGCGATAATACTCACTTTCATTGGCGGCTTACTAGGAGTAGTATTGGGTTGGCTTATCTCATTTATTGTAACTTCGCTAGGGATTATCGAAACTCAAGTATCTTTTTCTTCTATATTTTTAGCATTTGGAGTTTCTGCTGTCATTGGCATTGTTTTTGGCTATTACCCAGCCCACCGCGCGGCCGCGCTAAGCCCAATTGAAGCGCTAAGATATGAATAAAATTTGCCCTCATGCAAATTATTCACTACTATATAAAGCATGGTGAGGTACCCCAGTGGCTGAAGGGGGGAGCTTGCTAATCTC
>CAYIVT010000038.1:0-8044 GCA_964366955.1 uncultured Candidatus Saccharibacteria bacterium | reverse complement strand
TCCAGCATCTCTACCCAAAGATTTTAAACCCAACTGCATACGATCATAAAAATACTTTTGAAGTTCTATATCAATCGTGCTATACAATGAAGCTCCAGAAATAGGCTCTTCTTCAACTCTTTGAAATAAATTACTGCCCCTAGCATTACGTCCAACCACAAATTTTCCATCTTTCCCTCATAAAAAAGTATTGTAATAAAATTCTAAACCATCCTTACCCTCTAAGCTACGAAGAGAACCACCAACTCCAGTATACCCAAGAACATGAGCGGCAACTGGTCCATAAATATAGTGACGACGATAATCATTTTCTATACTAAGAGATGCGTCATTTAAACCCTTAATTTCTATAGCTATCTCGGTATCAATGCCTCGCTCTATTACAATTCTAGAGCTAGTCTCTAAGTCTGCTTTCAATATCACCTCCCGAACCCCCTCCCCAGAACTAATAACTCCTAAAATAGACTCCAATCTCTGTATTAAAAATTCTTGTTCGGCAACGCCCTTTTTCAAAAAAGCAGATGAATTTAAAAATAAACTGAAAATAGCTTCGTTGCTCACCAAAGGAATATTAAATTTATCAAAAATTATACCTCGTTCTCCCGGCAGAACAGTTTCTTTATTAACATTACTAAGTGCGCGAGCTTGATAAAAATTACCATAAAAAATATTTAAATAAATAACTCTTAAAAAAGCTATCGCAGATAAGAAAATAACTAAACCACTCATAATAACAAAAATTTTTCTATGTAAAGGCAATTCTAAATACTCCGCCTCAAAAAATGTAGCTCCACCAAATGTAGATTCATCTAAATATAAATCATCTTTCTTCTTCATATATTAATTTTAAAAATAAATAGAATAATACACTCAAAATACTGTTATATAAACTCTCAAAAAAAAGTACATATGTGCCATCAATAACAAAATGATAATTTGTAAATAAATAAAATAAAGCAGTACTCATAAACGATATTAAAATAACAGATACAAATGGAAAAATCGGTAATATCTTGCGCATCAAAAAAATAAACATTATTGTTATAACTAAACTAAGTGAGACGCTTTCAAAAGCCGGTTTAAATTTTAAAATCAATACGCCAAGTAAAGAAGATAAAATAAAAACTTGGCGATTGCCTATAAAAAAAACATACGCCGAAATAACAGCGATAAAAAGATTTGCATTAATGCCAAAATCTAAAAAACGCGCCTGTGTAATTACTGCAGAGAGCGGTATCAAGAATAATGGTAAAATATAAGTAATAATCACTTGATAACTCATAAAAACTACTTAACTAAATTTAAAACTACTAAAACTTCATCTAAATTAGATAAAGAATATGGCAATATTAAATCCGCATTTTTAAAAGCACCAACGCTTGTCTCGCTAACATTACCGATCTCACCAACGACTAAACCATACGGCAAGTCTCGCGAAGCTAAATAAACTAAATCATGAACAGCTACTTCTCGCGACTTATCTATCATACTAATTGAAGGCGTTGCGCCACCTACCAAAAGAGCAGCTACGCCACGAGAACCAATACGCACTGGTATATTTTTAGCAATGTCAAAAATAGTTCTAACTTCACTCCAGTAATCTCCAACGCTTATAACTTGTCCCAAAAAAATATTACGCGATGCCAAAACAATATCACCAACTTTTACATTATCTAATAACCCGCGCGCCAAAACAATTAAACTTTTATCATTGAGGGGATAACTAGAATATATTTTAGCTAAAAGAAACTTTCCACTATACGGCGTTAAACCTAAAGACAATCTCATCACATCGGCACGCAAATTTTGATTTTCTAAATTTGCCTTAACTAATGCTTCTGCTAAATTAGATGCAGTAACAGCATTTTTCAATAGCAAAAAAGGCACAGCGAAAGAATTTTGAAATTTTCTACTTAAAGAAAAAGTTGCCGAAGAAAAAGAACTATCAAAAAAGATAGCACCTAAAATAAAAAAAATAATTACTGCTTTTAATATGGTAGACATTACAACTTAATATCGCGCGGAACAAAAGGATTATCTAAAACAACACTATACTTAGCAAAATTTTCAACTGCTACGCCAGTGCCTCGAGCTACGCATGTCAACGGATCTTCTACGACAGTAGTACGAACTTCTAAATCTCTACTAATTAAATCTCCAATGCCGCGCAAAAGACTACCACCTCCACAAAGATAAATACCGCGCTCCAAAATATCTCCAGATAATTCAGGTGGTGCAGTTTCTATCACTTCTTTAATAGATTCCACTATGCTTTTTAACGGTTTAGCAATGGCCGCTCTAATTTGAGCATCGCGGACTATAACCTCACGAGGCAATCCATTCACTAAATCACGACCACGAACAGTCATTTCAGATTTCTGTTCCATCGCCATAGCAGACCCAATATTAATTTTTAAATCTTCGGCAGTAGGCTCACCAATAGCTAGTTTAAATTCTTCACGAACAAAACGAATGATTTCTTCGTTGAATTTATCGCCAGCAATTTTTAAACTTTTAGCATTTACTGTTCCGCCCATAGAAATAATCGCAATTTCAGTTGTGCCACCACCAATATCCACGATCATATTGGCTATTGGCTCATCTATAGGCAACCTAGCGCCCAAAGCTGCCGCAACAGGCTCTTCTAAAATATAGGCTTTACTTACGCCGGCTCCTATAGCAGCATCTTCAACTGATTTACGCTCCACTTCAGTTAAATTACTCGGCACACCTATAACTGCACGACGATAATTAAACACAAAACCATTTTTACTCAATCTTTTAACAAAATAGCGCAACATTTCTTGGGCAATATCAAAATCTGAAATAATACCATTAACTAAAGGGCGCACAATATTAATGTGGTTGGGTGTTCTACCAACCATTTTACGAGCTTCGTTACCTACGGCTAATAATTGACCAGTTTTAATATTAATGGCAACAATAGAGGGCTCATTAATAACTATTCCTTGACCAGAAAGATAAACCAAAGAATTGGCCGTGCCTAAATCTATTCCTATGCTTTTAGAAAAAAAATCAAGAAATTTCATAAAATTTAAAATACGGTATTGCGCATATGGTATTTAGAATAAAGTATAGACAACCAAATCCCCATACTTAATTCCAAATACTAAATACTGCATACCTTCATTAATTCCTGAAAGCTCATCATTTTTACCACATCTTTCCCGCGCTCTTTTACTTCTAATTTTTTAGCAACTAAAGTTTTTTCGCTAATCACTATTCTATATGGAATTCCAATTAAATCTGCATCGGCAAACTTTTCCCCGGGCGCGCACTCACGATCGTCATATAAAACTTCTACACCCTTCTTTTCTAAATCACTGTATAACTTTTTAGCATATAACAAAACTTTTTTATCTTTACCCAAAGAAATTAAATGCACTGCATATGGAGCCACTATTTTTGGCCAGATAATCCCACGCTCATCATGATAAACTTCTACCAAAGTAGCTAACACTCGTGTTGGGCCAATACCATAAGAACCCATAATCACTGGCTTAGGAAAACCATTCTTATCTAAAAAATTAACATTGAAAGCTTCTGAATAACGAGTACCCAACTTAAAAACATTTCCAACTTCAATTGCCGTATTATTTAAAATATTGCCGTCACATTTTGAACAAATAGACGAATCGTCTTCATGGATTAATTCTTTATTTCTAGCATATTCGCATTTTTCACAATAAAAAATAACATCTTCTCCGGCTCCTGAAAGAACTTGAAATTCATGAGTATATTCTTTAGTGAATGCCCCTCCAGAAGCTTCTGTTACAAAAGTTTTTAAACCTAAACGCTTAAAAATTTTTGAATATGCTTTTATAACAGAATTATAATAATCATCTAAATCTTCTTTAGTCGCATGAAAACTATAAAGATCTTTCATCATAAATTCACGGCCACGAAGCAAGCCATTTTTAGCGCGCTGTTCGGAACGAAATTTATTTTGAATTTGATAAACTGCTTTAGGCAAATCTTTATAAGATTGAATAAAATGCCCAGCAATACTAGAAATCACTTCTTCGTGAGTCCAGCCCAAACCAAACTCTTCTTCAAATTGCGATTTTAATTTATACACTACTTCCACATCCCAACGTTTAGATTTTTCCCAATATTCTTTAGCTACAAGCGCAGGCATTAAAAGCTCTTCACCGCCAATAGCATTCATCTCTTCACGAATAACTGCATTAATCTTATTTAAAACTCGCTGAGCTAATGGCAAATATGTAAATATGCCGGCAGACATTTTGCGCACAAAACCAGCTCGTATTAAAAACTTAGCATTCACAGCTTCTTCATCTTTTGGAAAACTGCGTTCTGTTTTTGAAAAAAGTTTAGAGAGTAACATGGTAATTAGAAAACATGCGATGACCCAAATATTGACACTTTTGATGACCGCAGACAACTTGTTCAATTTTAGGTCATCAAAAGTGCTGGCTCGTTTAGCTTATTATCATTATTCCTAGTCTACCAATGATTTTTACAAAATAAAAGCCCCAGGAAAATCTCTGGAGCCAGCATTATTTTTATTTCTAATCGATAGCTCATTCATCTCACGCTAGCCAAAACCTTTTTTTGAGCTTTAGTTAACCCAAAGACTTGATGAAGAGCGCTGCAAGCATACATACAATTCTTAGTTTCAACTAAGCCTTTTACTAACAAATTCTTATGCTTCCTATTCAGCTCAAGGCAATTACACAAAGTTAAATAAATACACGTAGCATCTTTAGTTTTAACTAAGGCTAATACTAAATCTTGCCGTTGAAATTCAGTTAAATTTTTCAAACCGCATAAAGCATTATAAAGAAATCTTTCTGATCCTGAAACTATGACTATGTGAACCACTTTCTCTAAAGATTCACACTCCTTCAGGGCTTGCTCAAAAATATGATGGTAACATTTACTATAATCTTGAATCATTAAAGCAGTTTTAGACAATTTAAAACGCTTAGCCAATTTTATGCCCAACTCCCTATCGTCACTCATAAACTCCATAAATTCACTCCTTAAAAAAGAACTTTGACCTGAACAATGACACTATAACAACTTCAAAACAACCGCGCAACATCGCGAAAAGTAACCCCTAAAATTAAAACAATAAGTAACGAAAAACCAATACCGTTCGCATAAGCCTCAAAACGCGAAGTTAACCGCGAACCTTTAATTTTTTCTATAATAATAAATAATAAACGACCGCCATCAAGAGCTGGAAACGGCAAAACATTAAGTGCCGCCAAGTTAAGCGAAATCATTCCAATAAGCTGCAGCAAGAAAATTAGTCCCATATTAGCGCTTTGCATTGCAATGCCAAAAACACCAACTGGCCCAACAAACCCTTCTGCTAATTTACCACTAACAAAAAAGGTGGAAATTATTTGATAAAGACCTACAAAAATTGATGTCATGATATTTAAAGACGCCTTAAATCCCTCAAAAATACTTTCAAAAAATCCATGCGAAGCAATGCCAGCATCTGCAATTTGCACGCCCAAAGTGCCCTCTCCTTGTTTTGTGTTTATTCTAGGAATAATGAGTACTTCAATATCTTTGCCTTCTCTATTGATATTTAGTTTTATTTCTTTCCCAGCATTATTTTTTATAAATTCAACAAAATTTTCCGCGCCAGAAAAATCTTTTACAAAATCACCTTGCCTTAAACCAACTTCTGATGCCGGGCTATTTGGTAACACTGCTTCAATTAAAATAGCAGAAGGTGTACCTACAAAAAATATAGCAGACATAATTGCCCAACCCAATAAAAAATTCATAAATACGCCAGCGACAATAACTAAACTGCGCTTCCAGGGCTTAGCAACCATAAAACTTTTTTCATCAAAAGCTGCTTCACTTAAAGTTTCGCCATGAATACGCACGAAGCCGCCTAAAGGCAGAAGATTGATGCTATATAACGTTCCGCTAAATTGCTTAGAAAATATTCTTGGCGGAAAGCCAATGCCAAATTCATCTACTTGCATACCAAAAAATTTAGCCACTAAAAAATGGCCAAGCTCATGGACAAGAATTAAAGTAGCAATTGATACTATTGTAATAAAAATTATCATGCTATTCGCTAATTTCTTTTATTTTTAAAGACAATTGCGCTTCAATTTCTCGATTGGCTTTATCCACTAATTCCTGCGATTTCTTTTTAAATTTAAATTGATCATCTTTAGTGATTATTTTAGATTTTTCTGCTTGATCAATTTTTCTATTTTCTTCATCGCGAGCAGCTCGAACTTTGATACGCGCTTCTTCGCTTATTTTTTTAGTTATTTTAACTAACTCCAAACGACGCTCATCGCTTAACGCCGGCAAAGTAACACGCACTATATTACCACTTACAGAAACACTTAAACCTAGATTTGCACCTTCAATTGCTTTAGCAGTTGGCGCAATAGATTCCCTATCCCAAAAAGAAATTTGGATTTCTCGTGGAGGAATAACGCTTATTGAACCCAATTGTTTAACCGTCATTCTTGTTCCTAAATATTCCACTGCAACATCTTCAACTATTTTAGGGCTCGGCCTATTTGCGCGAATAGCCGATAGTTCATTCTTAAAACTAAGCTCAATATTTTTTAATTTTATTTCTAATTCTTTGATATCCATAATAAATATGATAGCATACATTTAGCTCTTTTTAAGGAGGAATTTATGTGGTTAGAGCAACTAACTACGCCTAATATAACACTACAATATATCGTAACACGCGGACTATGCCACTTTGCTATGGGTTTTTGGATTTCATTTATCGCCGCACTGATCATTTGGATAATGTTGCTCGCTTTTAATATTGTTAAAATAAAATCTTGCGATCTCTCACTGGGAAATGCTTTTCAATATCTCTTCGTTCCATTACTCGCCGGATTTTTAGGTGGATTAACCAATAACGCAGTTGATCTTGATCATATTGTGGCTTTTACTGGCGCTACCAATTGGCGCCCCCTACATCAATATGCTTTGCTTATTGGCTGCCTAGGTTCATTTGCATATTTTATTAGAATCATCCTTCTTTTTTGGGGATTGATACCGAAAAAAGAAACAACAATTATTCGCTTTATATTACTCTTCGTATTTTTTCTATACTATGGCATCACACCCAATCGAAGACTACACTATTAACTGGTGGTAACTATTTAGTTGCTACTAGTTTTTTAATTTCACTCACTTTATCCAATTTCTCCCAAGGCAAAGATAAATCAAGCCGCCCAAAATGACCATAAGATGCCACCTGCCTATAAATTGGCTGACGTAAATTTAAATTTTTAATAATCATTCCAGGACGAAGATCGAAAACTTTTTTAATAATTTCTCTTAATTTATCATCTCCGCAAATACTCGTGCCAAAACTATTAACATTTATAGCTAATGGTTCTGGAACGCCAATAGCATAAGCAATTTTTACTTCTACTTTTTCAGCTAAACCAGCAGCTACAACATTTTTAGCGACATAGCGCGCCGCATAAGCCCCAGATCGATCAACTTTAGTGGGATCTTTTCCAGAAAAAGCTCCACCACCATGCGGACAAGCACCACCATAAGTGTCCACGATAATTTTACGACCAGTTAAACCAGTATCTCCTTGCGGACCACCAATCACAAAACGTCCAGTAGGATTAACTAAAAACTTAGTATTTTTATCAATTAAATTTTTTGGCAAAACCGGCAAAATCACTTTTTTAATTACATCGGCTTTAATTTTTTCTTGAGCTACTTCAGGTGCGTGTTGAGTAGAAACTAAAACTGTATGAATATGAACTGGTTTACCATTTTTATATTCTATAGTCACTTGAGATTTTCCGTCGGGACGCAAATATTTCATTAAACCAGTTTTGCGAACTTTAGCTAATGCCATGGTTAATCGATGAGCAAGAGTAATCGGCAAAGGCATAAATTCTTCTGTTTCATTAGTGGCATAACCAAACATCATGCCTTGATCACCAGCACCGATGATCTCTGGTTTTTCTTTATGCGTAGCCCCTACTCCCATAGCAATATCTGGAGACTGCTCTTGCAAAGAAAC
>CAYIVT010000037.1:0-8130 GCA_964366955.1 uncultured Candidatus Saccharibacteria bacterium | reverse complement strand
CAGGGTTATTAAATAACTAAAGTTAATATACTCCTAATTTTAGGTTTATGTCAAGCAAGGGTGACTAACGGGGATCGAACCCGTGTCGAGGGTTCCACAAACCCTAGTGTTACCATTACACCATAGTCACCATATTCAATTACTAGCATAACAAAACTTCAAAAAAAGTTAAAGGGCTTCAATGATTGCTCATTAAAGCCCCTTTGTTACAACTTCTCACCTTTCAAGGCCGAACAGAGAATTTTTTTGATCAAAGCTATCCATCTGTTTTTGAAACACCTCGCCCACTTTCGTGGGCTCGGCGATCTTGCTCACAACAAACAAAAAAGCTATTCCAATCCAGACAACAGCTGCAACAACCAACAAAATCCTATTCATAGTCACCTCCTTAAAAACCACGTAAATCAACCTAATCACAATCCCATTATAACACGAAAAATATAAGAAAGTCAACACCTTTAACCTCCCCAGATAAGCTATACTTATAATATGCTTTCATTTCCTATAATACAATATCTTCAAAAACTGAAAGAGGAAGAATCCAAATTAACCGCAGAAAGTGGGGCTAAAATTCATGTAGACGAAATCGCTGCTCGTCTTGCTTCTTTTTATGAACGCATTCGCAGTTTAGTAGACTACCAAGAAGAACATTTACTTCGTAAGGGCGTGATACGCCGCATTTTTAAACGTCGCCTCCTCTTAACACTCACAGAAAATAATGTAGCCGAAAATATTATCAAAGATATTATCCGCTCTGGCCATCTCAAAAATGATAGCGTCTCAGAATCAAAAATTGATGACCTCAAAAATATAATCAATCACTTTAAATTTTTACGCAGCCACATTAAAACATCGTCGCAAATAGAAAAAGAAAAACTAAACGATTGGCTTACTATAATCGCCACAAGCTCTCTAGAGGAAACTCTTTTTCCACCCACGCAAGAGTTGCTACTCGCCGAATTAATGTTCTTTTCCATTAAAAATAATCTAGAAATAATCGGAACTACTCCAAGCGAAGAAGACGTCAATATGCAACTTTACATTGGCGTGCAACGAGCACTGCTTAGAATTGATAACGACCAATTAAACTATCGCCTATTCCAATCGGTTTATCCTAACTGGCATAGCCACAACGAAGCTGAATGTTTAGTGGCGGCTCACGATATTCCAGAAATCAGAAAAAAAATAGACCACCAATTACACAATAAACTAGCGCCTCAATTTTTAGCTTTATGCAATCGCTATAACACTATTTTTTATATTATAAATGATCTACGAGAAACAGCAGGCTCATCCACTAGTCTAGAATCTCTCTTAGAAAATACAAGAAATCTTGAAGAAGCCATTCAAGAAAATTATCAAAAACGCTACATCAAAGAACACAAAAAACTAAAACGCTTAGCTTTTTTTAGCGTTATTTCTTTTTTGCTATCTAAAATAGCAATAGCTTTAGGCTTAGAAATTCCTATAGACATATATTTAACTCATGATTTTTCTTGGCTATCAACGATAATCAATTTAATTTTTCCGCCATTTTTAATTTTAATTATCGTCGCATCAATAAAAATGCCTTCTTTAAAAAATCTTCCATTGGTGCTAAGCGGAATTAAAAATGTTATATCAGAAAATTCAAAACCTACTTATTCCATCAAAGTATCACGCAAAAAAAATACCTTCAGCCAATTATTTTTACGTCTATTCTATATATCTACAATTCTCCTAGTTTTCTATGGATTATATAAAATCCTGCTCTCGCTCCACTTTAGTATTGCCAACATGGCTGTCTTTGCTTTATTCACCTCACTCATTGCCGCAACTGGAGTAAAAATTCATAATCGTAGCCGCGAACTAAGCATGGAAGAAGAAAAATCATCCATAGTTTCTTTTGCTATAGATATAATTGCTATGCCCTTTGTAACCATTGGAAGGCTTGCGATCGCTGGACTAGCTCAATTCAATATTCTTGTAATAATAGTAAATTTCATCATAGAACTACCATTCCAATTTATCGTTGAATTCGTAGAAGGTTTTAGGGGTTTTATTAAAGAAAGAAAAGAAGAAGTGCGATAAACTAAAAATTATCAATAAATTCCAAATTATAGATAGTTGTGCTAAGCTAATTTTATGAATAAAAAAAATAATTATTATAAAATAACAGGCTCATTAGATGTACCAACGGCCATCATAATAGCTGGTGCAATTATTAGCATTTCTCTAATTTACGCCCTAGGAAAAAATAGCGGCTCAAACTCTAGCGCTCCCCTAGCTCAAATTAAAGATGCTGTTATAGAAAATAAATCATTTAAAAATGCTAAGTTAGTCACAAATGAAGACCATATTTTCGGTGATCCTCAAGCTCCAATCACAATCATAGAATTTTCAGATACTGAATGTCCGTTTTGTAAAAAATTCCATGAAACCATGCATCAAATTGTGAAAGATTACGATGGCAAGGTGGCATGGGTATATCGTCACTTCCCACTTGATTCTTTACACTCAAAAGCTAGGAAAGAAGCTCTTGCCACTGAATGCGCAGCTAATTTAGGTGGCAATGCTAAATTTTGGGCTTATCTTGATAGGCTAGTAGAAATAACTCCATCAAACGATGGCCTAGATTTAGAAGAATTACCTCGTATAGCAAAATATATTGGGCTAGATATTGAAAAATTTAATTCTTGTTTAAACAGTGGGAAATTAGATAATTTAGTAGAAGCGCAATATCAAGATGGTTTAACCGCAGGGGCCGAAGGCACACCTTATAGCATTATTATTAAAAATGGCGAGCCGGTTAATACAATTGAAGGGGCTTATCCTTATGGCTCTATTAAGCAAAGCATAGACAAAGCATTAGCTCTATAAATTCAGATATGCTACGATGAAAAAGGCAAAAAGGTCGTTCTTAAAGATAATATTTTTTTAAAAAAATGGAACCTATAAAAGCCGACGATACTTGCCCAAAATGCACACATCCAAAACATGAAGCTGGAAAGTGCAGTTGTGGTTGCTAGTGTTTAAATAGCCCCGCCATTAGCGGGGCTATTTATTTTATGTAGAAAAAATGCCACAATATCATAATGATAGTTGACGAAGCTAAAATTTTTATAGTTTCTGGAACTGGAGGCAAAGGCAAAGTGGCTTTTGATACCTCAAAAGGTGGCCGAGGAGTTACTGGTGGTAGTGGTGGACATGGCGGAGATATCTATTTTGAAGGTGTCTCTAATTTAAGCGCGCTTAAACAATTTAGATTCAAAAAAACCTTTGAGGCAAAAAATGGCGAAGATGGACGCGGCAAACATCTAGACGGTAAAACTGGTGAAGATTTAGTTTTAAAAGTCCCTGTAGGCACAATTATACACAACCTTGATACGGGCAAAGATTTTAATATACTCAAAGTTGGCGAACGAGTTATGCTTGCGCGAGGTGGTCGTGGTGGCAGGGGAAATTTCCACTTTAGGGGCCCTAAAAATACTTCACCTACAGAATTTGAAGAAGGCCGCTTAGGAGAATCCTTTAATATTTTTTTAGAGCTACAGCTGATTGCTGACATTGGCTTAATTGGGCTACCTAATGCTGGCAAATCTAGCCTATTAAACGAACTCACAAAAGCTGATGCTAGAGTTGCAAGTTATGCATTTACTACTCTAGAACCTAACTTAGGAGTCTTCTATAGCCCAAAAGGACAACTGATACTTGCAGACATCCCAGGTTTGATAGAGGGGGCTTCAAAAGGGAGGGGTCTAGGCTATAAATTTTTACGCCACATAGAGCGCACAAAATCTTTAGTCCATTGCTTAGCTGCAGATAGTAAAAATATTTTAAAAGACTACGAAATTATCAGAAACGAATTAAAAGCCTACAAACCAGCACTTGCCGAAAAACAAGAGTATATTTGTATAACTAAAACAGACTTAATCTCAAAAAAAGAATTAACTGCTCAAAAAACAAAAATAAAGAAAAGGTGTGCTCAAATTATGGCTGTGTCTATTTACGATTTTAATTCAATAGAGAATTTAAAAAAGTTTTTAGATGGCTTATCACTAGATCCTAGATCCTAGCTTCTATACCATGACTCAATATCTCATAACCATCTTTCATGCTTTTATAATAAAAAACGGCGCCATTGCCATTTTTGGCATAGGTGTTTTGGAAGACTTTTTATTTTTTGTGCCATCATCGTTGGTATTTATGGGTGCAGGCTTTGCATTAATTAGTCAAGATTTAAATTTCCTATCAGCTCTATGGCTTACAACAATTAAAATTGGGGTGCCGGCATCTCTTGGGGTAACTTTCGGCTCCATTTTTATCTATGGGTTAGTTTATAAACTAGGCAAACCAGTGGTAGATAAATTTGGTAAATACTTAGGGGTTAGGTGGGAAGAAATTGAAAGTGTACGCAATAAATTCGCTAAAGGTTATAGCGATGAAGTGGCTCTATTTATTATGCGCGCCCTCCCAGTTTTCCCTCTTTCCATCGCCTCTATTCTTTCTGGATTAGTTCGCTTAGGTTGGAAAGAATTTGTATCAATAACTTTTATTGGCGTTTACATTCGCGCCACTGCTTCGGCTATGATCGGCTGGCGCGTAGGCAAAACATATGTTTACTATGCCGAACAATTTGAAATTATAGAACGCTATGGATTAGTAGCTATACTATTATGCATAACAGGATTTTTAATATGGCATCTTAAGAAACATTCTCACAAGGTTAAGGATTAGAATAAACCTTATGCCAATTCTTAAGGCAAACAATTCATCAATAAAAAAAGCTGCCGAAATAATTAAAAACGGTGGAATTGTAGCATTCCCAACTGAAACAGTTTATGGTTTAGGTGCCGATGCTTTTAATCCAAAAGCAATAGCAAAAATATTTCAAGCCAAAGGACGCCCATCTGACAATCCCCTCATCGTCCATCTAAGGACATCGCAAGACCTTAAATTAGTGGCAAGAAATATTCCACAGATTGCTCATCAGTTAATCGAAAAATTTTGGCCTGGCCCACTAACCTTGATTCTAAAAAAGAAAAAAATAATTCCTAATATTGTTAGCGGTGGATTAAATACGGTAGCAGTGCGAATGCCAGATAATAAAATAGCGCTCGAGCTAATTAAAAAAGTAGGCTCGCCACTTGCCGCGCCTTCGGCCAATATCTCCGGGCGACCAAGCGGCACTGACGCAAAAACTGTTTTTGAAGATTTTGGCAATACAATTGATTTAATTTTGAATGACGGAAAAACAAAAATTGGTGTGGAGTCTACGATTCTAGACTTAACAATTACTCCTCCGGCTATCCTAAGACAAGGAGGAGTGACAATAGAAGAAATAAGAAAAAATATACCCAATGTTCTAATAGCAGATTCCAGCCTACCCACCAAAGGTGGAACGCCTAAAGCGCCTGGGATGAAATATCGACACTATGCGCCTAAAGCGCCGCTAGTGTTAACTAATAATATTTCAGAATATTTAAAAACCTGCTCAGAAAAAAGAGTTGGAATTTTAGCTACGCAAGAAAATATAAAACATTTTACTAATATCAAAAAAAATATAATATCAATGGGTTCACGTAAAAATCTCAAACAATGTGCGCAGAACTTATTTGCCTGTTTGCGAAAATTTGATAAACTAGATGTTAAGCTCATAATTTGTGAAGCTTTTCCAAAAAGTGGATTAGGTGCAGCTATCATGGAAAGACTAGAAAAAGCCGAAAAAAAATAAATATGAAAAAAATTCTTACAACTATTTTAGTCTGTTTTATGCTTATCACGATGGTGATGTCTTTAACTCTAGGATTTTAGTCAATGAAATATAAATTCTTCACCAACTCCGAAGACGCGTGGATAGCCATGCAGGAAGCTATTTTAAATGCCAAAAAATATATTTATTGGGAAGTATACATTTTTACAAACGATATTCCAACGCATCGCTTCACTGATATTCTAAAAGAAAAAGCTACTGCTGGAGTTAAAGTAAAAATAATTATAGATAGCATTGGCAGCCTAGAATTTTCTAACCGATTAGCCGAAGAATTGCGCGCAACAGGTGTAGAATTAATCTATTTTAACGAACTGCTAAATTTTTGGAATCCTCGCAGATTATGGCATTGGATATTTTTAAGAACTCATAGAAAACTTTTAATTGTAGATGACACAATCGGATTTATTGGCAGCGTGAATATCGGTCATAAATATCGTAAGTGGCAAGAATTACATCTGCAAATAAATGGCATTATTTTACGTCATTTTATGAAATCTTTTGCCAAAATGTATAAATATTGTGGAGGCAAAGATAAAATTATCATTCCATCAAAAAATAAAGGCATTGTGCGTATATGGTTTCTAGAACATGCTCCGTGGCGTAAAAATAGAATTATAAAAAATTATTATATTGAAAAATGCTCAAACGCTAAAAAAGATATAACTCTAGTTACTCCCTATTTTGTGCCACACCACTGGCTATTAAAAATTTTACGTGAAGCAGTTGCAAGAGGCGTAAATGTAGATATTATTATTCCTAAAACTACCGACATTTGGTTTTCAGATATTGGCAATCGTGTTTTTGCTACCATTGGCCTGCAATCTAAAATTAAATTTTTACTATTTCCAAAAATGATTCACGCTAAAGTTTTATTAGTAGATAATAAATATGCGCTAGTTGGCTCACAGAATATTAATCCTCGAAGCTTTGACCACGACATTGAATCTGGTCTAGCTTTTAAAGATGCTCATATGCTAAAAGACTTAGGGCATATCATCTCCGAATGGAAATCACAATGTTCGCCCTTTATTTATCCTAAAAATAAACACCGCTGGTATCACCCACTATTAGAAAAATTCTTCGAGTTTATTAGGCCAGTGCTCTAACCAACCTAAGTACATCGATAGTAAATTTAAAAACCCGCGCATCATTTCTGATGCGCGGATGAGTTTTTCTATCGTTTTGTTAAAAAAGCTTTGGCTATTTCTGCCGCACCTTTTAAAAATGTATTCACTATGTCTAGCGTAAAAAATATGAAACTGACAATAATCCAAAAAAAACTTGCACAAAAAACCATCCAACTATCTATATATAACCCAACCATCAAAAAACTGACTCCAATAAGCATAGTAACCCTACTCATAAACATCACCTCCAAATTATTAAAAAACTAACAAGAAACTAAACTTCATCATCATTTGTAGACTTATAGAGAATTAAGCAAATTCCCATAGTAATAAAAAAAACAGCAAATCCCATCTTGCACCTCCAATAATAAAAAACAACTAACTATTTGAAGATTACACAAGTCCTACATAAAAAGCAAATCTAAGGACATCGCAAGACCTTAATATTGACCTAATGACAAATTACTCATTCTTAGCTAATATAAACTTAATGAAAGATAAAAAAATAGCTGAAATACTCAAAAAAGAGGTCAAGCGTCAACAATTAACGCTTAATTTGATCGCCTCAGAAAACTATGTTTCTAAAGATATTTTAGAAACATTGGGTTCGATTTTAACAAATAAATATTCGGAAGGTTACCCAAATAAACGATATTATCCGGGGAATGTTTTTTATGATGAAATTGAAATTCTAGCGCAAAGTCGCGGACTTGCGGCTTTTGGGTTGAAACCCGAGGAGTGGCATGTGAATGTTCAACCATATTCTGGATCGCCAGCAAACATAGAAATTTACCTAGCACTTATGCAGCCCGGAGAAACTTTAATGGCAATGAACTTAGCTGCCGGTGGACACCTAAGTCATGGTCACCCAGTTTCCGCTTCTGGAAAATTTTGGCGCGTAATACAATATGGAGTTAATAAAGAAACGGGCCTACTAGACTATAACCAAATTAGAGAATTAGCCTTAAAAGAAAAACCTAAGGTGATCGTGTGCGGCTTTACGGCATATCCGAGAGAATTTGATTTTAAAAAGTTTGGCGATATCGCGAAAGAAAGTAACGCTTATTTAGTCGCTGATATTTCTCATATTGCAGGGCTTGTGGCGGCCGGGGTTCATTCATCTCCATTCGCTGACACTGATGTAGTTATGACCACAACACACAAAACTTTGCGCGGGCCTCGAGGCGCTGTTATTTTTGTAAAAAAAGATGCTCGCGAATTAGGGGCAAAAATAGATAGAGCAGTTTTTCC
>CAYIVT010000036.1:3464-8588 GCA_964366955.1 uncultured Candidatus Saccharibacteria bacterium | reverse complement strand
TGCAAGAGGTCTATGCGCAATAAATCTTTTTTAGAAGAAAAGCCTGCGTCTTGGGCTTTTTTGTCGGCTTTTTCATACTCACGCGCCACTACTCGTTCTTTGTATTCATCGCAAGTTAATGGCTTATCTAGATTGACCGGATCAGGCACGCACATATTAATACCAGATTTTACTTGCTCGGTAATACTATCTCTTTTTAAAATAAACTCTTTTTTTTCAAATTCCAATCTTTCTAATTCTTTAAGAGGATTGCTGATAGCTTTATTGTATGCATCTTTCATCAACTTTAATCTCAACTTAAATCTTTGATTGCGCTCCTGATCCAATTTTGACCTCTTATGCAATTCCGATTCATCTAAAATGCTTTTCTCTAGCTCTTCTATGTCTTTCCCTAGACCATTGCGCAATTTTTCCAAAGAAAAATTCACATTATTAATTCTCGCTTTAAGACTTGCTAATTCTTTTTCCAATAGCTGCAACTTTTCACTACACGATATTGGCAAAGCCTCAATGCACTTTTTGGAAGCAGAAGGGAAAATTCCTTCTCCAGGATCAAAAGCCACTCTTTCCCATTTCCTATTGCGTGTTCCCGGATCTTCACTGGAAATTTCTTGAGCCATATTATTACCAAACATCACTGGTTTACCATTGTCTTTTGCGTATCTCCAATATTCACTTCTCTCCAAAGCAATATCAGGCGGTAGTTGTTTTGATCTCTGTAATTCTCTAATGTCTCTCTGTATTGTCTTTAGCACATCTCTTAATTGCTGCGCAGATAATTTATTCACATTTTTAATAGCATCAAATTTTTCAGACGCAACGTCAGTCAACCTTTTATACACATGCGAGCCGAACCTAATATACTCAGCGTACTCAGCTGGAGCATTTACGGTAAAGCTAATATTCCATCCTCTGGCATTCAAAGAATTAACGACCTCGGCAAATCTGCCACCATAACAACTATCAACTATTAATTCAATAGAAACTTCTTTTGGCAGTCTTGATAGCGATGCTTTCAAATGTTCTGCCGTAATAAACGCAAAACCTAACTCCATAGTAGGCACTGGATATTCTTTTAAACACTGTCCGTGACCACCAGCATACACAATCAAAGAAACTTGATGGCCCGGCTTGATGCGCAAAAGAACACTGATAATCGCATAATCAAATCCACTTGCATTAGCATACGAAAAATTGTTTGCTATTCCAACAAGCCCGTTCAAAGATCTTTGCATCAACGCTACGGGCTTATCAAATGATTTATCAGAAAAATTACTATAAACAGCAAAAGTCTGCCTGCCCTCAGTGCATTGACCAGCATCTACCGGCGGATCAGCAGCAAAAACTGACCGCAATGTTAGTCCCGCATAAACGCTAAAAACACTTAGCACAACTAAAAACAATATTCTCCTCAAATTCTTAGTCATTATATTTATTTTACCATATTACAATTCAAAAGCTCCGCAAATTTTGCGGAGCTTAGTATTAAAATAACTGGGATAAAGTAAACACTATGAAAGAAAGAGCAAAACCCAACACTGCGCATAAAAAATACTTCAAATACTGATATTTTATCTTAAAATCCAAAGCAGCTCGCAATTCATACGCTGCATGAATTAACATTTCATTTTTCTTTAAAATATCAATGCAACTAGTATTACTCGCTAACGCAGAATCAGTCATTGCATTTTTAGAATCAATTGCACTTTTTAACTCTGCCACTAAAGAAAAGGCAATAATAACTAACTTTTCATTTTGTTTAATTAAATGATCTTGAGATTCAAACAATTTATCATAAGCGGCCTGAAATTTTAGAAGCTTAGCTTTACTCACAACAACTTCTTCATCGTCATCATTGTCTTTATTGGAATCTTTTTTCTCGGATTCATTTTCATTAAATTTCGACTTTTCATCAAAATCCTCTGGCAAAAAATCAGGCACTTCATCTTTATTATCAGCCATGACCTCTCTCCTTAAAAAATTAATGTACTAACTACAAAATACGCCTTAAATATATTTAAGGCAATGTTTTTACAATTTTTAACCTTACGCCCCATGACACTTTTTATATTTTTTACCGCTTTTGCATGGACAGGGATCATTTCGACCAACTTTAGAACCATCAAAATTTAAGCTCTGATTTGTGTCAGAAATTGGTAATTGGAAATTTGAAATTTTCTTCTCCTCTTTTATATCGCTTGCCCCGCCTTCGGCGGGACTTGTCGCTTTTAATTTATCGCTATTCTCGCGCACCCAAGCCTCAAAACTAGAAAACATTTGCTGAAACAAAATATGCCCCTCTCTTTTGTATTCCGCTAAAGGATCATGTTGACCATAGGCACGCAAACGCACACCCTCTCCAAGCGCCTCCATATCAGCCAAGTGCGTCATCCATAACATGTCAAACATCGAAAGCCCAAGAGCCACGCCTTGTGGTGAAAAATTAATAACTTCTTCTGGCGTAAAATTTTCAAAGTCTTGCTTTTGAATTCCTAATTTCCAATTTCTAATCTCCAGCAACTCTTGTCTTTTTTTATAAATAGTCAACCTCTGCCTATTCAATACATCATCATATTCTAATAAATGTTTACGAGCATCAAAATTAAAACCTTCCACGCGCGATTGCGCCTCACCAATTGCGCGCGAAACAATACCCGATTGAATTGGCATGTCTTCAGGCATATCTAACTTTTCCATTAAATTCTTCAACCTATCTCCGCCAAAAACACGCATCAAATCATCCTCTAATGACAAGAAAAATTGAGAAGAACCGGGATCGCCCTGCCTGCCAGCCCGTCCACGCAACTGGTTATCAATACGCCGCGCCTCATGACGCTCTGTGCCAATCACATGCAACCCACCAGCTTCTCTAACTTTCTGCGCTTCTAAAATATTTGGCGGATTACCCCCTAAAATAATATCCACGCCACGCCCAGCCATATTCGTAGCAACAGTTATAGCCCCAGCTTTACCAGCTTGCGCAATAATTGCACCCTCACGCTCATGATTTTTTGCGTTTAAAGTTTCATGAGCAATTCCAGCATGATTTAACATTTTATCTAAAGCTTCATTTTTTTCTATAGAAACAGTTCCGATTAAAACAGGCTGCCCCTTAATCTGCCGCGCCTTAATGTCTTCTATGATAGACGCATATTTAACACTTGTATTTTTATAAATTAAATCCGACGCATCCACGCGGATCATTTCTCTATTAGTCGGAATTGTAACAACGTCTAATTTATAAACTTTATCAAATTCTTCAGCAGAAGTTTGAGCCGTTCCAGTCATGCCACCTAACTTCTTGTATAATCTAAAATAATTTTGAATGCTTATCTGTGCATAGGTTCGCGATTCTTTTTGAATAGTAACGCCCTCTTTTGCCTCTATGGCCTGATGCAATCCTCCAGAATATCTCCGCCCTAACATCAATCTACCAGTAAACTGATCAACTATAATAATTTCATCATTCGTGACGACATAATCTTTATCTTTTTGAAACAACCCTTGCGCCTTCAAGCTTTCCTGCAAATAGTGCGTTAACTTAGAATTTTCTGGACCATACAGATCTCTTATATTTAAAGCTTTCTCAACTTTATTAATTCCATCTTCAGTAATATCTACTGAATGATGCTTTTCATCCACTAAATAATCCGCGCCCTTTTCTAAGCGCGCTGCAATTTTTGAAAAAGTTCTATAATAATCGCTAGATTCAACATCAGGAGCAGAAATAATAAGTGGTGTTCGCGCTTCATCTATTAAAATACTATCCACTTCATCCACTATTGCATAAGCCCATCCGCGCTGAACTTGTTCGTTGACATTATAAGCTAAGTTGTCTCGCAAATAATCAAAACCAAATTCATGGTTTGTGCCATATGTAATATCTGCTTTATATGCTTCGCGCCTAGAAATCGGCCGCAAATATTCATCTTGAATTATAAAAGCACCTGTAGTATCTCGCTCTTTATCTAGTAATTGGGAATTAGTAATCGGCAATTTATAACTAGGATCGTACAAAAGCGCTCCCTCATGAATCAAACATGCCACTTTCATGCCCAACGCATGATAAATTTGCCCCATCCAAACAGCATCGCGCTTGGCCAAATATTCATTTACTGTCACAACATGCACGCCCTCACCCTTCAATGCTTGAAAATATGCTGGCGCAGTAGCCGCCAAAGTTTTTCCTTCTCCGGTTCGCATTTCTACAATTTTCCCCTGCGCTAAAGCCACGCCACCCATAAGTTGCGCATCGTAATGCCTTTGACTAAGTGTACGCTTAGCAGTTTCTCTAACTAAAGCAAAAGCCCGCGGCAAGATTTTTTCTTCCGCTCCAAAAGCCTTAAAACGCTCCCGCAACTTTTCAGTTTCGTTAGGTAAAAAACTATTATCTAATTTAGAAAATTCACTCTCTAAAAAATTTATCTCAGCAACTATCTTCTTTAATTTTCTAATAGGAGAAAAAAAATCAAATAAGAACATAAACCTATTATGCCATCTAAAACAACAAACTAGCAAACATCTAATGCGCTTGTTTTTCCTTGTACTTCACCAACAACTGCTTAAGTTTGTCTTGCGCAAAATCCAAAAGCGCGCGCACATCACTGCCCTCTTCTTCTATTCTAAGAATATTATGTGGGGCATCTACATTAACTTCTACCCTATAAACATTCCCCTTAACGTGATGTTTTGATGTACGCCCAATTTCAACTCGCGCCAAAACTTCTGTGCCTTTATTTTCTATTTTTTCAACAAACTTACTTAAATGCCCAATCTTCATTTCAATATATTCTTTAATTGGACTAGTTAATTCCAAATTAGTTGCTTTAATATTGATCTGCATATTTAATTTTTTATCTTTAATTTAGACATAAATAATCTCCTCCTCTAATTGTATACCAAATTTCTTTTTTACAGTTACTTTTACTAATTTTATTAAATGCCTAACATCGTCAGATGAAGCATTCAAAGAATTCACAATAAAATTTGGATGCTTTGGGGAAATCATCGCTCCGCCAAAACTTACACCCTTCAGTCCTGCCTCGGTAATTAAATAAGCAGTGGGCACAACCGGAAATGGATCACTCTTAACTACATGCAAAAAAAATTCTTGCTTATTTTTAG
>CAYIVT010000036.1:0-3454 GCA_964366955.1 uncultured Candidatus Saccharibacteria bacterium | reverse complement strand
AATAGTTTTTAAATCTACATTTTTAAAAATACTACCAATGTTTGGATATTCCATGGGATGTCTAGTTTTTCTATAATTTACTTTTTCCATTATAGCTTGAGTAATTGCCGCTGGCTCACCTTTTTGAAAAGAAAAAATGGCTTCTACTATAATTTCTTTACCGTCATTTTTCTTAAAAAAACTATCGCGATAACCAAATTTACATTCTTTATTATTGCGTTTAACTAATTTAGACTCTCTACTAGAAATATCAACTGAAGCCACCTCTAAGACAGAATCTTTGGTTTCACCTCCAAAAGCGCCAGCATTGCCACGAATTGCTCCACCCACTGTTCCAGGCAAACCACCTGCCCACTCTAAACCAGCCAAACCATTTTTAGCGGCAAAATTAAGCAAATCGCTCATCAAAACTCCAGCACCAACTCTAATTTTATCGTCATCTTTCTCTAGTATATCTATAGAAGGCTTAAGCACTAAACCACTAAAACCTTTATCATTAATCAATAAATTTGTGCCTCCACCTAAAATAAAAATCTGCTTACCATTCATTGAACGCCACTTCTCCACTGCTCCAACTATATCTTTAATATTTTTAGCTTCAAAAAAATAACTGGCTGGCCCACCAATTTTATAATTACTATAATGATTTAATTTAATTTTTTCAGCAAACATAATCATAAAAAAAGACAATCACGCTTGAACCTTGAACTCACACCCTATGGGCCACAATGTGGTGACCTCGAATCTATTTGTGTTGAATGAGTGCGCGTCCATCGTAGCCCAAAGGACGCACGTCAAGGTTCAAGCGTGACTGTCTTAAATTTAAGTATAACAAATAAAAAGCTGCGAATGCTAGTCGCAGCTGGGATCTATAATTACCTTAAAATATTTAACTTTGACATCGCCGCTATCTTCTAGAGCGACTCTTATAACTTTTAAAATAGTGGGCTCGTCAACTTTAATTTGCGCCTGCAAAACACGAAAATGCATTTTATCTTTAACCAATTTCCCATTTAACTTACGAATCACGTCCCCACGCCTTAATCCCATTCTTGCCGCCAATGTGCGCTCATCAATCGTATCACTAATAATTACTCCATTTTTTTGCGTCAACTTTAACAACTTTCTAATCACATCATCATTGTTAAAACCAGAAAAACGCGACATTTTAAACAAATCTTCTATGCTATTCCCGCGAGGAAATGCAGCTGTTTCTAAATCTAAACCCAAATATGCCATTTCTACTTCATAATCATCTAACGCACCTTTTACTAAATCTATCGGAATAACTAAACCAAAATGATCTTCTTTGGCATAAATAACGCCAACTATTTCTCCATATGCATTGATAAGAGGCCCACCAGAATTACCATTCTCAATAGTTGCATCTACCTGAATTGTGTCTTCTATATAATTAAGCCCAGTATTACGATGAAGGCCGCTCACAATGCCAGAAGTTATAGAACAAACAAAATCCCCTGAACTACCAATACAAAAAACTGAATCGCCGCGCAATAGTGTATCAATTTTACCCCAAGGCAAAACATCATAATCACGAGCGTTAATGCCAATAACCTGCAATTTAGCTAAATCTTTATATTTATTAAAACTTAACAAGCGAGCTTCAAAAACTTTATTAACCCAAGGCAACAATATTTTATATTTATAATTAGTCCCTAATTGTGGATGTTTATCTAACCAAAATGGCCTAGGGCCATCTCTCCAAGTCTCTGATTCTTGCATCACTACGTGCGCATTAGTAATTAATTGACCATAGCTATTAATAAAAAATCCACTGCCGTTAGTTTCTACGCGCTCTCCATCAACATCGCAAGATGTTTCAATAACTGGGACTGCGCGTGCTCCCAATATTGCCATTTCTCTAGGTGTTTTCGTTACGCCGCGATCACTTGCAAAAACACGGGAATTCAAAATTAAAAACAAAAAAAATACCATCACAATCCAAACGTAATTCATATTTCAAGCCCTCGCAAAAAAATTTCAAAGAACTATACTTTAAAAATAACATAATTAAATGATTATCCAAAAATTTGACTTTTATATGGCAGTTCTACTATTAGATCCCGCTCTTCCGATGACCTAAATATTGAAGCAAATGCCTTCTGGTCATCGGAAGAGCTTGAATATTAATTTAAAATAATTCACAATATTTAGCCATCCGATGACCTAGGGAAGAGGAACTTCAATGTTCGGTCATCAGATGGCTAAAAGTTTAAAAATTTAAAAACCATTACAGGGTGTTGCGCTTATTTATTGAACTGACTTTATCCGAAAATTTGACTTTTATATACCATCTCTGCTACAATCAAGAAAGAATGAGAGCGATGAAGCGTTCGCGCTTCTAGTATTCCTAGTCAATTAAATGCCCAGGAATGCCTTGACTTCGCAAGAAGTCGACTTCTCTATTTGTGGCAAAAACTCCGTCTTTGATGGAGTTTTTGTTTAAATTAAAATCCCCGCCAGTTTCTTTTAGAAACTGGCGGGGAAAAAATATTCTAAGGAACTACTCCGCAATTCTTGCAAACCAACCCATGCTCGCAAACATCGGGAGTGCTTTCCATTTCATGCTTACAATCTTTAGACAATTCCATAATCTTCAACCTTTCTTCATGAACTAGTTTCTTCAAGACTTCGATATTTTTTTTATGTTCGACAATAACCTTCTCATGCATTGTCACCAACCTCTTGATTCGCTCTTGAGAAGTTTCATGAGATTCAGCAATTTTAGCATAAACTTCCATCATCTTTCTTCTCCTCTGAAAGAACCAAAAAACCAACAAAATCCAACCTTAGATCTTGTCGCTACAGCATAGCAATTATGTGTCCTTTTGTCAATAGATTACATTGACAAATATACAATTATATGCTAAAATAGCGACATATGATTAATACTATCAAAAAAACAATAAAGCTAGTTACTCCCAAGAAAGACTTTGCATTTCATGGTTTAGCCCTACTTTTAAGCTTCAACATTGCTTCCGCAACCATTCTCCCAGAATCAAATGCTCCAGAAAATCAAGCCCTAACTATAGAAAGTGCCATTTCTAACACTTCTCTTGCTGGTGCTAGAATTGAAGGAAAAATCCAATCTCGCATCACTGCAACTGTAACTGGTTATTCTTCAACAGAAGACCAAACTGACGACACTCCATTTATTACTGCCTCTGGTGCGCGTGTAGCCGACGGCATTATCGCAACTAACTTCCTTCCATTTAACACTCGCGTCAAAATTCCTAAACTTTTCGGCAACAAAATATTTATTGTAAAAGATCGTATGGCTAAACGCTTTAGCGACCGAGTAGATATTTGGTTTGCAGATAGAAGTGCCGCTCTAAAATTCGGCAAACGCACAGCAGAAATAGTTATTTTATAAACCATAAAAGCCCTAAATTGGGCTTTTATGGTTTTCTGTGCGCGTTGGGGGGATCGAACC
>CAYIVT010000035.1:0-8716 GCA_964366955.1 uncultured Candidatus Saccharibacteria bacterium | reverse complement strand
AAAAACGGTAGTAGGTGAATATGCGGGCGGCTACGGTTTCCCGCTACCGAATCCAGTATCCATACATCGAGAGTATCCGCGGTCACGGCTTCGGATAGGGTGGCGTATGTAGACACTTCAAAAAAAGAAGATACTTGGTTCGAGATATTAGGGCATTACGATGCCGAATTCGATACAGCTCTAAATCTGCCAGTTGGCAGATGAGGGGCAGTGGCATGGATGATATCTCGCACAATTCGGATGGCGATCCTAACCTTCTCAGCGTGAATCGCAACGACGATGGTCGTTGGTTGAACGCGTACTATGACAAGCCCACGAACAGGTGGAATCACGACAATGGGTTCGCGTTTGCCCTCCCGCAAATCTCTTTATTTCTCTCCTGTTTTTTGAGGAGAGTTTTGTTTTATTAGTTGCCCACTCCAACCGCCAAGCATTTTTCCAGCTTCATCTAATGCCATAGAAAGAGCGATATATTTTTTGTCCTTTAGGCCCTTCTGGTATAGATTTTCTTGGTTGGGTGCATTTCATGGATCATCGAGTTCTACGAATTGCTACCAAGAAGAGGATGATTCGAAGATTGGCTAATAACTTTACAGAAAGCACAGTTAAATCATATTTGGGATTATTGAGGTATGGGAATAGTTGGAAGCTACGATATAAAATTAATAATTATATGTTAAATTAAGTTTTTGCATGGGTTGAAGTTTGGTATATAAGAATATTCATTTCTTCGCTCAAAAACAGTTCTAACATCCTCTACTATGCGACCCATAAACACAAAAACCCCGTTACGGGGTTTTTGTGTTTATGGGTGCCGGGCCCCAGAGTCGAACTGGGCACGCCTGCCTCTTCAGGGCAGCGCTCTACCGATGAGCTAGTCCGGCTTTTTTGTAATGATACCTTAAAATAATACTCAAAGGCAAATTTTAAAGCAGTATATTCAACATTGAAGTGCAACACTTGAGTTAGCTCTTACGATGACTCGAATATTGGAGCAAGCTATGTTTTAGTCATCGTAAGAGCGTAAATATTAATTTTAAAGATAAATTATCAATATTTAGCCATCCGATGACCTGGGGACAGAAATCTTAAATATTTTGGTCATCGGATGGCTGGGAGCTAATAAATCTTACTTGTTGAGCCTAGTGCTAGCGAGCTTCTTCTACTCTCTGCATAGCTATTTGCATCGCTGCTTCTCTTGGCGAAATGCCAAGTTTGGCGCTATTTTTTAAAATATTTTTCGTCACTTTTTTTATTTTTTGCTCAACTACAGTAAACATTCGTTTTGGATTATAGCCGCGATATTCAGCATAGGATGAAATTACACCGCCAGCATTTGCTACAAAGTCAGGAATAATTAAAATGCCTTTTCTTGTAAGTTCGCTTTCTATTTTTTCAGACATAGGAATATTAGCACCCTCTACAATAATTTTAGCTTGAATAGAATTTTTATTAGAATCATTTATAACATCAGTGATTGCCGCTGGAATCAGAATATCAACAGGTAATCCAAATATTTGGTCGTGTGTTAATTTGGCGCCATTTTTGTAAGCATGAAAATTTTTGCCCTCGGCTTTTATTTTTATTAATTCTTTTTCGTCTAAACCTCTTTCGTTATATATAGCAGTTTTGCTATCTGCAACCGCAACAATGTTCGCCCCCAGTTCTTTTAAGTATTTAAATGCAAAACTGCCAACATTTCCAAAGCCTTCTATTGCTACAGTTGCTTTTTTTAAATCTAGCCCAGTAAATTCAGTTGCCACTTTAGTGGCTTGGACTACGCCAAATCCCGTGCTCCCAAATTCGTGGGGGATTCCACATTTTTCCCTACCTTTTCCAAAAGCAGCTGTGCAATAATTTGCTGGTTTGCCAGTTGCTGTGCGCCAATTACCAGTTTCTTCTACAAACCACTGCATTTCTTTCTCGCCAGTGTTGACATCTGGCCCAGCAATATATTTTTTCGGCATCAAAGGTTTTAAAGCTCGCGCAAAGCCCTGAATAAATTTTTTCTTTAAGTCGTTGCTACCGCCATGCCACACAATACCCCCCTTGGCTCCGCCAAATGGAATTTCGGCGAGCGCATTTTTCCAAGTCATGGTGCGCGCCAATCTAAAAACTTCTTCAGCGGTAACATTTGGTGTCATGCGAATGCCTCCTTTGCCGGGTCCAAGTTTTGTATTGTCAATAACTAAAAAACCTTCCATGCCTATTACAGGATCATAAACACGAATGGTATATTCTGGTCCAAATTTATCTTTTGGGATCTGTTGGATTAGTTGGTTCATAGATAACCTGTCTTGTTAAACGGTTTTCTCTGCCTAAAAATCTTTTTGCAACTATTTCAAAAGAATTATTTCCGGGAGTTAATGAAAATTCTTTATTAAATTCACCGTCTTCGCTTACATTGATAGCGGCTCCATTTATTGTGATGATATCTTTAGTATTTAGAATAGAGCCCTTAATGTAAACACTTGGAATGTTTAATGTTATTGCTTCTTGTGCCGGCTCTATTAATGTAATGGCTGGTTTTTGAAATAGGCGGCTAGCATTAAAGCTAATATAAATAATTAGTAGAGTGCTTAAAAGCGCTATCACTATATTTTTTTTATTGATAGATTCTATTTTGAATCTATTTTTTGGTAAATAATCTTTATGCCCAGATTGTCGTGGAGCATGTCTACGTTCATATGTTTGCCAAGTATTTTCAGGATTAAGATCAAGCGTCAGCGCTATCTTTTTTAAATAACCGCGCATATAAGGAGCTGAAGGAAGGGCGTGGTGATCGGTGTATTCTGGATCTATAAAAGCATGAATAAAGCGTTCAGGGACGCCAGTGTTGTCGGATAGTTTTTCTGCGCTTATATTTTTTTGTTCTAGTTGCTCTAAAAGCAATTCAGAAAGAGATTTAGGTTCTTGCATAAGCTAACTTAGTTATAGTTTTTAGATTTTTAAACTCCCAGCCATCTGATGACCGAATATTGAAACTTTCCCTTTAAAAAATTAATATTTATGCTCTTTCGATGACCGGGAGGCACTTGCCTCAATGTTGGGTCATCGGAAGAGCTGGATTTAGAGTTGTGCTTCTTTGTTGAAGTTAATAACAGCATTAAAACGCTTATTCTTCTTTAAATTCTTCTTCGGAAAGTTCTGGGCTTAGAGCTTCTAGAAAAACTTCTCGTGGCTTAGCGCCATCTCCTGGACCAACTACGCCTTTGGCTTCCATGATGTCTATGAGTCTTGCTGCGCGCGCATAACCAATTGATAGTCTGCGCTGCAACAAAGACGCCGAAGCTTTTTTAGCTTCCATTACAGTCTTCACTGCTTCATCATATAGCTCATCATCTTCATCTTGCAAGTAGCCATCGAACATTGTCTCGCCTTTTTGTAGTGGAGTTTCCAGACCGGTCGTAGTTTCGGATTTTATTTTTAGCGCGGCATTATTAATTGCATCTTTAGATTCATCGGTGAGTGAGTTATTTTCCATAATGAAGTTGGAAACTTTATGAATTTCTTCTTCGCTTACATAAGCGCCCTGAATACGTTTTGGTTTAGAGAAATCTGTTGAGGTGAATAGCATATCCCCTCCGCCCAAAAGTTTTTCAGCTCCGGCCATATCTAAAATAGTGCGTGAATCTATTTGGCTTGCAACTTGAAGAGCCATGCGCGCCGTTATGTTTGCTTTAATTAAACCAGTTATTACTTCTACTGATGGACGTTGAGTAGAAAGCACTAGATGAATTCCTGTAGCGCGCGCCATTTGAGCTAAGCGTACAATGGAAGTTTCTATTTCGCGACCAAAGGCAGCCATTAGGTCGGCTAATTCGTCTACAACGATGACTATATATGGCATTGGTGGCACATGAGATTTATTGTAGCTTTTAATGTCGCGCACTCCGGCTTGCAATAATGTTCCATAACGACTTTCCATTTCGGAAATTGCCCAACGGAAAACGCCGACTGATTTTTTGCCTTCTGTAATTACTGGTGAGACTAAGTGGGGGATGCCATCGTATATAGAAAGTTCTACGCGCTTCGGGTCGATTAAAATAAGCTTTAATAAGTCTGGTGAATTTTTATAAAGCAAAGAAAGAATCAAAGTATGAATTGCTACACTTTTTCCCGATCCTGTTGCGCCAGCAATGAGCATATGAGGCATTTTTTCTATATCGCCATAAATAGGATCGCCCGTTACGTCGCGACCTAAAACAAATGCTAGCGGACCAGTGCTTGCAAAATCTTGAAATCCGAGCATTGTGCCTAGACGTACTATTGCAGCAGATTTGTTGGGTACTTCTATGCCCACTAAAGATTTGCCAGGTATTGGCGCTTCAATTCTAATTGGGTGCGCTGCGAGAGCAAGGGCTAAATCTTGGTTTAGGGCTAAAATTCTTGCTAATTTTATGCCTTCAGCTGGTTTTAATGTGTAGCGAGTTACTTTGGGGCCAATATTAATTTCACCCATTTCTACATGTATTCCAAAACTTTCTAATGTGCGCTTAATAATGTTGGCATTGCCTCGAATGTCTCCTGAAGTTGGTTTTTCTATTGAAGATTTGAAAAGAGATAATGGGGGAGCGACATAGCTTGTTGGCTCATATGGCTTATCACTGGTTTTATTTTTATTAGTTCCATAAGAAATTCCGATTTCTTTAATTTCCGGTTCTATTTTTTCTGCTTCTTTTTCTTCTTCTGGTTTCTGGTTTTTCGTTTTTGGCTGTGTTTCGTCTAGAACTAAAGTTTCTTTTTTTCCATCTGGAGATTTAACAATCACTGGTTTTTGATGGTCTTCATATGGCCTTTCTTCTGGTTGGTTTTCAGGTTCTTCGTTTTCTTCATCGTCAGCCATTTTTGGTTTAGAAAGAATAATTTGAGCATCTAGCGCAATCAAAAGAGAAGCTAATCCGCCACAAACAGTTAATACAATAGAAGCAATATATCCAAAAGGGATTTCTAGGGCGCCAATTGCTCCACCAATGAGCCCCCCTTTTTCTGGCAAAATAATATCGATAAAGCCTAGGCCGGATAAAAGAAATCCTATAGCTCCAAGAATAATAATTCCAAAAAATTTTTCTGCGCGAGACAATAAAAGAGAAAGAGCAATTAGAATTTCTATAGCTGGGAAGAGATAATAGCCAAAGCCGAAAAGTTTAAATAAAAGATCAAACATAAACGTGCCCACTGGTCCAGCTTTTTCAAAGCTGGCCAATAAAAATAGAACAGCTAATCCTAAAAGTAAAACAGCAACAACGCTTTTTTTAGTGTCGTCGCTAATTTTTGGCATTATTACTTCAAGTGCAGATTCTTTTAAAATTTTTTTATGTTTCTTTTTCATTACTATAATTGTACTAGAGTCTGGGCATAGGTTAAAGGCGTAAGCCTGCCTGCCGGTAGGCATGGGTTAAAGTTTAAAGGAGAGGATCCTCTAAAGAATGAAAAGAGATAAAAAAAGCCAGCAGAAAATAAAAAATCGCCATCATTATAGATTTTATGTATATTAAAGATATGGATATTAAAATAATTTCAAAACCAATCATGATCGTAGAAAAAAAGAAAATCCGCAGAGAGAGAACAACTTGTTTTCTGATAGCAAATCTTGGCAGCGAATTGATTCGTTTTTTTGCTTTGCAAAGAAAAAAAGATACTAAAAACGCAAAATTAAGTGCTGATCGTGCATTGTTTATTATTGGTCAGATTATGAAACAGAAAGATATTGGAAATGGAAAACAAGAAATGTTCATATTCAAGGAAATTATAAACGACTCTCTTCTAAACTCTCACAAATATAATATCAATGACAGCGATTTAAATAGTTACTTTTTGCCTTTTGCTTCTAGGACTTTATCGGCGTAGATGTTTTTATTTATTTTGACAGCATGATTGCTTCGGTATACAATAGAGGCATTATGTCGGATTTAACTTTTATGAGCTCGGTTGGAGTAAAGTTTAGTGCCACACAAGTGGCGCGGGAGATTGTTAACTTTATGCGACTCGAGCCAAGTTGTGATTATAAAATAACTTTAGGCACAGATTCTTTGCGCGGGCTGGGAACAGCTGCCGATTTTGTGACGGCAATTGTGGTGCATCGCGTTGGGCGTGGAGCTCGCTATTTTTGGCGGCGTATTGATTTAGATAATTTCCATACCTTGCGTGATCGTATTATGCGCGAGGTTTTAATTTCTTTAGAAATTGCTCATGATTTTATTGATAAATTAGAAAATGAAGTAATTGGTGGAGTTAAACCCCATTATGATTTTGAGATTCATGTTGATGTTGGAGATAATGGCGCTACAAAAGTTATGATTCAAGAGTTAGTTGGTATGATTAGGGCGAATAATTTTGAAGCGCGCATAAAACCTTTTAGTTATGCGGCGTCTAATGTGGCCGATCGACATGTTTGATTATGGACAAATTAGTTATAGACATTGAAACAAAAAATACATTTGCCGAAGTTGGTGGTCAGCAAAACATAGATGCGCTTGAAGCGTCTTTTGTGGGTGTTTATTCGTATGCCCAAAATAAATATTTTTCTTTTTTTGAGGCTGATTTTGCAGAACTAGGAAAGATGCTTCAAAAATCTGGTTTAATAATTGGTTTTAGTAGTATTCGTTTTGATATTCCAGTGATGCGAAAATATTTTGAACTAGGTAATAAATTCTCTACCAGCATAAATTTTAATATTTTTGCTCTAAAACAGTTTGATATTTTAGATGAAATAGAAACTCAATTAGGTTTTAGAATTAGTCTAGATATTTTAGCTAAGCAGAATTTGGGCATTGGTAAAACTCATCATGGATTAGAAGCCATTCAGTTTTATAAAGATAAAAATTGGAAAGAATTAGAAAGCTATTGTTTGAATGATGTGAAAATTACCAAAGATTTATATGATCTAGCAAAAGCCCGCGGCTATTTATTGGTTCCTCAAAAATATAGCACGGAGCTTATTAAGGCCGAATTTAAAATTAAAGATATTTTTATGCCAGCTTCACTTTTTTAAATTTATGCATAGAATCTATTTAGATTATGCGGCCTCCACTCCTATTGATAAAAAGGTAGAGGCGGCGATGAAGCCATATTTTAGTAAAATTTTTGGTAATCCAAGTTCATTGCATAGTTTTGGGCAGGAAGCTTCGCGTGCTGTTTTTTTAGCGCGCCAAAAAATAGCAGCCGCTCTTGGCTGTGATTATAAGGAGATAATTTTTACAGGTTCTGCGACTGAAGCAAATAATCTCGCTCTGCGAGGAGTTGTTAAGCAAGTAAACCTAAAACCTAGGGTTATTCTTTCTTCTATTGAACATGAGTCTATCAACGAAACTTGTAAATATTTAGAGAGGTGCGGAGTAGAGGTAGTGCGTATACCGGTTTCAAAAGAAGGATTTGTTAGTTTAGAAAAATTGCAAGCGGCTTTAAGCGAAAATACAATTTTAGTTTCTATTATATATGCGAATAACGAAATTGGGGTTATTCAAGATATCTCTAAAATTTTTAATTTAATTAAAAATTTTAGGAAATTGCGATCTCCCGACTGCGATCTCCCGACTTTTTATCCCTTATTTCATATTGATGCTAGCCAAGCTTTTCAATATTTGCCTTGTAAAGTTAATGAGTTGGGCGTTGATTTAATGACTTTATCAGCCCATAAGATTTATGGTCCTAAGGGAATTGGGTTATTGTATGCTCGCCAGACTACTAAACTTGTTTCTATTATAACGGGTGCGAATCAAGAGCGAGGAATGCGAGCTGGCACAGAAAATGTGCCTGCTATCGTTAGTTTTAGTAAAGCCATAGAAATCGCAGAGAAAATGCGCGCTAAAGAGAGTGCGCGTATTTTTAAATTGCGAAATTATTTTTTGGAAAAATTAAAAGCTAATATTTCAAAAATAGAGTTAAATAATAATTTAGAAGTCGGACTCCCAAATATTTTAAATATTTATTTTTCGCAAATAAAAGCCCATGATCTTTTGATTGCTTTAGATATAAAAGGAATTGCGGCGTCTGCTGGATCTGCTTGTCAGGCCCGCTTAGTAGAAAGCTCTTCTATTATATTAGCATTAGGTTATGACGAAAAAAGAGCGGCTTCAAGCGTGCGTTTTAGTCTTGGGCGCGCTACTAATAAAAAAGATTTAGATCAAACCGTAAAAGAGCTTAAAAATATATTATTGGCACTCTAATTGACAGACTGCCAATAATTTTTTATATTTAACGTGATGAAGCAATTTCATAGATTTACAGTTAAAGCTCAAGAGGCTCTACAAAATGCGCAAGATTTAGCTGCCATGAAAAATCATGGTGAGTTTAAGGCTTTACATCTTTTGTCTGCCTTATTGATGGACGAATCTTCTTTAGTTAGGCCCGTATTGGCAAAAAGTGGTCTTAATTTAGATTCTTTAATGCAAGAAATTGAAATTGAACTTCAAGCAATGCCTAAGATTTTCGCCTCTAGTAATGTTGGTCAAATGTATCTTTCTCAAGAATTAATGATGCTTTTGGATAGGGCAGCTAAAATTGCACTAAACCAGAAAGATGAATTTGTTTCTTGTGAGCATTTGCTGTTAGCTATAGCAGATTCGCCATCTTCTGCTAAAAGTGTTTTGGATAAATTGGGTTTTAAGCGTGATGCTGCTATGCGCGTGCTTGTTGGACTTCGTGGTTCTAGTCGTGTTACTGATGAAATGCCAGAATCTAAATTTCAAGTTTTGGAAAAATATGCTGTTAATAT
>CAYIVT010000034.1:0-9076 GCA_964366955.1 uncultured Candidatus Saccharibacteria bacterium | reverse complement strand
ACCGCTATACGTCCTCCACGACAAATCCCCTGCTCGTTCCATGGATCGTTTTGGATTAATGCTCCCCGATGGCCAAGATGGATTTGCTAAAACTTCATCCACTAGAACGCAATTTTGATTGAATAAACGCAGACCTTCATTTTCGTTGCTTAATGCTCCAACATAGATCGCGTCAGATGATACATTGGGCACGCTAGAGTCATTCGTACGTTCTAGCAAAAAATATTCCCCTCTTTTCATAACTTCATTCGTGAAAGCAAAATGGATTTGATCTTCTTTGTCTATGAGCTGCCAATTTTTTAATATAATATCAGTCCCTGAAATATTTTTTAACTCAATCCATTCATCTGTAGAACTTTGTTCGCTGCCCATCCACGCGACTTCGTTGATTAGGATATCTTGGTGAGTGGGAGTGGCTTCGGTTGCGTAGGGGCATTGAGGAGCTGCGTAAGCTGCGGGAGCCGATGAAGCTTTACTTGCAATAGCTGACGGCTCGTCATTGCGAGGAGTCTGCGACGAAGCAATCTCGGTCTTTTTAGTTTCCGTTTTTAGTTTTGCGATTGCATTATTTTGAGATTGCTCCGCCTGCTGGCTCACAATGAATACTGTTTCGTCATTGCGAGGCGCATTTAACTTATCCATCATTGCGAGCCTGCCTGTCCGATAGGCAGGGGCTTCCGAAGCAATCTCTTGTTTTTTTATTTTTATGTTCTCTTGTTCTAGTGTTTTAATGTTTTTATGTTCTAGTGATATAACTTCCACTTCTCTGAAATTAGAGAATGGATTTTCTTCAACGATAAACTCCTTCACGCTGTCGTAAACTTGGCTCAAAAAAGAGGGCACGGGTTTTACGGAATAAAGTGGATCATCTTTATATTTTTCTACTTCTCGAAAAAAGAGGTCAATTACACCCGAGGCATATTGCACAGACTTGGGAGCAAGGCGAGACCAATAGGCAGAGAGGATGGAATTGTCATCTGGAGTTGCTAAAATCGGATTCGCAAATTGATTGCTAACCCAATCAAAATCTAAAAGATTCGTCTGGTACAAAACCAACTTATAATCCCCATTCTCAGCATCTTTTTTGTATCCATAAAAATACTCACCATCTTGAGCTTTATAATCCACTTTTGGTTCCACATATTCTGGGCTATCAATAGTGTCCTTGCTATAAAAATTACGATTAGAATAATTTGCCATGGCGTCAAAATATTCATCCAAAGAATTTAAAATATAAGGACGAGCGCCATAAAGATAATCTAGTAAATTAATATTGCCGATTTTAAATTGGCTAGTCCACATTTCATATGGGCTGCCCTGATTTAAAATGCTTACTCCAGAAATAGCAACATGCGGATCGTTGCGTGTGTGATCTGGAACACTTGCATCTTCTATCAAATGCAAAATATGGCCTAAACCAATTAGCCCGCGCTCTTTATTGCCTTGAATATAATCTTTTAATGCGCGCTCCCATGTATAATCTGATTCTTCTAACATCTGCGGATTAGCAAGCTGTGCATACAAAACTAAAGTTGTGTTCAAAATATGGTTATATAAACCAGAAATTTGACGATTATGGTCGTGCGCCCAGTTTTTAGAACTTAACCATGGACCCGGAAAAGCAGTGAGGCCAATGTTATGCACTGGATCATAATAATGGTTAAACCAACGCGGATCGCTGTCTTCTTGTCTTGATCCATCAATAATAAGTTGCGCATCTTCTTGATTCAATTTATTTTTTGAAAAATTAATGTTATAAAATTTAACCACTTCTTGGGTAATACCTGCATGTGTTTCTATCTCATAACCAAAAACCTGACTTGCTAGAGTCAGGTTTATGAATTGGGAAAGGACGAGGGCGAAAATTATTTTTTTAATCATAAACTTATTATCTTCCATGTTTCTATGTTTTTACCCAAATTAATAGTCACACCAACAGTACCATCGGAATTATATAATTTATAGTAAAAAATGTCTGGGTCTTCAAACTTAATTGGTTGCGCTTTTGTTTCAATATCCCTCGCCATCGCTGCTAACATATTTTTCTTCTTAACTTCGTTCAAATAATCCACCCACTTCTGCCTGCTCCCCTTATCATCTAAAGCAAAATATTTACTAGCCAAATCAACATCGCCATTTTTTAAAGCAGCCACGAACATTTTTAATGTTTCTTCTGGGGTTTTGCCACCAATGTTATCGTTTTTGAATTGCTCTAAATAAACATCATAGTCAGCTAGAGCTTTTAAGTCTGTTCTGTAACGATAAAACCTAATTCCATAAAAAACGCTAGAACCTAACAACAAAATTAAAATCAATCCACCGAAGAATTTGTATTTAGAACTGCGAAACATAATATTGCTTAAACTTAACGCAGAAAAATATTTGTTGCAAGTTTACAAAAAACAAAAAAGAGGTTGCTCTACCACAATATAAGGTCTTGCGATGTCCTTAGATTGGTTCTAAGCCTACACCTTCTACGTTTTTAAGATTATCTAAATTTTTTAGCCAATTATTGAAATCTTTTTTATATTCTTCGTGACCACCAAAATATTCTAGTAAAAATTCACGCTGTGTAACTGAAGAAAAATTATTTTTACCTAAATAATCTAAGTGACTACTCCACCTATATTCTGACAAAAACTTATTTACCTTCTTATAATCTTTCAATTTATGATCGCGCCACTCTGGCGCACAAAGATCTAATGGATTTAAATGAATATAATATGGCAAATGAATAAAGTGAGCCTCTTTTGAAACTGCAATTGATTTAAAGCGCCCCTCAAACAATGCCCCAGTTCTCTCATTCTTCTCATTAAAATATTTAGCATACCCCATATTTAAACGCTTCATAAATTTAGTTAGGCTACCTTCCAATCTAGGTCTTATCAGTAAATGATAATGGTTAGGCATTAATGCAAAAGCTAATAAATCAACCAATAATTTACGCGGCCGCCTTTCAAATGCAATATAAGGTCTTGCGATGTCCTTAGATTGATTCTGGAAAAAATATGTAACGTTATTAATTGGGTTAATATCGTTAAACTCAAATAAGTCGTGAATAAAACGTAGATAGTCTAAGTCTTCATTGAAAATCTTACGCTTATCAACGCCGCGACTTAACACATGGTAAATATTACCTTCAATTATTTTTTCTCTCATATCAAATCATAATATTCCCAATCTAAGGACATCGCAAGACCTTATATTGGCTTAAATAGCGGAAAAATAAATTTTGAGGTATATTGATAATTATTATGGTTAAAAAATCTATATTAGAATCAAGCGAAGAACAACTTCATAAGGTTAGGCACTCGCTCGCCCATTTGCTTGCAGCATCGGTGCTTAAAAAATTTCCAGATGCCGAACTTGGCATTGGCCCAATTATTGAAGACGGATTTTATTATGACTTTAAACTACCTCGCACCCTGACGCCCGAAGATTTGAAAGAATTTGAGACTTCAATGCGCGAATTAGCCAAGCAAGAATTGTCATTCAAGAAAAAAATTATAGAACAATCTGAAGCAAGCCTAATTCTTAAAAATCAATCCTTTAAATTAGAGTTGGCAAAAGAATTGTCAGAAAAAAAATCACCTTTAAGTTTTTACGAAACTGGAAAAAATACTTTCATAGATCTTTGCGCAGGACCACATGTTAAAAATACAAAAGAAATAGACCCTGAAGGATTTAAATTAATGAAAATTGCCGGAGCGTATTGGCGCGGCGATTCAAAGCGCGAGCAACTACAGCGCATCTATGGTGTAGCTTTTAATTCTAAAAAAGAGCTAGATGAATATTTAGCGCGCCTTGAAGAGGCGCAGAAAAGAGATCATCGCGTGCTAAGTGAAAAAATGGGAATTTTTATGTTTTCCGATACTGTTGGTGCCGGCTATCCATTGTGGCTTCCTAATGGAGAAATTATTAAACACGAGCTCATAGAATATATGCGCACCAAAGAAGAATCTTGCGGCTACAAATATGTGAGCACTCCAATTTTAACTCATGGTGCTTTATATGAACGCAGCGGCCATAAACAATTTTATGGAGAAAATATGTATCATTTTATAGATCCTGAAGGAGTGGAAACTTTTATTAAACCAATGAACTGTCCACACACCCACATGATTTACGAAAAACTCGTAACCAGTTATCGTGATTTACCTTTGCGTCTCGCCGAAGCCGGGGGCATTTATCGTTTTGAACTTTCTGGTACTTTAACAGGATTAATTAGAGTTCGTGGAGCAATTACTCAAAATGATTCTCATATTTATGTAGCGCCAACTGATTTAAAAAATGAGCTCAAAAAAGTCATAGAACTATTTAGAGATGTTTACAGTGAAGTTGGATTAAAAGATTATAGCTTTAGATTATCATTGCCAGATTTCAATAAAAAAGGGGGTAAATTTGGCGGAGACAAAAAACTCTGGCAATGGGCGGCTGATGAATTAAGTTCTGTATTAAAAGAAAGTGGGCTTCCATATACCGAGGCTATTGGCGAAGCAGCATTTTATGGACCAAAACTAGATGTTCAAGCTAAAAATGTTATGGGTAAAGAAGACACTATTGCGACAGCGCAAGTAGACATTTTAGTTCCAAAAAGAATGGGCCTTAACTATGTAGACGATAATGGTCAAAAACAAAACCCGATTGTTATTCATCGTGCAATATTAGGCTCTTACGAAAGATTTATTGCGTTCTTACTAGAACAAACTGCCGGACGACTACCTTTATGGCTTTCGCCGATACAAACTGTGATCTTACCAATTGGCGAAGCTCATCAATCTTATGCAAATGAAATTTTAATACAATTAAAATCTAATAAAATACGCGCTGCTGTTTTTTCTGAAAATGCAACTTTAGGAAAAAGGATTAGGGAAGCTGAAATGCAAAAAATTCCTTATATCTTAATTGTCGGCGATAAAGAACTGGCATTGAAACAAATAAGCATTCGACACTCGGCAAAAGGAGATTTAGGAGTAACTAACATACAAGACCTGTCTGACAAACTAAGCAAAGAAATCAAAAATAAATCTAGAGAATAAAAAAAGTCCCTAATTTGCAATGTTGATTGTAAACTTAGGGACTTTTTATGTTGCCGATTCTTGAAAGGCCATATTTTTTACTATTAGGTAAATGCCCTCTTCACCACGAACACCTGTAATTCGTAAGGCAGCATCTTCAAACTGTAAATTTTTATCCCAAACTTGCTGATTAGGGAAAATTTCAATTCCACGAATGTGCTCTCTGTAATACCAATCATTTCCAGACCTTATACTTAAAGCTGGGAAACATTCATTTTCAAAACCGACTAAAACAGTTGTAGGCAATGCCTCATTAAAAAACTTAATAGCGCAACTAATGATCTGCTTTGCCTTGGTTTCAGATAAAAATCTATAAAGCGCAATGTTAAGAAAAGTATTGATGCCGTACTTTTTTTCTTCAACTGGCGTTTCTACGCAATTATGAATCTTGAGCTTTATATATTTTAAATCAACTTCGGCATCGTGCATACTATTGGTGCGTGTAATATTAAAAGAACGAATCAAATGCCAATCTTTACTAGAAAAGTCAGGGGGAGGCCTTTCAGCTTTTCGAAGTTTGGGAAGCATAAAGACCTCCTTTCTTGAATCTATCAAAATTATTGTTTCGCTAGCTACACATAGAACCATACTCCAAATAAAATGGTTCGTCTAGAGGACGAACCATTTGCTTCTAATTATCTAAAACATTTTTACGATTATCTTTTGGAACTATGAAATCATATTTACTTGGTTCGGATACGGTTAACCACGCTAACCAGTATCCCCAATCAACAAATTCTTTCCTGTGTATGCGCAAAACTTTCATCGTACCTTCTTCATGAACAGTTGCATCCCCATCTTTTAAAACAAATTCTGAATCGGGATTATTTTTCCGTTTAAAGTGGAGATGTTCCTTACCATTAGACAAAACTGTTTCTAAAATTACTGCTTTATCTTCGCTTTGATACAACGAAACAAGATCTACGTGTTCAACTAACCATTTAGATGGAAAATGAGCATTCGCCATTAAACCCATTCCAAGAGCCAATAAATATGCCATTGAACCAAACACCAAAGAACAAGCTAGTTTAACAAAAAATACTTCAGTACGTTTCATCCACACGTAAACTACTGCGCCAGTAAAACTGACTACTGCGAAATACGTAAACATAAGGCCGCTCCTTAACGTGCCAAAAATTCAAAGAACCAACAAATGAATAATAACAAACCTAAACTATTTCATCAAGTCTCTAAAAATATCTTGAAGGACAACTGGGTTAGCTCTCCCCTTAAGTTGCCCCATGGCTTTTCCAACTAAAAACTGCAAAGAAACTATTTTCCCCTTTTTATAATCTTCTAAGGCTTTTGGGTTAACTTGTAATATTCCGAAAGCAACAACCCTCAAAGTTTCTTTGTCGGAAATTTGGCCTAAATTTTCTTGACTCATAATTTCGCGAGGGTCAGAACCACTATCTATCATTTTCTCTAAAATATCTTTCGCGGCACGACTAGAAAGTTTACCTGTTGCAATAAGCACAATTAAATCCGCAAAATTTTCCGCACTAACTTTAGTATCTTTAATGCTAATTTCATGCTCTTTTAACAATCCCCAAAAATCGCTAGTAAAATAATTGAACAAAAGCGCACGCGCTTCTTGTGTTTTACCGCCCTCTTCTGTTGCTAATTCTGAAAGAGCATTTTCATAATATTCCGCCATTTGCTTATCAGCTACGATTAAACGCGCACTCGCATCGCTTAAACCATATTCGCGCATAAATCTCTTCAATTTAGCTTGCGGTAATTCTGGCAATTCTAATTTTAGCTTATCCATGTCAAAACCGCTATCAGGTAAAAATAATAATGGGATATCTGGTTCTGGAAAATAACGATAATCATGCGCCTCTTCTTTTAAACGCTGAGAAACTGTTTTGTTTTTATTTTCATCCCAACCGCGAGTTTCTTGAACAATTTTTTCACCTTTTTCTAATAATTCTATCTGACGCTTAACTTCATATTTTATAGCGTCCGAAACAACTCGAAAAGAATTTAAATTTTTAACCTCTACTTTTGTTCCTAATTTTGCTGCACCTACCTCGCGCACCGAAATATTAGCCTCTACTCGCATTTGACCATGCTCCATGTCAGCATCAGATGCATCCAAGTATCGCAAAATACGCTGAAGTTCGGCAGCAAAATTAACCGCTTGTTCAGGAGTTGTAATACCTGGCTCAGTTACAAGCTCCATTAACGGCCTGCCAGCACGATTATAGTCTACTAAAGTAATGTCATTGCCGCTTTTATCTTTCTCGTGCGATAAACTACCTGCGTCTTCTTCTAAATGAATTCTTGTAATTTTTACTCCTTCTAACTCGCCACCTGCCACAAACGGTTCGTCATATTGAGAAATTTGATAACCCTTTGGTAAATCTGGATAAAAATAATTTTTGCGATCAAATTTACTAGTGCCTGCTAGTTTACCGCCAAGCGCCAAACCAACCCGTAAAATATGCTCAACTGCTTTTTTATTTACTGTCGGTAACGTACCTGGCTGACCAGTGCAAATTGGACAAATATTAACGTTGGGATGGGCTTCGCTCACATCATTCAAACAATCACAAAACATCTTAGTTTTGGTTTTAAGCTCAGCATGAATCTCAAGACCAACAGTTGTCAGATATTCTTTAGTGGGCATTATACTTTTAGCATACAGCTTAAGAGTTAATTTGTTAACTGGCTTGTTTGGTTAATTAGTTAGAAAATCAATCTAAGGACATCGCAAGACCTTATATTGGACACAAACCCATGACTGAATATTATCAAATAAAAAATCCCCCCACACCACGCGCAATGAACGCGCGCGGTGTGGGGGGGGCAGACTTTACTCGCCTGACCTTCCTTCAAGCGAGTGAACTGTGTCGGGAATCACCCGACACAGTTCCTTCTCCTCCTCATTCTCCTTCTTCTCTCCGCCGTACTTCGGCGGATTAAACTCAGAGGGAGGGGGCAGCATATAAATAGAGGCGGTAGCGGGGAGCTGGTTCTCCATGGTAGGGAAACTCCTAAAAAACTCTTGAGATCAAGCATCCATACTTGATTTATTTGGATTATAGCAGAATTATATAGATATGTCAATAAGCATAAAAATTGACATAAGGGTGAACTTTTAGCTATACTTTATTCAATAAACATATGAAAGATAAAATTCATCCAAAATTCTTTACAGATGCTAAAGCAGCATGCGCTTGCGGGCATAAATTTGTCATTGGATCAACTAAGAGCGAACTTAGTGTTGAAATTTGCTCTAATTGTCACCCATTCTACACTGGCAAAGAAAAACTTATTGACACTGCCGGCAAAGTAGAACGTTTTAAAGCTCGCCGGACTAAGGCTACAGAAAAGCCTAAAACTGTAAAAAAACCTAGGATCAAAAAGAAAAAATAAGGTTTTTTATGGACAATATCCAAAAAATAATTCTAGAAGTCCGCGCTGGCACAGGCGGTGATGAAGCATCTCTTTTTGCGGGCGACCTCGTGCGTATGTATCAAAAATATGCCATTAAACGTGGCTGGGGTTTTAGCATTAATGATTCTTCTCCTGGAACATTGGGCGGCTATAAAACATTTATGGGGAAAATTCATGGTGCGGGAGTTTACGAAGCATTAAAGCAAGAATCTGGCACTCATCGAGTACAACGCGTGCCATCAACAGAAAAAGCTGGCCGCATTCACACCTCTACAGCCACAGTCGCAATCATGCCAGAAGTAGAACCTAAAGATGTGAACATTAGTCCAAACGACTTAGAATTTACATTTTCACGAGCTGGCGGTCCTGGAGGGCAAAATGTAAATAAAGTTGAAACTGCTGTTCGCGTTTTACATAAGCCGAGCGGCATTGTTATTTCTTCGCGCGCCGAACGTTCTCAATATGCTAATCGTGAAGCGGCTTTATCAATTTTAAGAGCTAAACTTTATGAAGCTCAAAAAGAAAAAGAATTTCAGCAAATCACAGGCGAACGCCGCGAGCTTGTTGGCACCGCTGATCGCTCTGAAAAAATCCGC
>CAYIVT010000033.1:0-9943 GCA_964366955.1 uncultured Candidatus Saccharibacteria bacterium | reverse complement strand
GATTAATTTCATCTGCTTCTTCTTCTATATCCGCGAATCTTAACGTCGCAGGCCCTCTTTCCGCTTCTTCATCTCTTTCAGTGCAAGGAACTTCTTTCTTTAGTTCACTTACATCTCTTCTCTCCGGCTTTATCTCCTCAGGTTCATCTTCAGTCTCCGGACAACTCTCGGTCTCCGGTCCTGTTTCTGCTTCTTCATCTCTTTCTGTTGCTGGTAATTCTAGCTTTGCTTCGTTAGTAACATTAACTGCTGGATTAATTTCATCTGCTTCATCTTCTATTGCTGCTGATTTATCGATTACAGGGCAAACAACTTTAGTAAATGCTTCTGCTACTCAAGTTACTTTAACTTCTGGTGGTTTTGTAACTGGTGGATCTTTTTATATTGGCACTACCTCTGCTGCAACTTCTACTGTTTTAGCCGTTCAAGGGAATAGCTTAGTTTCAGGAACTTCTACTGTCGGAGGACTTTTCGCAACGGGGACAATTCAAGCTCTAAACCTTTCTCTCTCTGGCAATGCATCAACATCTGGCTCAATCACAGTTTCTTCTGCTTCTGCTACCTCAACATTTAGTTGGGGGATTTCTGCGCTTAGAATTAACTTAACTTCTACTTCTGCAACTTCAACTGCGAGGAATGGTTGGGATTTGGCTGCAGGATGTTTCTCTATTCGCGGGAGTTGCGTGGGGAGTGGGGCCATTACTTCTTTGAGTGTTTCTCATTTTACTAATAACAATACTGGATTAGGGACAAATGTTCTTGCTTCAATAGATACAGGGGGATCAAGCGTAGCAGTAGGAGTCAACGCTCTTGATTCAGCAACTACAGCGAATTACAACGTAGCGATAGGTCATAATGCGCTCACTACTACGACAGCGGGAGGGAGTAATATAGGAATAGGATATCAGGCTCTTCAACTTCTCACTACTGGAGCAGATAATGTTGTTGTTGGGCATAATGCTGGGTCTCTCGTAACTGAAGGGCCGAATAACGTAATAATAGGAAGTGGAAGCATGACATCTCTTACAACGCAAGGATATAACACTGCAGTAGGTTATCAGGCACTTGCTGTAGCAACGGGGGCTAACAATGTTGGGATTGGGGCAAGCACTGGAGGTACAATCACTACTGGAACAAATAATGTAATTATTGGCTATGCGGCAGATACTAGCGGTGCTGCTTTAACGAATGCGACTGCTATTGGATATAGCGCAATCGTTGGTGGCAGCAATTCATTGGTTCTTGGAGCAACTGGAGCTAATCAGCCAAACATAGGAATAGGAACAACAACTCCATGGAGGACATTTTCTGCAACAGGGACAGTGGCTTTTCCTAATTTAACTCCAGCTTCAGCAACCGGTGATGCTGTTTGTGTTGGTGCTAATGGTGAATTAAGAGTTAATATTGGTGTGGCTACTTGTACGGTGTCTAGTAGTAGGTTTAAGCATGATATTGTTTCGCAAGTTGATGGTTTATCTATAATCAATGCTTTAAGACCAGTTATTTACAAAACTAATGATAAAGATGAAGAACATTTTGGATTGATCGCCGAAGAAGTTGATCAAGTAGAGCGACGATTAGTGGCGCGTAGTGGATCGAGTGGCAGTCCAAGTGGTGTTCGTTATGAAGAGTTTACTTCTGTTTTAGCTAAGGCTGTTCAGGAATTGAGCAGTAAAGTTATAGATTTAGAATCTAAGTTGTCAGCTTTAGTTTTAAATAGTGCTAATGCTTTTAGCTATTGGTTAGCTGATTTAGGAGTGGTTATTGAAAGGGGAATAATAAGGATTCAGGAAATTTTTGCTAATAAAATTACTACGAATACTCTTTGCATTGAAGATGTTTGTATAGGCAAGGATCAACTCAAAGATTTACTAACCAATACTCAATTTGTTGTTTCTGATAGTTCAGTTATAACTGCCACTACCACTGTAGATGTTGCTTCGTCTAGTATAGATGCAATATATCAGGCCCCCGTGGATTTAAATGCAACGACTTCTTCTGCGACAAGTACCTCGATGTTGGATTCTGATAATATGGCGACTTCTTCTGCCACAAGCACAATATAATATAGTAGCTATTTTCATTATTTGTAAAAACTGCTATTGTAGACATCATGAAGCTTTCAATGGGTATTGTTGGCTTGCCTAATGTTGGCAAGTCAACATTGTTTAAAATAATTACAAAAAATGAAGTTAATATTGCTAATTATCCTTTTTGCACTATAGATCCTAATGTGGGTGTTGTTACTGTTCCTGATGAGCGTTTAGACCGATTATCCTCTATGAGTAAATCGGCTAAAAAAGTTCCAGCAGTTGTGGAGTTTTATGATATTGCTGGATTAGTTAAGGGCGCGAACGATGGTGAAGGTTTGGGTAATAAATTTTTAGCACATATTCGTGAAACTAATGCCATTGTACAGGTTTTGAGGTGTTTTCCGCTCGGAGATATTTTGCATGTTGAAAATTCAGTTGATCCTATAAGGGATTTAGAGATTATTAATACAGAGTTAGCATTAAAAGATTTAGAAACTGTTTCTAAAAGATTGGAAGGCGCTAATCGTGACGTTAAAAGTGGCAAAAAAGAAGCTTTTAAAGAAGTAGAAATTTTAGAAAAAGCCAAAAAACTTTTACAAGAAGGAGTCAGTTTGCAGTCGCTACGCAATGAGCCGTGTATTTTGAACTTGCAACTTTTAACTGCTAAGCCACAGTTGTATTTATTGAATGGTAAGTCAGAAGATGTTGGTGGTTCTCTAAAAGATAAGATCAAAAGTCTGAATGCAGATTTTATTATTATTGATTTAAGCAGTGCAGAAAACATTCCAGAGTTAGTAGTGGCTGCTTATAAAATTTTAGGATTAATCAGTTTCTTTACTACTGGGGAAGACGAAACAAGAGCATGGACTATTTTGAAAAATACGCGCGCTCCTCAAGCTGCTGGAGCAATTCATACCGATTTTGAAAAAAAGTTTATTCGAGCGGATGTGATTAATTGGCAAAAACTTTTAGAATGTGGTTCTTGGAGCGTTGCTAAGCAAAAAGGATTAATGCGTACAGAAGGCAAAGAATATATTTTTGAAGATGGTGATGTTGTTGAAATTAAACATGGGTAAAATATGAAAGCCGTAATTTTAGCTGCTGGTCGTGGAGTGCGCATGATGCCTCTAACAGAAAATACTCCTAAGCCGTTATTAAAAGTTAATAGCCGAGCACTGATTGATTACACTATAGATTTACTTCCTAAAGAAGTGAGTGAAATTATAGTTATTGTAAATTATTTAGGCGATCAAATTACAAATTATTTGACTAAAAATTATCCTAGCTTAAAATTTAAGTTTATTTGGCAAAAAGATTTATCTGGCACTTATAAAGCCGTAGAGTTGGCTAAGCAATATTTACAAGGCGAGAAGTTTTTGGTTTTATTTTCTGATGATTTGCATTCTAAAAGCGCAGTAGCCAAATTAGCTAAATATGATTTAGGTATAGTTGTTGCCGAAGCAGAACACCCAGAAAGGTTTGGCGTAGTTAATTTAAAAAAAAATAATGAAATTGAATCTATTGAAGAAAAGCCAACAAAACCAAAGTCTAAACTAGTTAATGTTGGAGTGCATATTTTAGATAGTAGAATTTTTGATTATATCCCCAAGCCACATTTAAATGGTGAGCATTATTTAACAGATGCCATTGCTATAATGTTGAAAGATTTTTCTTTTGTTGCAATTACAACTGATTTTTGGGTGCCGATCGGTTATCCGGAGGATTTGACTAGAGCAGAAGAGGTTTTAAATTCTTTGTAGACATCCGATGACTAAAATATTGAGAATTTTTGTCTTCAGGTCATCGGATGGCTGGATATTGAGAAGCTGATTTTAAAATTTCAATATTTAGCTCTTCCGATGACCACTTGCGACTCGCTTTAATATTTGGGTCATCGGAAGAGCGGGGATAAATTTAGTCCCGCAATGCGGGACGATTTTTAAATTTTACACTTTTCATTTTGTGCTTTTAATTTGGTATGATTAATATATGGAATTCAGTCCCCACGAAAGCCTAGAGCGCGAGATTCAAGAGTTATCTTTAGATATAAAAAATAAAAGCATCGCCGAGAAACGCGAGGCTATTAAAAGTTCTTTGGCGGAAAAAATTGGATTAGGAGCTTCTTCTGATTTTAGCGTTGTTAAGCAATCAACTACGACCACGCATCCTTCTTCTGTTTTACCAGCATATGCGGCAAGTATGCCAGAAGAACTTCAGCTTAAAGTTGAAAAATTAGTTGATATGGCTTGGCATAAGGGAATAGATGCAGCAATTTTAGAAGCGCGAAAAAGTGGCGCAGTGGTTTTAGACATGCTCCATGATTCTTTAACTGGTAAGATTTACGAAGAAATGGAAAAAAGAGGTCTTCTATAAATTAAATGTCTCCACAATTGTTTAGCTTAATAATTTTCTTATCTATTTTGTTTTTTGCTAGCGCGTATTGGTTCTGGCGTTATTTCCGTCATAAGCGTTTTAAGCGCGATTTAGATTTGCGATTGTTGTCTATTAGATTACCGTTAAAAAATAGCAGCACTAATACTGGTGAAAATCAAAAAGATCCGCTAACAGAAATTGCTAATACTGCACAACTTTTAAGCGTACTAGTGAACGCAGAGGCTAGTTTTTCTTTAGAAGTTGCAGTGCATAACGTTGGAGAAGAAATAGTTTTTTATTTGGCAGTGCCCAAAAAAATTGTTGAGTTTACTAAAAGGCAGATAGAGGGTTTATGGAGTGGCGCGCAAATAGATTTAGTGACAGAAGATTATACTATTTTTAATGCTAGCGGAGATTCACAGCTAGCTACTGTAAAATTAAAAAAACATTTTGCTTTACCTTTTAGGTCTTACATTGAAGCAGAACTGGACACTTTTGCTACTATTTTAAGCAATTTTTCTAAAATTAACGCCGTTGGTGAGGGTTTAGCTTTACAATTAGTAATTAAACCAATACCTAAAGATGCTAAAAAGAAAATTGCAAAAGCGATTATAGAATTAAAAAAGGGTAAAAAAATAGGAGATGTTTTAGAGCCCAGTTTTTTTGATTTTTTAGGCAAGCAAGGTTCTAAAAAGAAAAAAGAAGAGGAAAATAAAATGGAAGAGCCAAAGATTTTAGATGAAGAAGCCATCAAATCTTTAGAGCAAAAAATTAGTAAACCATTATTTTCGGTTAATGTGAGAGTGTGCGCTTCGGCGCCTACTCCGTATCGTACTTCTGAATTATTAGATGGGGTTTTGGGTTCGTTTGCGCAATTTGAAGCTCCTTTACGTAATGAATTTAAAATTGTTAAATTGGGTAGTTCTCGAACGGGATTATTTAAATTTATTTTTAGAGAATTTGAAGAGGGGAGTGCCATGATTTTAAATGCTGATGAAGTTACAAGTATTTTTCATTTTCCAATTTCATCTACTGATATTCCAAGAATTAAATCTGTGAAAGCTCGCGAATCTGCTCCACCAGTTGCAATGCCAAAAAGTGGCACATTGATTGGGGAGAGTGTTTTTCGCGGAGAGCGTAAGCCGGTTTACATAACAGACGATGATCGTCGTAGGCATTTGTACCTTATTGGTCAAACTGGCACCGGCAAAAGCTCTTTAATTAAGAATTTAATAGCAGAAGATATGAGATCTGGCAAGGGTTTGGCGTTTATTGATCCGCACGGTGAAGATTTAGAGCATATAATTTCTTTAGTTCCTAAAGATCGTTATGACGATGTAATTATTTTTGATCCAGCTGATCGAATGTATCCATTGGGCTTAAATATGCTTGAGTACGATTTTAATTTTCCAGAACAAAAAACTTTTATTGTTAATGAAATGCTCTCAATTTTATTTAAGTTGTTCCCAGATTCTGGCGAAGCGTTAGGACCAATGTTTCAGCAATACCTAAGAAATGCACTTCTTTTACTTTTAGAAGATGCACCAAATGAGCCAGCAACTATGATGGAAATTCCACGCGTGTTTACTGATGCTGAATTTAGAAAAAGAAAATTAGAACGCATTACTAATCCTGTTGTTATAGATTTTTGGCAGAAAGAAGCTACTAAAGTTAGCGGTGAAGCATCGCTTTCTAATATGACGCCATATATAACTTCTAAATTTGGGCAATTTATTTCTAATGATTATTTGCGGCCAATTATTGGGCAATATAAATCCGCTTTTAATTTTAGAAAAGTAATGGATGAAAGTAAGATTTTATTAATTAATCTTTCTAAGGGGCGAATAGGTGAGTTGAATGCAAATTTAATTGGTATGGTGGTAGTGGGAAAAATTTTAATGGCAGCTTTATCTAGGGTAGATTCAGAAAAGCGCCCAGATTTTTATTTGTACATTGATGAATTTCAAAATGTTACTACGGACTCTATTGCTACTATTCTTTCTGAAGCTAGGAAGTATAGATTGGATCTTATTGTGGCTCATCAGTTTATTGCACAACTTCAAGAAAATATACGAGATGCTGTGTTTGGCAACGTTGGCTCCATGGCATCTTTTAGGGTTGGCGTTGACGATGCTGAATTTTTAGAAAAACAATTTGAGCCAATATTTAATAAAAACGATTTAATTAATTTAGATAATTTTAATGCTTATGTGAAATTATTGATTGCAGGGCAAACATCTAAACCGTTTAACATACAGATTTTTCGTCCATCAGCTGGTAACGCTGATGTTAAAAATGCCCTTAAAGAGTTGTCGCGGCATACTTATGGCGCAGATAGAAATGAAGTTGAGGCAGGAATTTTAAAAAGATTGAGGGAATAGACAAATTGCTAGCAAATGTTAGTATAGTATTAACAAAAATAAGTTCGTTGGTTCCCCTACGCGTAAGAAGTGGGGGAATTGTTGTTTTTTATGTTCACCCTAACATCAAAATATAAGCCAGCTGGAGATCAACCCGTTGCTATAGAACGGCTGGTTTCTGGTTTTAGAAATAAATCCAAGAGGCAAACTCTTTTGGGTGTTACTGGGTCTGGAAAAACTTTTACAGCGGCAAATGTAATAGCTAAGTTGAACAAACCAACGCTTGTGATTGCTCATAATAAAACTTTAGCTGCTCAGCTTTGCCAAGAGTTTAGAGAATTATTTCCACAAAATGCTGTGCATTATTTTGTGTCTTACTATGATTATTATCAGCCAGAAGCCTATATGCCGAATTCGGACACTTATATAGATAAAGAAGCTATGATTAATGATGAGATTGATAAGTTGCGTCATGCAGCCACTGCCGCGCTTTTAACTCGAAAAGATGTAATTATTGTTGCGTCTGTATCTGCTATTTATGGTTTAGGAAGCCCAGAGGAATATAAAAATGTAATGCTTCATTTTAAGCTAGGCGATACTATTGATCGTAGCGTTTTAATGAAAAAGTTGATTGCGATGCAATTTGTAAGAACTAATGCCGACTTAAAGCGCGCTACTTTTCGTTTGCGTGGCAATAATTGGGAAATTATGCCAGCAGATCAAGAATTGATTTATAATTTTGAATTGATCAATGGGGTTATAGATAAAATAAATGTAATAGATCCCGTAAAAGGTTTTGGGCATCGCAAGGAAGTTAATGAAGTTTATGTTTTTCCAGCTAAACATTTTATTACGCCGGGCGTGGCACGAGCGAAAGCTATAAAATTAATTTGCGCTGAACTAAAAGACAGGTTAAAATATTTTGAAAAAAACGGAAAATTGCTTGAAGTTGAAAGACTAGAGCGTCGTACGCGCTATGACCTGGCAATGATCAAAGAAATGGGTTATTGCCACGGTATTGAAAACTATTCTAGGCATTTGTCTGGTCGTGAAACTGGAGAAGCTCCAGACACTTTGCTTTCCTATTTCCCTAAGGATTTTTTATTAGTTATAGATGAATCTCATGTTACTATTCCGCAACTTAATGGGATGTATTTTGGCGATTATGCGCGTAAAAAAACTTTAATTGAATTTGGTTTTAGGTTGCCTTCTGCCGCAGATAACCGTCCATTAAAATTTAGTGAATTTAATGAAAAATTAAATCAAGTTTTGTATATGTCAGCAACGCCGTCAGAATACGAAATTAGAGATAGCGACGTAGTGGTTGAACAGATTATTAGGCCTACGGGGCTTGTTGACCCAGTTGTGATTGTTAGGCCGATTATGGGCCACAGGTTAAAGGTTAAAGGTGAAAGGTTAAAGAACGGAGATGAGGATAAGTCGCAAATTGATGATTTAATCGAAAGAATAAAAATTAGCGTTGTGAAAAAAGATCGCGTGCTTGTGACAACTTTAACAAAAAAAATGGCAGAAGATTTAACTCAATATCTTCAGGAGATGAAAATTAAAGTTAATTATATTCATAGTGACGTTGAAACATTAGATCGTATTAGAATTCTTTCTGAATTCAGAAAAGGGGTTTTTGATGTTTTAGTAGGCGTTAATTTATTGCGCGAAGGTTTAGATTTGCCAGAAGTGGCGTTAGTTGCTATTTTAGATGCAGACAAAGAAGGCTTTTTGAGAAGCGACACCTCACTAATTCAAACCATTGGTCGGGCCGCTAGAAACATTAATGGCACCGTAGTTCTTTATGCTGATCACATGACAGGTTCTTTGGATCGAGCCATTAAAGAAACTGAGCGTAGGCGTAATAAACAGTTGGAATACAACAAAAAGTATGGTATTACTCCTAAAACAATTCAGAAAAATATTAGTAATATTATTGACGAGCTTGGGCTTAGAAAAGATAAAGAAGTTGCTGAAGTTCTAAAACTGGAACTTTCTGGTTTAGATAAAAAATATAAAACTGGCGTGGCTTTACAAGAATTGATTAAAGATAAAACTCGTGCCATGAAAGAAGCGGCAAGTAAATTAGATTTTGAGTTGGCGGCTATTTTAAGAGATGAAATTAGTTTGTTAAAGAAAAATTTATGAACGATTTTATAATAATAAAAGGTGCGCGCGAGCACCCAGCACTAAATTTTATCTTATAAAATTTAGTGCTGGGCAAGCAATATTATGGAAAATTTTATTTCAATTAGGGGAGCGAGAGAGCATAATCTAAAAAACATTAGCTTAGATTTGCCGCGTAATAAAATGATCGTGTTCACTGGGCTTTCCGGTTCTGGAAAATCTTCGCTTGCTTTTGATACTATTTTTGCCGAAGGGCAAAGGCGTTACATTGAATCTTTATCTGCTTATGCTCGCCAATTTTTAGGCAGGATGGATAAACCAGATGTTGATGAAATTGAAGGACTATCGCCGGCAATTTCTATTGATCAGAAAAGTCATTCAGGAAATCCTCGTTCTACTGTGGCAACCATGACGGAAATCTATGATTATTTACGGGTGCTTTTTGCACGCATAGGCAAACCATTTTGTCCAATGTGCGGCAATGAAATTCGTAAAATGACCGCAGAAGAAATTGTAGATACTGCTATTGAATTAGCGAATACGCGTAAAAACGATAAAGAGGAGTTAGCAGTTTTAGCCCCAGTTGTTATTGGTCGTAAAGGAGAATATTATCAAATGCTTTATGATTTTTTAAATGTCGGTTTTAAAGAAGCGCGCATTGATAGTGAATTAATGTCTCTTCGTGAACGTATCACTTTATCGCGTTATAAAGCTCACACTATTGAATTAGTTATAGATCGCATGCCAGCGGCTTTGAATTGGAGGGTTAAAGAAGTACGTGCTCGTTTAGCAGAAGCTGTAGAAACTGCTCTTAAGTATGCGGAAGACAAAGTTAGTTTTTTAATAGGAGATAGAAATGTTACCCTTTCTTCTAAATTTTCATGCGCAAAAGATAATTTTTCTTTTCCTGAAATTGAGCCACGTTTATTTTCTTTTAACAGTCCTCATGGAGCTTGCTCAAGTTGTCATGGTTTGGGAGTGGCAGATCTTTGGAGCGAAGAAATTTGTTTAGCTTGTAAGGGTAAGCGTTTAAAACAGATCGGA
>CAYIVT010000032.1:0-10305 GCA_964366955.1 uncultured Candidatus Saccharibacteria bacterium | reverse complement strand
TAAGTTGGGTTGCCATATAATTAGAAATTGGGAATTAGAAATTAGAAATTACGCCATCACCACGCAAGACCCTTTTGAAACTGGCTTGGTGGGGGTGCTACTCAAAAATAAATTTACAATTCCACTTCAAGTGCAATGCCATGTGGATTTTTTGAATAAATATTTTTGGAGAGAATCTTTTAAAAATAAATTTAGAACCTTGTTAGCAAAATTTGTGTTAAGGCAAGCCGACGGCATTAGAGTTGTTTCGGAAAGAATTGCCGAAGCTTTAATTAATCATTTAGCATTGCCTATTGCTAAGATTATAGTTTTACCAATTTTTGTTGATTTTAAAAAAAGCATTAATGCGCCGATTAAAACAGATTTACATAAAAAATATCCCGATTATGATTTTATTATTCTAATGGCTTCAAGATTGTCGCATGAGAAAAATATTGAACTTGCTATTGCGTCTATGAAGGAAGTTGTTTTAAAATATCCACGGGCTTTGCTTTTGATTGTGGGCGAGGGTTCTGAGAAAAATAATTTGGAAATAGATATTAAGAAGTTTTCACTAGAAAATAATATTGCAATCGAGCCATGGACTAGCGATCTAGCCTCTTATTGTAAAACTGCTGATTTATTTTTACTGACTTCTAATTATGAAGGTTATGGCAGGACTATAATAGAAGCTTTAGTGGCCGGTTTATCTATTGTGACTACGAATGTTGGAATAGTTGAAAAATTCGTATCTAATTCTTTGGGATTAATAGTGCCAGTTGGCGATAAAGTTGCTTTGACTGACGCTATTTTAAAGATGATTAAACGAAAAATATCAGGCAACTTAAGAGTTAGCGGGGGAGTTATAAAAGATATGCTATCGCATGAAGAATATTTAAGATTATATAAAGAATCTTTTAGCAATTTGTTAAATAAGTATAAAAGATATGCTACGGATGTTATTTCGAGAGACTAAAAGCGTAGTGCAGCCTTCGTTAAGTCGGAGACTCGAAGGCGAAACGGTCTCGAGAAATAATATCAGTAGCATATCTTAAACTTAGAAAAATTATGTTAAAAAAATACTACAAACAAATCTCAGCGTTGGGAACATTGGCTATTCTTTATATTCTAGTTACACAAATAAATTTTGCTGATGTTGTTTTAGTGGCCAATAAAGTTAGGGGCGAATATTTACTAGCAGCTTTTATGGCTTATATAGGCTTAAACTTTGCGCGAACATATAGATTTTATAGATTACTGAAATCCCAAGTAAATTTTTGGAAAGTTTTTGTGATTAGCTTCTCGCATGCTTTTATAAATAGTGTAATGCCGGCGCGTACAGGAGAGTTGGCCTATATTTATTATATAAAGCGTGAGCCAACTATTGGCTTTGGTAATAATGTGGCTTCCCTTTTTATCTCGCGCGCTTTTGACACTCTTGTTGTTGTTCTGTGTACATTGATTGCAGTGCCCTTTATTTTGAGTGCTATAGTTGATAAAACACAAGTAATTTTAGCTACTTTTACTGGCGGAGCTTTGATTGTGGCTGTGTTTGCTTTTTTTATATTTTGGGAAACTAAAGTAATCTGGCTTATCGATTTTATGTTCGGTATTCTGCAGCTTAAAAAGTTTGATGTTGGTAATAAAGTTTTGGAGAAAATCAAAGAAGCTCTAGGGGCTATTAGAGATGTCCGCGAGCCGCGATTATTTTTGGATACGCTTTTATCTTCTTTCGGCGTATGGGTATGTGTTTATTTAATGGCGTGGTTTGTGGCATTAGGTTTTGGTATTTCTATTAGTTTTTGGGGCACTGTTTTCATGACTGGTTTGCCAGCTCTTGCTAATATTTTGCCATTTTATACTGTTGGCAATTTTGGAATTTTTGAAGGATCAAAATCTTTAGCTTTGGTTTTGATGGGTTTTAGCAAAGAATTGGCAATTAGTTTTAGCTTTGTTTCGCACGTGGCAGAAATTTCTTTGTTTTTATTGCCAGGAATAATTAGTTATTTGATATTAGCTCGGAAGATTAAACCATAGTTGAATTGCTACAGCTTCCAGATTTTATTTTTATAACATAGTGCCCTGACGTAGTAATAAAAATAAAATTGGGAAGGCATAGCTTATAGCTAATATGAAACTTTTAATCATTACGCAGACCGTAAATCAACATGACTCTAACTTAGGGTTTTTTTGCGCTTGGCTTAAAGAGTTTGGGAGGCAGATGGAGAGTGTGGATGTGATCTGCAATTCTCGTGGTGAGTTGGATTTGTCGAGTAATGTGAGAATATTTTCAATGGGCAAAGAACGGGGGTTGGGTAGGTTGCGAAGATATATAAATTTTAAAATTTATATATGGAGATTGATTTTTAATGCAGATGCAATTTTTATACACATGATTCCGGCGTGGGTAATTTTGGTTTGGCCAATCGCATTTTTGCTTAGAAAAAAAATATATCTATGGTATACGCACGGATCAGTTTCGTGGTCTTTGAAAATAGCTGAAAAAATGGTTGCTAAAATTTTCACTGCTTCAGAAAATAGTTGCAGATTGAACAGCTCGAAAATTTTAGTTGTCGGGCATGGGATTGATGTGGAGCTTTTTTCCTCCAAAGGAGGATTCGCCTTCGGCGGAAATAGCGAAAAAGAAGAGCTTCCTTTTGGTGTTAAATTGCTTTCAGTTTCTAGAATATCTAGATCTAAAGATTTAACAACTCTAATTTTAGGAGTTACAGAGCTTGTAGCGCATGGTTATGAAGATATTACACTAGATATTATTGGTGCCCCAATTTTAGATAATGATATTAGCTATTTAAAAGAATTATATGATTTAGTTAAAAAAAATAATTTAGAAAATAAAGTATTTTTTTTAGGTGCTAAAAAATATGACGAAATGCAGAAAGTTTATAGTGAGCATAATATTTTTTTGCATTCTAGTAGAACTGGTAGTTTAGATAAAGTAGTTTTAGAAGCACTATCAATGGGATTGCAGGTTATAACTTCTAGCGAATCTTACGGCGAGTATTCGCAAGCAGTGATTAAGTTTAAAGAAGTTGATCCTATAGATTTAACGGAAAAGATAATTGGCGTTATTTCTCAAAAAGAAATTCAATATAATGTTTTAGGCGTTACATTAGTTAAAGAAAAAGCTAGCATAAGTCAAGTTATAAAGCGTGTTACTAGCCTTATTTATAAAGAGTTGTAAGAATAGCGAACCCTGCTGGGGTGAGCGAAGAAAGCGAAAAAATTATTTCTTCTTGCTACACAGTATTTTTTCATGAAACAAGATAATTATAAATTTGATGTATGTGTAATCGGTGGAGCTGGCCATATTGGTTTGCCAATGGGTGTTGCTTTAGCGAATAAAAAATTTTCTACAGTGCTTTTAGATTTAAATAAAGACGGTTTAGCTGAAATTCAAAAAGGATTTTTTCCGTTTAAGGAAGTCGGCGGGCAGGTAGCCCTTAAGAAGGCCTTAAAAATTAAGAAACTTTCTACATCGGTTTTTCCAGAGGTTATAAAAAATAGTAAGACTATTATAATGGTTATTGGAACCCCGATCGATGAATATTTTAACCCTAATTTTAATGGTATTTTTAAGGCGTTGGATGCATATCTGCCTTATTTTAACGATGGTCAAACATTAATTTTACGAAGCACTGTTTTTCCAGGCACCACTGAAAGAATTGGTAGATATTTCAAGGAAAAAGGTAAAAACATTCATGTGGCTTTTTGTCCGGAAAGGATCGTTGAGGGTAAGGCTTTGATAGAGTTAGAAACTTTGCCGCAGCTTATTTCTGGTTTAGACAGTGAAGCTGTACAAGCTTGCAAAGATTTATTTGGAAAGCTAACGAAAAAGAAATTGGTTGTTGTCGAACCAATGGAAGCAGAACTGGCTAAACTATTTTCTAACACTTGGCGTTATATTACCTTCGCGATTGGCAATCAATTTTATATGACAGCCGCTGATCACGGCTTAAATTATCACAATATTTATAAGGCGATGGTTACGGATTATGAGCGTAATAAAGATTTGCCTAGGCCGGGGTTTGCGGCGGGCCCGTGCTTACTCAAAGACACTATGCAGCTTGCTGCGTTTAATAATAATAATTTTTTCTTGGGGCATGCGGCTATGCTTGTCAACGAAGGCTTCCCAAATTATTTAATTCAAAAATTAGTTAAAGCAGTGCCAGATTTGCACAATAAAACTATAGGTATTTTAGGCATGGCTTTTAAAGCGGAAAGCGATGATGCTCGGGACAGTCTTTCGTATAAGTTAAAAAAGATTGCGGCAACTAAGTGCCGAGCAGTATTGTGCCATGATTTTTATATTAAAGATTCTTCTTTTTCTTCGCTCGAAGATACGTTAGAGAAATCTGATATTTTAATTTTAGGCGCGCCGCACAAAGAATATGCGAAAATTGATTTAGCTAAATATCAAAATAAAATTTTGGGTGGCCCAGAAATAAAATTAGTATCGTCTAACAATTTAGAAATTGGTCAGAAGAATAATAAACTTTTTGTAGACGTCTGGAATTTTTGGAAAAAATAGTTGACGGAAATATTTTAGATATGAATAAAATACTCATAACGGGCGGGGCGGGTGCTATTGGGTGCCAATTAGCAAAACATTTGCTCTCAATTTATGGCAAAGATTTGCGTTTGGTTTTGATCGACAATTTACAGCGCGGAAAGCTAGATAATGATTTTAAAAAAGTTTTAAAAGATAAGCGAGTCAAATTTTTACAATTAGATTTAACTAGTTTAGCGCAATATAAAAAACTTGGTAAAAACTATAACCATGTTTATCATTTGGCGGCAGTTAACGGCACAAAACTTTTCTATACTATGCCGCACGAGACTTTACGTATAAATTGTTTATCTTTAATTTATATGTTGGAATGGTTTAGAAAAAATAGCGCTAAAGGTAAATTTTGTTTTACGTCTTCGAACGAAGCTTATGCGGGAGGATTAAATGCTTTTGGGGTTTTGCCAATTCCGACCCCAGAAAAAGTTCCCTTAGTTATTGACGACCCATATAACGCGCGCTGGTCATATGCTTCCTCTAAATTAGTTGGTGAGCTTTTTGTTATCCATTATGCAAAAATGTACAACTTCAGAGCTTTAGTTGTGCGGCCGCATAATTTTTATGGGCCACGCACTGGCTATGACCATGTTATTCCGGAGTTTTGCCAGAGAATTATTAAGCGAGTAGATCCATTCCCGATATATGGCGCTACTGATACGCGCACTTTTTGTTATATGAGTGATGCTGTGCGAGCTATGCAAATGTTGATGGACTCAAATAAAACTGATGGTCAGCCTATAGAAACAGTGCATATAGGCGCGACTGAAGAAATAAAAATGGGCGAGTTAGCTGAAAAATTATTTAAGATTGCCAAATGGCATCCTAAAAAAATTGATATTCACGAGTCGCCGGTTGGTAGCGTGAAGCGTCGCTTGGCTGATATTTCTAAATTAGAAAGCTTAACTGGTTTTAAAAATGAGGTTGGTCTAGATGAGGGTTTAAAAATAACTTTTGAGTGGTATTTGGAGCATCCTCGGACAGGTTAAAGTTTAAAGGTTAAGGGTTAAAGAAAAATTTGCTTTGTTGATAAAATAGTGATACATTAGTTTAGGTCTAGCGGTCACGATCTTTTAAAATTTTTTAGGAGGTAGACATTAATGGGCAGCATCGATGATTATTTTTCAATATTGAAAGACGAAATAGAAGCCGTAGAAATTTTGCCAGGAGATAAACCGAAAAGATCTGTGGGCGATAATGATACCTTGATTGATGAATTACCTATTGATCTGCGAAAGCTCTATGTTTTAAAGGAAAGGATAAATAGTGCTTACGAAAAAGTAAGCACAGAAAGAAGCTCTGTATTGTGGAAAGCTGTTGCTCATCCAGAAGATAAAAAGCTTACTAGCAGTTTTTGGCAATTGAATGAAATTGCCTTCCCCCTTTCTTTTAAAAAAGAGATGCTGCATGGTCTTTTCGAGTTGGTATTGCGTCAGCAATTTGCCCCTTATGCTGGATATGCTTTAGATGTGTGTATGGGCTGGAATGTAGTTATGCGCGGAGAAGATTAGCTTTTTTATTTTTTTGGAGGACACTTTATGTCATTGCCGAAGCTATACGTGGAAGATGGATATGTCCCAATTCCACGAGTTAGATTAGGCGATGCCGCCTATGGTTTGGCATTGCAGAGTTTTCCTGTTGTTTGCACTGATGCTGTGATATACGATTCTCGTCGGCGAACTATTTTTTTGGCTAAGCGAAAATCTAAGCCTATGACTGGTTGGTGGGTCATTGGTGGGAGGACGCTGGCTGGCGAGACAATGCGTGAGAGTATTAATCGTTGTTTTATGCGAGAAACAAAGTTTGATATTGGTTCGTTGCAGTTCGATTATGTTTGTACTAATGAGTATATATGGAAAGACAGGCAGCAGGTGCCGCAGGCGATTGGATGTCACTGCTTGGCTCGTACTTTTAAGATTGAGCTTAGTGCAGTTAATCGTGAGTTGGTAGAGAGTAATTTAGAATGTAATGAATATGATAAAAGTATGGGTCTTCGTGAATTTACTCGTGAAGATTTGGTGAGTGAGGGGGTTTATTCGGCCATTCTTGACGTCTATGATCTCATCTTCTCAAAGTAATTTTATTCTAAACACCCACACTAAATTTAGTATGGGTGTTTTTGTTTGCTTTATTTTAAGATATGTAGTATTATTGTTTAGTGTCGTGATAGTACTTTTAAAATTTAAATAAGGAGAAAATCGATGAACCAATTTTTGGTTTATGCTCTTATCGCTGGATTTTTGTGGGGTTTATGGCCAATAGTTTTGAAGACGTCTGGCTTACAAGGTTCATGGCCAACGATTGTTCTGAGCATTGGAGCTTTAATGTTTGTTTCTTGTGTTACCCGTGAATTGCCTATGCCTAGCTGGAAAGGCCTATTAATTGGCTTGTCTGGCGGTTTAATGGCTGGGCTGGCCACATTTCTATTTACTAAAATTACAAGTTCTAATGATGCGAAAGCCTCTATTTCTAGTTTGTATTCAATATGCTTAATGATGGAGTTGGCTTTTGGGTTCTTGGGTGCTTGCTATTTCTTCGGAGAAGAAATAACCACGCGAAAAGTTTTGGGTTGCATCGCGGCAGGTATCGCGATGTGGTTGTTTGCTTAAATTAACAAATGTCCATTTTCGTTTTCGATCGGAAATGATATTGGACATTATGCAATATTCCTCATGCGACGTTTCGCGCGGGGAATTTTTTTGAATTACGAAGCGAGGAGTCCCGCCAAGGCGGGACGACGAAGCAATCTCATGCTAGCGAAGCAGGAATTAACGGAGATTGCTTCGGATGCCCTCGCAATGACTAACAAATGACTAAGACGCAAAAAACTTTTTTATTTTTGTGCAAACGCGTAAAATGTCTTTATCTGTAAGTGTGAAAGCAGATGGTAGCCACAGAGCTTGTGGCGAAAGTTTTGTGCTATTTGGAAAATTATCATCTAGAATTTTGTAGGCAAGTTGGCGGTGCAACGGGTGCCAATAGCGGCGGCATTCAATATTATTTTCGCGCAGATAGGCGTCTAATTCATTACGCTTAGAAGTCAAAATGTCAGTCCATTGAGGTAACTCCCCGCTATCTAAAGATGCTTTTAATAATGAAATTTCTTTTATATCCCCAAGATTTTTTATGTAGAGATTATGGTTGCGTCGCATTCTAGCAGTTCTTTTTTTGAGTTGTTTGAGTTGGCCTAAACCCATACCAGCTTGAAGATCAGTAAACTTAAAATTGTACCCGATGGTGTTGTGTAGGTCGTCGCCGCCTGTGCCGCGCACAGGGCGCCCCTGATCTTTAAGTGGCCTAATTTTAGCAGCTAATTCGTCGTTATTAGTCACTATCATCCCACCTTGGCCAGTGGAAATTGTTTTGTTTGGAGAAAAAGAAAAACATCCGGCATCGCCTAGTGTACCTAAAAATTTATTTTTGTATTGCGAGGTAAAAGCTTCAGCGGCGTCTTCGATTACAAATAGTTTATGGTCTTTAGCGATTTTTAAAATTGCGTTCATGTCCGCACTTCGACCACTCACATGCACGGGGATTATTGCTTTAGTTTTTGAAGTGATTGATTTTAGGATTGCTTCCGGAGATATATTTAAAGTTGCAGGATCAACATCGACGAGCACTGGTTTTGCTCCGCACAGATCTACGGCATTGGCTGTAGCAATAAAAGTTATGTCTGGAACAAGCACTTCATCGCCAGCTTTAATTCCTAAACCTTTAAGCGCCAAACAAATTGCCACAGTGCCGCTTGTCGTTGCAAAAGTATGTTTAACACCAAGAATTTTTTTAACCTCATTTTCGAATTGCGAGGTTAATGGCCCCTCATTTACAAAGTTATTGTTTAGGGCTTGCTTAATGAACTTGTAATCATTTTTAGTAACTTGCGGTTGCCACCAGGGGATGTGCTTGAATTGCTTCATCTGTTAGTTTAGACATTCGATGACCCAATATTGGTGATTTATGTGTTTTAGGTCATCGAATGTCTTTTTATTAATTTGATTTTTTTGCTTAATATTTGGCAATCCGATGACCGCAGATAACTTGCTTCAATTTTTGAGTCATCGGATTGCGAGGGGTCTGTTTTGCATTTTTCACTTTTAATTTTACACTTTTTAGCCGACAATAGTCGGCGTAGGCAATGGCATAATAAATTTCCCCTTATAGCCAAGTTCGCGTAATTTCTTTATGAGTTCTTCGCCGATGTGCCACGAAAGCACCAGGGCATAATCTGGCTGGTCAATAAAAAATTGTTTTTCATCTATAACTCTAATATGCGTTCCTGGGGTGTAAAGTCCTATTTTAGGCGACCCACTTTTTTCAAAAGCATAATCTAAAATATTGTTGTCTATATTGGAAAATCCTAATAGTGTATTGGAGCGAGCAGGTGAACCAACGCCAACAATTTTTGCGTTCTCTGTTTTGCATTTTATAAGTAGAGCAAGTAGCGCGTGTTTAGCTTTTATTGCGCGATCGGCGAAATCTTTTAAAGATGCTTCGTTATATAACCCAGCTTTCTCCTCTGCGGTAATTAGTTCTTTTGCGCGTTCACTCATCGGGTGTTTGCCACGTTTAGCATAAACGCGAATAGATCCGCCAGCAGCAGATATCCGTTCGGCATCTATTATAGACAGCCCCCCAAGTTCGTGAAGTTTTATAAGAGGTTTTAAAGAATAAAAGCGCAGATGTTCGTGATAGATGGTGTCGAATTCAAACTTCTCCACGATGTCCATTAAATATTGAGATTCAGAAATGAATATGCCGTCTTTACCTAATAGATTTTTAATATTGCTTATCAGTTCTTTCGTGTTATTTATGTGCGCAAAAACATTTGTTGCGGTTACAAATTTAGCGCGCCCATATTTTTTTACAGCTTTAGCTACAACTTTTTTATTTAAAAATTCTTGCAAAGTTGGGATTTTATTTTTATTAGCTACTTTAGCGGCATCAGTTGGCTCAATGCCTAAAACAGTCATACCTTTTTCTTTAAAGCCTTGAAGCAAGGTGCCATCATTAGAGCCAATGTCTATAATCAAATCATTTTCTGATGGCTTAAATTTTTCAAAAAGAGTATTTGCAAGATCGCGAAAATTGCGGATTAACATGTTTGTCAACCCTGTGCGATATGGATAATTTTTTGGAAAAACCAGTTTAGGGTCTACGATATAATCTAATTGCAGTAAGCCACAGCTATTGCAGCGTGCTAAGTTTAATGGGTAAGTTGTTTCAGGTTCGCGCAAAGTCTCAGCAGTTAAATATTCTTGTACAATTGGTTGATGGCCCAATGAAAGAATTGTTGTTAGGCTTTTATTGCTGCAAATTTGGCATTTTGTTATTTGGCCGATATATTTTGGCATATTTTGTAAGTGTGTTTATAATATTTTAGAGATGCCTGCCGCACTCTTTTTGATGACATAAGACCCGGTTGGTCGTCAAAAAGAGTGCAGCAGGCATCTTTTTCGTGTTAATTATTTTTTTCTTCAGTAATAATCATTTTTTTGTCTCCTATTTTGAAGCTAACAGGTGGAAATGGCGGGAACGTCATAGCTCGAATAAAGTTTTTTATTTTTTTACCAGTCCAATTCCAATCAATTTCACCATTATTAGGAAGGCCTTTGGGGTAGTAAGTGGCAATGGTTTCATCTTGAGGAGTAGAGATTATTTTTTGGCCACTCAACCACTTGTTAATAAATTCTTGAAAAAGTTCTCTGCAAGCGACTGTAAAATTGTGGTATAGAGTTTCGACAGTT
>CAYIVT010000031.1:0-10395 GCA_964366955.1 uncultured Candidatus Saccharibacteria bacterium | reverse complement strand
GAGATGTAGCCGTGACTGGAGTTCAGACGTGTGCTCTTCCGATCTTAAAGATTATACGGCGATGTATCCTGGCGCTCGCTTGGTTAGCGGGAAAATCTTTTCTTCAGAGTATGCAAATAAGTTATCTAAAGCTGAATTGGTTGATATGATTAAAAATATAGAAGATAATAATAAATCCCACCAAGCATAATGCAAGACGGAATTTTAAATTTATATCGGTTATGTAATCGAGCTTATGGCAAGTATACTCGCCTTATTATTGTTTTTATTTCTCTTGGTTTTGTTTCCGGGGTTTTGGAGGGTGTCGGTATCAATTCTGCCATCCCCGCTTTTTCTTTTATGAACGGTAAAGCAAGCGAAGTCAACGACCCAGTTTCTAAAATAATAGAAAAATCTTTCGGATATTTTGATTTAAGATATTCACTGCGTAATTTGTTGATTTTTATTATCCTACTTTTTTTAGCGAAGGCAATTTTTCTATTTTTTGCTAATTATATGGCCGCAAAAATTAATACTCGCTATGAACGCGATACGCGTACATTTTTACTTCAAGAAACAATGCAAGCTGGTTGGCCTTATTTATCAAAACAAAAAGTTGGTTATTTGGATCAAATTTTAACCACTGATGTTAATTATAGCTCTAGTTTATTATCGTATTTAAATTCCTCCTTTATTTTCATTATCAATCTTTTTATTTATTTGCTGGTAGCTATTAATATTTCTGCTGTTGTTGCTGGGTTAACTTTGGTTTTAGGTTGCTTGATTTTTATTTTTTTTAAGCCTTTATTTGCAAAAAATAAGGCACTGTCTAAGAGGGTAGAGGGTACTTATAAGGAGTTGGCGCATTTTATTAATGAAAGTATTATTGGAATTAAAACCATTAAAGCAATGTTTGTGGAAAAAGCGGCCACAGTGCGCGGTTTGCGATATTTCGATGAAGTTAGAGATGCGAATTTTAAAGCAATCATGTTGCGTAATTTTACAAATGTAGCACTACAGCCTATTGGGCTCATTTTTGTGTTAACTATTTTTGCATATTTTTATAAATTTGCTGCATTTAATTTCGTTTCTTTTGCTATTATGGTTTATGTTGTTAACAAAATTTTTTCTTATATTCAAATTTTGCAATCGCAGTGGCATAATATAAATTCTTTTGTGCCGTATTTGGTTAGTATTGAAGAATATAGAAACAAGGCAATTCATAGTAATGAACAAGCCTTCGGCGTATTGCCTTTTAAATTTGAGCACGAGTTTAAGTTTGGTAAAGTTAATTTTTTATATGACCAAGAGACTAACGTTTTACAGGACATCGATTTACAGGTTAAAAAAGGTGAATTTGTTGGATTAATTGGGCCGTCCGGTGCTGGTAAGACCACGATGGTAGACTTAATGTTGAGATTGCTTGTTCCACAGAGTGGTAAAATAATGGTCGATGGCATTGATGCGGATAAAATAAGTTTATTTGAATGGCGCAATAAAATAGGTTATGTTTCACAAGATATATTTTTAATGAATGATACGGTTTCTAATAATATAAAATTTTATGATTCAACAATTGGTGATGCAGAAATTATTGCGGCGGCTAAATTGGCGCACATTGATGAATTTATAAATACTCTGCCGCAAAAATATGAAACTATAATCGGCGAGCGAGGGGTGCGACTTTCTGGCGGGCAAAGGCAGCGCATTGTTTTGGCGCGCATATTAGCTAGAAAACCAGAGCTTTTAATTTTAGATGAGGCCACTAGTGCACTTGATAATGAGTCAGAAGCAGCTATTCAAAAATCAATTCAAAATTTAAGAGGCAAAATTACTGTTTTTGCCATTGCGCATAGACTTTCTACGGTTGAAACATCTGATCGTATTGTTGTTATTGATGGCGGTAAAATTGTCGAAAATGGATCACCTCAAGAACTATTAGAAAATAAGTCGTCTTATTTTTATAAAGTTTATAACTTGACTCGTTAATATGCGTTTACTCGTGGTTCAATTTTGTGGAGAGGAACTTGGCCTGAATAGGGCTGTTTTAGAATTAAAGAAAAAAGGGCACGAAATTGTTTATTGGGTGGTTTCAGAAGACATTAAAAATAAGCATGATTTTGTTGGTACGATTTTTCATGATCATTTGGATGCTCTAATTGCTAAGTCGGCACCTGATGTCAATTCTCAAGATTTTACTCCGCCAAGTTTAGAATTGCTTAACAAATTAGGACGAACTGAATCGCAGGTGTTGACGATGATGAACAAGAAGTTGGAATATTTAAACACCGATGAACGGAAAAGACTTTACTATAAGTTGGTGGCTTATTGGCAAGGAGTTTTTGATAAATATAAAATTGAGTCAGTTATTTTTCCTGTTGCTCCGCATACAGTTTATGATTATGTAATTTATTCTCTAGCGAAAGTTCTAAATATTAAAACAATAATGTTTGATTTTACGCGCATAGGGGATCGCTTATTGTCTATGAATCGTTTGGAAGATGGTCATTTGGGATTGCGACAAGCAATGGCAGTTAAGAGCGGTAATGTTAAACTGCAAGATCTAAGCCCAGATATTTTAGAATATTATAATTCTGAAGTAGAGAAGCATGCTTATATTGCACCCAAAGACGTTGTTGGAATTTTAAAAAAGTTCGGCGGGTGGAATGCTTTTTTAATTAAAGCAAGAATATTATTTTCTAATTTAAATAATTTTAAAATCGTCGGTATCGTAGCTAGAAGATTTAATAGAATTTTTACCGGCGACCTTAGAAGAGAATATTTAAAGTTGCAGATTAACCCAGATTTAGAGAAGAAGTTTATTTATGTGCCGTTGCACTATCAGCCCGAATCTTCTACTAGCTCGTTGGGGGATGTTTTTGTTGATCAAATTTTAATGATAGAAACTTTGGCATCTGCTTTACCTAAAGATTGGATAATTTACGTTAAAGAGCACCCCACTCAATGGTTAATTCGTGGTCCAGTTTATTTCGGCTATCGTTACCGAGGGTACTATGAGCGCATTGCGAGCTTGCCTAATGTATTTTTGGTTCCGTTAAAAACCGATTCTTTAACTCTGATTAATAAGTCTCAAGCTTTAGCTACTGTGACTGGCAGCGCTGGATGGGAGGCTCTTTTGCGTTTTAAGCCAGTTTTGGCATTTGGTTATCCATGGTATCGTGACTGCCCGGGGGTTTTTCGAGTTAATAATACAGTAGATTCCAAGATTATTTTGGCATCTTTAAACTCTAAAGATTTTGTATTTAATAAAGACCATGTTTTACATTATTTATTAAATTTCGGGAGGTTCAGTATTAAAGGATATGTTGAAGATTATAATAAGAGTATTTCTAGTTTAAGCCCCGAAGAAAATGCCAGTAATTTATCCAAAGCAATTCATGAATATTTGTCTTAATAATAAATCTGTTTTAGTGACGGGCGGCACTGGTTCTTTCGGAAAGAGCTTTGTTAAGTTTTTATTGGCTGATAAAAATGTTAAAAAAGTGATAGTGTTTAGTCGCGATGAATTGAAGCAATATCACATGAAAGAAGAGTTACAAGATAAACGTTTGAGGTTTTTTATCGGCGATGTTCGAGATTTGCCTAGACTAGAGAGGGCCTTCTCTGGAGTAGATATTGTAGTGCATGCAGCGGCTTTAAAACAGGTGCCGGCTTTGGAATATAACCCTTTTGAGGCCGTAAAAACTAATATATTAGGTTCGCAAAATGTTATAGAAGCTGCTATTGATTGCGGGGTTAGCCAAGTAGTTTTAATTTCAACAGATAAAGCAGCGTATCCGGGTAATTTATATGGTTCTACAAAGCTATGCGCTGAAAAGCTGTTTGTAGCGGCCAATTCCTATGCTGGAGAAAAAACTAAGTTTGGAGTTGTGCGATATGGCAATGTCTTGGGTAGCAGGGGAAGCATAGTAGAAACTTTAATAAAGAGTAAAAAAACTGGCAAAGTTCAAATAACTCACGAGGAAATGACACGTTTTTGGATTAGCTTAAAAGGGGCATGTGATTTAGTGATGTTCGCGTTAAACAATATGGAAGGAGGAGAGATTTTTATTCCAAAAATTAAAAGTATGAAGTTAGTTGATTTGGTTTCTGCTATTGCCCCTAGGGCTAAGAGAGAAATTATTGGAATGAGGCCCGGAGAAAAACTTCATGAAGTTTTGTTGACCAATGAAGAAGCGCGGCATTCTGTAGAACTAGAAAAATATTATGTTGTATTGCCAGAATTTTCGTTTTGGTCGGATGACTCTTATAAAAAATATAGTAAGATTGGGGATAAAGTTGATCCAGAGTTTGCTTTTGTTAGCCATAAAAATAAATCGTGGTTTACTGTAAAAGAATTAAAAAATGTAGTTAATAATATATTAGAAGTATGATTCCTTACGGGCATCAATCTATAAATAAAAAAGATATTGCGGCCGTAGCGAAAGTTTTAGAAGGCGATTGGTTGACGCAGGGGCCAAATATATCTATTTTTGAGCATAGTTTAGCTGATTATTGCGGCGTAAAATATACTGTTTGTTTTTCTTCGGGCACCGCGGCTTTGCATGGCGCTTATTTTGCCGCAGGGCTTGGCGCGAGTGATGAATTTATAACTACTCCACTAACATTTGTGGCCACTGCTAATGCTGGATTATATTTAGGGGCGAAGCCGATTTTTGCAGATGTAGATAAATTTGGCAATTTAGACATAGAAGAAGTTAGGAAAAAAATTACTTCTAAAACTAAAATGATTGTGCCGGTTGATTTTGCTGGTAATTCAGTTGCTATGAATGAGTTTATGAAGCTAGCTAAAGAAAAAGATTTGGTAGTTGTAGAAGATGCTTGCCATGCATTGGGTGCTGAATATAAAAATAGAAAAGTTGGTTCAGGAGCCCACATGACAGTATTCAGTTTTCATCCTGTGAAATCTATTACCACTGGTGAAGGCGGAGTAGTTTTAACTAATGATAAAAATTATTATGAAAAATTAAAAACTTTTCGCACACACGGAATTACTAAATTAGAAGATTGGAATTACGAAATGAGAGATTTAGGATTTAATTATAGAATGACTGATATGCAAGCCGCTTTGGGTATTAGCCAGTTAAAGCGTTTGGATAAATTTATTGCTAGGCGTAGAAAAATTGTAGAAATTTATAAAAGAGGCTTTCTTGATTTAGGAGAATACTTGGAATTGCCCAAAGAATCAGAGAATGCAAAGTCTAGCTGGCATTTATATCCGATAAGGCTAAAGGGTGAATTAGTTCAAAAAAGATTAGAAATTTTTAGGGCTCTACGAAATGCTGGTATTGGTGTTCAAGTTCACTATATCCCAGTTTACTTTCAACCGTATTATGAGAAGTTGGGTTATAAAAATGGAATGTGTCCAAAAGCAGAGCAGTTTTATGAAGCCGAAATTTCATTGCCGATTTATCCTGATTTGTCTAGAAAAGATCAGAAATATGTTATAGATATAGTAAGTGAAATTATTGGTAAATTTTAATGGAAGATCCATATCCAATTCTGACGATCGTCAGAATTGGATATGGATACGGAAAATTATGTTTAAAAAAAATAAAAAAATAATAGCAATAATTCCTGCGCGCGGTGGTTCTAAGGGGATCCCTCGCAAGAACATAAAATTATTAGCCGGAAAGCCGATGATTGCTTATATTATAGAAGCTGTTAAAAAATGTAGAGGCATTGATCGAGTTTTAGTTTCTACTGAAGATGCAGAAATTGCTGAAGTTTCTAAAAAATACGGTGCTGAAGTGCCATTTTTACGACCCCAAGAATTAGCCGAAGATCATGTGACGACACTGCCAGTTCTCCAGCATGTTATTAGTGAATTAAAGCAAAAGGAAAATTATGAAGCTGATTATGTTTTACTAGTTTATCCAACATCGCCACTTTTAAAAACAGAAAGAATTGAGCAGGCAATACAATTAGTTTTAGAAAATAAAGCAGACTCTGTTATCTCTGGAGTTATGGATAAGGGGCATTATTGGATTGATGATGGTGGGGCGCATAAAAGATTTTATCCTCTTACTGTTGCAAATAGGCAAATATCGAAACCATTATTCAAAGAAAATGGAGCAATCTATTTAACTAGAACTAAAATTTTAGAAAAACAAGTTGTGGCTGATACTGCTATTCCTTTAATTATGGAAAATAATGAAAATATAGATATTGATGAGATGAGTGATTTTATACGTGCAGAAGAGATTATAAAGAAACAGAAAGAGTAGATTTGGCGTATTTAATAGGTAATCGTAACATTGGGGTTTGCTATTCTGATGACTAAAATATTAGGGCAAGTTGCAAGTGGTCATCGGAAGAGCCGAATAGGGGATTATTTAAAAAGGTAGTTTCTGAATATCTAGACATCCGATGACCTGAAGATAAAAATTCTCAATATTTTGGTCATCGGATGTCTGGGATCTAAGAAATATAAAGATTACCACAGAATGTCGCCTTTATTTTTTTGAACTTAGTTTTCATGATCGCGATTATTCATTACAAAATGGGGAATATCACTTCAGTAAAAAATGCGCTGGAATTTTTAAAGTTGCCAGTTATGGTTGCAGAGAACTCAGAAGATCTCGCAAAAGCCAGTCATATTATTTTGCCGGGAGTTGGGTCTTTCAAAGAAGGCATGAAAAATTTAGAAGAACTTGGTTTTGTTTCTGCGCTTAAAAAAGAAGTTCTAGAAAATAAAAAACCATTGTTAGGGATTTGTTTGGGTATGCAGCTTTTGATGAGTGAAGGTGAGGAGGGTGGGATCGGTGCAGGATTAAATTTTATAAAAGGCAAAGTTAGTAAATTTAAAGAAATCGGTCTGCGTATTCCACATGTTGGGTGGAATACTGTTGAGGCTAGAAAAGAAAATAGTCTTTTACGCGAAAACTTCGATTTTTATTTTGTGCATAGTTATTATGTGGATCCCATAAATAAAGATGCTATTAAAGCCACTACTCATTATGGGATAGATTTTCCATCGCTTGTGTGTAGCGATAATATTTATGGAGTTCAGTTTCATCCAGAAAAGTCGCACGAAGCTGGGCTGAAATTATTAGAAAATTTTTGCAAGATATAGTGATTGTAATTTTATAATCCAGACATTTATTCCGGGGTTCGGCTCAAGTCGGCCAGCGCCGCCTTGGCCTCAATATCTCGACGACTTTTCGCCCCTAAAGGGGCGAGCCGTGCAAAGTTGTCTCCGATAAACCCCTCCATAAATATCTGAATTACAAAATTACAAAGATTTTATAAATATAAAACAATATGCTCAAAATTAGACTTATTCCAATGCTGTTTTTAAAAAATGGATTGATTGTGCGGAGTGAAAAATTTTCTGATTTTAGAGAACTTGGAAATCCAGTGAGTCAATTGGCGCGACTTAATGAATGGAATGCAGATGAGCTTATTTATGTAGATATTACTCGTGATGGCGACTATGATTTGAAACGCGATGATTTAAAAATAAGGGGAAAATCTGATATTGTTTCTATTTTAGAAGAGGTTGCTAAGTGCGCTTTTATGCCGTTAACATTTGGAGGGCGGATTAGAAATTTAAATCAAGTAGATGAATTTATGGCTCATGGCGCAGATAAAGTGATTATTAATACGGGAATTTATAAAAACCCTAGTTTAATTAGTGAAGTTGTAAATAAATATGGAAGCCAAGCATTAGTTTGCGGCATAGATGTTAAGAACGAGAATGGAAAATATGCGATGTATATAGAAAATGGTAGGACGAGAGTGGGTGATGATCCAGTTTTATACGCTAAAAAAGTTGAGGCTTTGGGAGTTGGGGAAATATTTTTAAATTCTATAGATAGAGATGGCATGGCTCTTGGCTATGACATTTCAATTATTAAGCTAATCAGCGATAATGTAAAAATACCGGTGATTGCCGCTGGGGGAGCTGGATCGTTTGAAGATTTTGTTAAAGTTGCGAAAGAAACAAAAGTTTCAGCGATTGCGGCTGGCAACATATTTAATTTCACAGAGCGATCTTATGTTAAAGCTAAAAAATGCTTGAAAGATGCAGGGGTTTTAGTAAGATGATTTTTTGCCGTGCCATCCGATGACCTTAATATTGGTGCAAGTTGTTTGCGGTCATCGGGTGGCTAGATATTTTTGTTAATATATAAACATGCGATGACCAGAATACGACAATCTTCAATATTGGGTCATCGCATGTTGGACCATAATTTATGATAATGCCACCTAAAATAAAATATTGTACTAAGTGTGTTTACCCATCCATTGCGGCAACGCCTTTAACTTTTGATGAGCGGGGTGTGTGTTCTGGTTGCAGATCTGCAATGGAAAGAACTACTGTTGATTGGGGTGCGCGAAAGAAAAAATTTGAAGAATTGATTGAAAAATATCGTAATAAAGATGGGTCTAATTATGATTGTATAATTCCAGTTTCTGGTGGTAAGGATAGCTATTGGCAAATTCATATCATAAAAAAAGTTTACGGGTTAAGGCCACTCCTTGTTACTTATCACGGCAATAACTATACGCCAACTGGCATGAAAAATTTATTAAATATGCGCGAGGCTTTTAATGTTGATCATATTTTTTTCACACCAAGTATCGAAGTTTTGAAAACTATGAACCGTATGGCAATGCTTATGATGGGTGATATGAATTGGCACGCACACGCAGGAATTTTTACTTATCCAATTAAGGCTGCTGTTCAAAACAATGTTCCTTTAATGATTTGGGGCGAACATGGATTTATGGATTTAGGCGGCATGCACTCATATAATGATTTCGTGGAGTTTACTTATCGCTATCGGCACGAACATTGTTTGCGTGGCTATGAGTGGACAGATTTTTTGGAAAAAGCTCCGCAATATGGCGAAAAACTTATAAGACAAGATTTGGTTTCTTGGGTTTATCCTAGTGATGAGGAAATTGATTGCGTGGGAGTTCGAGGAATTTATATTTCAAATTATTTTAAATGGGAAGCGAATGAGCACGGGCCTTTGATGCAGAAACTTTATGGATTTTTGCCGGCAGAAGAACCATTCGAAAGGACTTATCGGACTTTTTCAAATTTAGATGATATGCACGAAAATGGTATTCATGATTATATGAAATATATTAAATTCGGTTATGGCAGGGCGACTGACCATGTTTGCAAAGATATTCGCGCGGGGATTATGACGCGCGAACAAGGCATTGAGATTGTTCGTAAGATGGATCCTATAAAATCGAAAGATCTTTATAGGTGGCTAGATTATGTTGGTTGGACAGAGAATAAATTTGATGAAGTTGCTGACACTTTTCGCGATAAACGCGTGTGGATAAAAAATGAAAAAGGCGAATGGATTAAAGATAACATTTGGGAACATGAATAAAAATGCCCCCTATTTTCTAGGGAGGCATTAGATAATATCTGCAGTCAGATTTTTGATTGTGTCGGTGATACTCGTATGTCGCGTAGTATATCCAATAAATCAAGTTGCCTATTGTGATATTGATAGTCAGACCAAGATTATCAATGATTGCTTTTTGAGATAAAGAGTTTTCTGGCATTATGAGGTGCAAATAGAACCAAATTAAAAGTGAGTTGCTGAAAATTCCTTTCAGGAACATTGAGCGCGGATAGTCTTTGGCTTTATTGCAGATGGTTTGAATATCTGCCCAGATCCATGCAATTACAATAGCAGTTGATCCGCTGGCAGTTATGGTTTCCAATATCCATCCCCAACCACGCGGACTTTGGTCGATAGCACGAAGCGCGCCAGCACCAATTCCAAGTAGTATTGCTAATATTAGCGCCTTAACTCCATTAGCTCTCTCGCTTTGGGTTGGTCGCCATTGTTTAGTAAGGCCAACTCCGATTTGCCAGCCAATAATACCGACTATCATAACTTTGAAAATGAACCAGCTAATATTTACTCCGCCGATCATCCATGCGCCGATGTTTAGGAAAATTAGCAAAAACCAATGAATGAAATCTAGCCAACGCGCTTTCATATTAATGACTCCGCCATTTTTGATAGATGCTAATAGATCGATTTGTCCGGACATTACTGCTAGTAATCCTATGGGTGGCAGATAGTAAGCTAAATGGAATATGTTTTCCCAAGTTTTTTCTGAAAATTTATTCCACGCGCAAACGAATATGAATATTAGTAGACAGACAGAATAACTATGCCTCAATATTTTTTGCAAAATGCGCATCAGCTCTCCTTTCGTGCGGTTCTTGTGAGGAGCATAAAACTAACTATGTTAGTATATTGGCTGTGTAACAAAAAGTCAATGTTAGTGAGTTATATAAGTTACTATGACCTCATTTACTATTAAAACTTCAAAAGGGAAGAGAAAAATTGGCGAGGGGCAGGCGTGTTTTGTGATTGCGGAAATGTCGGCGAACCATGGGCAAAACTATGA
>CAYIVT010000030.1:0-10686 GCA_964366955.1 uncultured Candidatus Saccharibacteria bacterium | reverse complement strand
TTGATTTGAAGTTCTGGAATAGAGTTTGGAATTGGATGATTGCTAAGTAGAAAAACCTTGAGCCCCATTCGCGTAACGCGCGAGTGGGGCTCTTTTGGTGAGCTCTTTCCCGGGCTAAAGCCTGATCCGTACCCCATAAAGTGGACACTAAATAGAGTGTCTACTTTATGGGGTACGGATCACTTTGGTGGCGTGGTGGTTGACTATATTGTCATTTTCATATATAGTTTGCCTAGAGTATGTTGGCACTTGCTCTTTGCTATAAATATGTATAAAGGAGGTAGGAGTGCTTAAAAAGGAACAGCGCGCTCGTCGGCGTAAGTTCGTAGAGCGTTTGGAATATTTTCCATCTTTTGTGGAGATTGGCGCAGGGGCGTCAGAGTATCTTCAGTTTTTGAACACTTCTTTTTCAGCGCCATTTTTGTTTGGTGGGTTGAGATTTGTTTCGTTATTAGAATTTGCTAAAACTATTTTTGATTTATCCTCTCATGGTGGAAGTTGTTATTCTGTTAACAATAAAAAGCGGCGAGAGAGGAGAATTTTTAAATCTAAACTGAAGCAATTTCAAGGCCTTAGTTATAGTGTCGTTAATTTTGTGAAAGACGAAGAAGATGATCTTCAGTTGTCTGAGATAAAATTTAAGCATTGTATGATTGGGGATCAAGAGGATTCTTTTTGGTGGAAAGATGATTTAATTTTTTGGAATAGCGATAATCATCGTAAGTTAGTTCAAGCGGCAATGCGTGCGATGATTTTCCAAAATTGTAAAGTTAAGAATGCTTTGCGCTTAACAGCACGCAAGCATTTAATATATAGAATGAATGCGGAGGAAAAGAAATTTTTTCCTTTTAGTGAAGAGCGTTTTGGGCAAATTTGGGAAAGAATTCGCCCAGCAGTGATTATCCGTGAGAAAAAGTATAACAAAAAGAGAGAAAGAAAATTAAATGCTAAAATAGATTTTTTGTAGAATTTGAGTCGTAAGAGTGTTAACTCTTGCGACTTTTTTGTTGGAGCGGGTAAGGGGAATCGGACCCCTGTCATCAGGTTGGAAACCTGTTGTAATACCACTATACGATACCCGCCACTTACTGGCTATAATAGTCATATTACAAATTTTCGCTTAATAAATCAATTTGCCAGAAGATCAAAAATAAAGTACAAATAAGTATAATGCAGACTAAGGTTAAAAAAGTTATTTGGATTACGATTTTTAGTGTGACTGGCTATTTTTCTTTTTATTATTTATTAATTGGGCCAGCTGTTTTGCCTCTTGGTTTTCAAGAAGCTCGTGTTGCTGGGGCTAATCTTGCCGAACAAATAACTTCTCTATCTAATAAATCTTTAAAAAATTTAAATGATATTTCTAAGCATGACGCTAATCAAAATTATGACGAAGCTTTGGCTCTAGTAGCTCGTGCTTTAATAGATAATAAAGAAGCTAATAATAGAGCTATTGAACTTTCTACGCAGTTAGCGTTAATGGCTCAAAAAATAGCTGATATTCGCCCGGCTAAAGGTAGAGAAATTGCTTCTGAGGCTATTACTTATGAAGTTGCTTTAGTGAGTCGTTTGATAAATTATAATGCTACTTTACATGAGTTATTTGATGTTTTACGTGGAAAATTTTTGGGTAATTTGCCAAGTTCAGATGATCGAGTAGAGAAACTTTTAAATGAAGTTAACGAAAGTACGAGAGTTATTAATGGATTAAATAAAGCATTTGGTGATGCCCTAGAGAGATTCGATATTATTTATAAGTAAGCCCCGCTACCATTTCTTTAATGGTTTTTTCTAAATTTTCTTTGGGTCTCCACCCCAGTAATTTTTTAGCTAGAGTGTTGTCGGCTAAAGTGTGGCGCGGTTCTGTGCGTGGGGGAATGCGTATAGTTTTTCCGCCAATCATTTTAGCAATTTTATTTATGCTATAACTTTTTCCAGGGCCGATATTTAATGTTTCACCAGCTCTAATTTTATAGTTTTGCATAGCTAAGATATTTGCATTTACGACATCTAAAACATGCGTGAAGTCTCGAGTCTGTTTGCCGTTTCCGGCAATAGTTAGGGGTTCGCCGCGTTCTCTTTGGCCTAAGAAAATTTTTATTGCAGTTACATAAGCACCACTTTTGATCATTCGTGGTCCATAAACATTAAAATATCGCAACGAAACTGTTTCTATGCCATATAATTTGGAGAATAGTTTGCAATATTCTTCTCCTATAAATTTTTGCAGCGCATAAGGACTGAGCGGGTTTGGTTTAAGAGTTTCCTTGAACGGCAGAATTTTTGAATTTCCATAAACAGAAGACGAAGAAGAATAAACTACGCGTTTTATTTTGGCTATTTTTGCTGCCCATAAAACATTAAGCGTGCCAGTGACATTAGCTTCATTTGGAGCTAGGGGGTTGAGGATAGATGGTTGTACGCGAGGCAATGCCGCGACATGAAATACGCCGTTTATATTTTTAAAATAGGGTTGGATTTTTTTAAGGTTACAAATATCAGCTTTAATAAATTTTGCCTTTGGGTTTATATTTTCTTTCTTCCCAGTTGAAAGATTGTCAATTACCGTTACACTCATTCCGTTTTTTATGAGTGCATCTACTAAATTAGAGCCAATAAATCCTGCTCCGCCAGTTACTAAATATTTAGGCATATATAGCTAAACAAAATCAGCTAGGAGCTGGTTTTGTAATGTTAATGGTCGGAGTGCTGGGAATCGAACCCAGGCCGTATGCTCCCAAAGCATATATACTACCATTATACTACACTCCGCAATAGTAGAATCTTAGCAAGGTTTAACTTGATAAACAAGGGCTATTTAGGTTATAGTATTAGCAAGATGTCCCCGTAGTTCAACGGATAGAATGCGAGCCTGCGAAGCTTGCGATTGAGGTTCGATTCCTCACGGGGACACAATTAGGTTAAGTTGAGCCCCCATAGCTCAATGGATAGAGCAGCGCTCTTCTAAGGCGTTGATGTAGGTTCGATTCCTACCGGGGGCACCAATATGAATATATTTATTACAGGTGCGGCTGGTTATGTGGGGGGGATGCTCGCTGAACTTTTTTTAAAAGATCAGCGCGTTAAACATGTGACTGCTTTAGATATGCGCGATGCTTCTGGTAAGTTTCCTAAAAATAATTCACGCTTTTCTTGGATTACTTGGAATTTAGGTGATGCTGGCTGGGAAAATGAGGTATTGCGTTATGGTAAGCCAGATATTGTCATTCATTGTGCTTATGTTATTCGTGAAGGATATGGAGCAAAGCGTGCTTGGCAAAATAAATGTAACATAGATGGCGCCGCTCGCGTATTTCAGTTTGTTTTTAGTCAGCAGATTAGTCGCTTAATCCATTTTTCTACAGTGGCTGGTTATGGAGCTTTGGCTACGAATACTTTGGATCATTTTTTTGTAGAAACTGATCCATTTTTAGAATCAAATTATCTTTACGGAGTGGATAAGAAAAAAATCGAAGCGATGCTTCTTGAGAGTTATAAAAATTTTTGCGTTAAAAAAGATAATAGTTTTTTACCGCAAATTATTATATTTAGACCTTGTGCAATTTCTGGTCCGCGAGGGCAATATATGTTTCGTCGTTTTGGATTATTACAAATGACTAAAAATGGTTTACCTGTTATCCCGCTTACGGGGCCTCAATCTGCGCGTCAGTTTATTCACGAAGATGATGTTTTTGACGCAGTAAATTTTGCAGTTTTTAATGGCATTAAAGGACAGTATGAGATTTTTAATTTAGCTCCAGCAGGATTTTTGTTGTTAAAAGATATGGCTAAGCGTATTGGTAAACGCGTAATTCGTATTCCAATGTTGTTGGGGAAAATCTGCTTTGCTTTGCTTTGGTATTTATCACGTGGGCGTGTTCCCACTGTACCAGCTGGTATTAATTCTTATACATATCCAATAATAGTAGATGGTTCAAAACTTTCACGAGCCGGTTTTAACTATCAGCATACCCCAATTGAAGCTTTAGATGCAAAAGTCGGGCGGTATATTCAAAAATCTTGATAAATAGCTAAAGTTTTTTCTAGCATTTCTTTAATGCTAAAGTTTGTAGTTATTTTTTTGTATAAATTTTCTCCAAGTTGCGTGGCCCATTTTTTATTTTTTAATATACACATTAGCGCGCTTGCTAATGCCTCTGGATTTCTTGGTTCTACTAATAAACCAGTTGTATTATGTTCAATAATTTCAGGTATGCCTCCTACATTGCTAGCAATCGTGGGAATTTTGCCTAATCCTGCTTCTAGAAGCGTATAACCCAAAGATTCAGTGATGGATGGCAGCAGATATATATCAAATGCTTTAGTGTAGTCTCCCGCATTTTCTAAATATCCTAAAAAGTGAACTTGTTTTTCAAGGTGCAATTTCTTGGCTATTTTTTCTAATTTTTCTTTTAAGTCTCCTTCACCTAAAATAAACCAATGTAATTTTTTTTGTTGTATTAGATGTAATGCTTCAAGTCCAAAAATTAAACCTTTATTATTGGTTAGTTCTGCGATTGATCCTAACCATACATTTTCCTTGGAATGATCTAAAAATTGATCTAATTTCTTAATAATTAACTCGCGCGCTTGTTCTTTTTCATAAATTTTTTTAAGATCAATGCCATTTTTTATAATTTGTAATTTTAATTGTGAAATTTTATATGTCGGAGCTTCGGCTTTGATTTTTTCTGAAACGCAAATAATTTTTGTTGATAATAGCAAACTTATCCAAGCCGTAAATTTAAAAAGTTTTTTAATTAGCCAATGCCGATCTTCGTTAAATGCCCAGCCGTGGATGGTGAAGATAATCTTAGGTTTAAGGTTTAAGGTTAAAGGTGAAAGATTAAAGATTAGAAAATGGGCTGCTAAAGAGCCTAAAAATCCAATCTTAGAACTATTTAAATGAATTATGTCTGGTTTTTCGCGGAGGAAAATTTTTACTAATTCAAAAAAAACTAGAATATCATTAAGCGGATTAACGTCGCGTTTTAAGTTTCTAATTGCTATTGTGGTAATATTCGCGCTCGACAATTTTTCGAATAAAATATCAGTTCCTCCAGCAGCAACAACAACTTCAAATTGGTTTTTGGGTAGCCTAGAGGCTAAGTCGAAAACATAGCGTTGCGCCCCGCCCCAGTTAGACTTGGTTATAACATAAAGTATTTTAGTTTTTTTGGACATATAATATAGTAAACTCAAAGCATATTCATCTGGTTATATATATTTATGGTTATTCGTTGGAAAAAAGAAATATTAAGCTTACTCTTGGGTGATATAGCATGTTTTATAGTTGCGCTTTTTGCTACGCTTTTTATTCGTTATTATGGAGATTCTCATGCGAATTATTTAGTGCCAATTCACATTGCCCCATTTTCTATAATGTTTGTTGTGTCAGTAATTGTTTTTTTCATTGCTGGTCTTTACGATAAGCAGACTAATGTTTTAAAGCGAAAATTGATTTCCCTTATCTTAACGGCTCAAATTGCCAATTTAATTTTAGCAGTCATCTTTTTTTATTTTTTATCTTTTTTTACGATTACCCCGAAAACTAATTTATTTTTGTATGGAGCTTTTTCGCTTATGTTCATTTTGATGTGGCGTATTTATATAGCGAATTGGTTACACATGAGTCGCATAGAAAATGTTTTGTTTGTTGGAGAGAGCAGCGAATTAAAAGAGCTACAGGAAGAGATTAATAGAAATAGTGGGTATAGAATGCAATGCATTTTAGTAAACGACTTTAAAGATCCTATTTTAAGAGATGTTCCTAAAAAAATAGTTACAATTGTGACTGATTTGCGGAAAATAGATAAAAAATATCTTAGCGAAATTCAATTGTCGGGGTATTTATTTGCACGAGTTAGGTTTATTGATTTTAGAGATTTGTATGAAGAAGTTTTTGACAGGGTGCCTTTGTCCACTGTTTATGAGGGATGGTTTTTGGAAAATATTTTCAGTGATCGTAAGTTTTTTTATGATTTTTTAAAACGTTTTATGGATATTTCAATTGCGGTTGTTTTGGGGTTGGCTACGCTATTGTTTTACCCACTAATAGCTTTAGCTATAAAATTGGAAGATAGGAGAAGTATATTTATTTTTCAGGATAGAGTGGGAGTGAATAATAAAATTATACGCATAATTAAATTTAGGAGTATGCGTGAAAGCGATGGGGGGAAATGGCTGACGAAAAATGATCGCCGCATTACGCGCGTTGGAAAATTTATTCGCCAAACTCGCATTGATGAATTGCCTCAACTATGGAACGTTATAAGGGGAGATATTTCTTTAATTGGTCCTCGGCCAGATATTTTTGATTTAGATGAACAGCTAAAGAAGAGTATCTCTTATTATTCTTTGCGAAATATTATTAAATCTGGCCTTTCTGGATGGGCGCAAATTCATCAAGAATTGCCACCCCAATCCTTAGAGGAAACTAAGTTACGTTTAGGTTATGATTTTTTTTATTTAAAAAATAGGTCTTTTATGTTAGATTTAGAAATTGCTTTAAAGACTATTAAAACATTACTTTCAAGGGCTGGTATTTAGAATTATGAATCCTAAAACAATTCTTATCACTGGCGCTGCTGGTTACATTGGTGCTATGTTATCTGATCAATTTTCTAGAGCTCCTGGATTAGAGCGCATTATTGCTATTGATAAAAATCCTATGCCAGATCTCTTGCGTGGTAATAAAAAGATTATTTGGATTTCTGCTGAATTATCAGAAGGAATTTGGCGCGACAAAATAAAAATTTATAAACCAGAAATAGTTATTCATGCTGCTTGGCAAATTAAAGAACTTTATGGTCAAAAAGATTTACAAAGAAAATTAAATATTGAGGCGACACGGAGAGTTTTTGAATTTGTTTTTCGTGAAGCTTGTGTTAAAAAATTAATTTATTTTAGTACGATTTCTTCTTTCGGTGCTTTTGCTGCAAATAATTTAAATAGTCGCTTTACAGAAAATAGTTTGTTAGCTGAAGATCAATATCTCTATGGTCGCGAGAAAAAAGAAGTTGAAGAAATGTTGCAAAGTTTTTATAAAAACTCTCGTGAAAATAAACAAATTTTTGTTTTGCGTTTAACTTCTGTTACCGGTCCACGCGGCCGCAATGATGCAGGTAAAAGGGGATTATTGTATATGCTTCAAAATGTTTTGTTATTTTTCCCTGTGGCGAGGGAGGATTGGTGTCGCCAATATGTTCACGAAGACGACCTCACCGACGTTGTTGCATTGTTCGCTTTCAACGATATCCCCAAAGAAAAATTATATGAAACTTTAATTTTAGCACCGAATGACTACGTGCTCGCTAAAGACATGGCTCAAATTTTCAAAAAAAGAATTTTAAGAGTGTCAATTTTTGCAGTGCGTCTAGCTTTTTTCTTTGCTTGGCATATAACTCGCGGCCACATTCCAACTGGCCGTGGAGCATGGAAATTTTTTTGTTACCCAATTCCCGTTAGTGGAAATTTAATCACCGAAAAATATGGTTTTGAATATTTATTTAGTTCCTTAGAAGCATTGTCTAAAAACGAGGGGCGGTATATAAAGTAATCGCGAATAATGCGAATGGAAGCCGCAAATAATGCGAATAGGGGAATAAGCAATGGCATAGATAACCATGAAATCATCATTGACTAATAGAGCCTTTCCGCGCTACAAATAATGATATGACTAAAAATAAAGAAGAAAAAGAAATTACTAAAGAAGTTGTAAAAGATAAAGACAGTGGCAAAGATAAAGATTTGGAAGGTCTACTATCTGCTCTGCAAGAAAAATTTGGCGAGGGCGCGATTATGAAATTGGGCGATCAGCCAAGAACCAATGTAGATGCTATCCCTACTGGTTCATTTTCGCTAGATTTAGCCTTAGGCATAGGCGGTTTGCCAAAAGGTAGAATTGTAGAAATTTTTGGTCCAGAAAGTTCTGGTAAAACAACTTTAGCCCTTAATGTGGTTGCCCAAGCGCAGAAAAAGGGTGGGCGAGCGGCGTTTATAGACGCAGAGCACGCTATGGATCCAGTTTATGCTGAGAGAATTGGAGTGAAAGTTAAAGAGCTTTTAATTTCTCAGCCAGATAACGGCGAAGAAGCTTTGAATATTTTAGAAAGCTTAATTCGTTCGGGGATTATTGATGTTGTAGTGGTAGACTCTGTTGCCGCACTAACTCCACGTGTTGAAATTGAAGGAGAAATGGGCGCGCAATATATGGGGCTTCAAGCGCGCATGATGTCGCAAGCTTTGCGTAAACTTACTGCTATTTCAGCTAAATCAAAAACTCTGGTTATTTTTATAAATCAGCTTCGTGAAAAAGTTGGCATTGTTTTTGGAAATCCAGAGGTAACTCCAGGTGGTCGCGCTTTAAAATTTTATTCTTCAGTTAGAATTGATGTTCGTAAAAGTGCGCAGATTAAAAAAGGCGAAGAGGTTGTCGGCAATCGTGTTAATGCTAAAGTCGTTAAAAATAAAGTGGCTCCGCCGTTTAGGTTGGCAGAGTTTGATATTATGTACGGCGAAGGCATTTCTTACGAAGGAGACATTTTAAATGCCGGTGTGAAATATGGAGCAATTACTAAAAGCGGCAATTCATATTCTTATGAAGGAGAAAAACTAGGCGTTGGCGTAGAGGCGGTTAAAGAAAAATTAAAGCAGGATAAAAAAACCAGCGAAGCTATTCGCAAAAAAGTGGAGGCACTCATCGAGAGTGGAGTTACTCCAGTTGTGGTTAGTAAGTAAAAAAATCCCAGTTTGCGAAAAACGCAAACTGGGATTTTGGGTTATGTTTTGAGGATCGGATTAACATTTGGGATTGGTTCGCCGCAATTTGAGAAATGGGGTGTAGGAAGTTTAAGGTTTCCACTAGAGTGATGTTCTATAGCTTTTTTAGTAAGTTTAAGTTTGCTATTGCATTTTTGGCAGCGTGGTGTTGGAATGAGTTTTATTCCACATTTAGTACAATGCAAGCCTTCGTCTTGTATTGAAATACATTTAGGACAATATTCTTGACGATGATTGTATTTTTCCCAGTATTTTTCCCAAAGTTTATTGTCAAAATATATAAGTATAGCAACTCCTAAGGCTGTTATCGATATTGCTATGTATGATATCAGTATATTGCTAAGAGAAAAGCATTCCGTCACAGTAATTAAGACTATTATAAATAGCATCAAGATTGCATTGTATCTTCTTCTTTTATCGATAATTCCGGGTGGGTAATTCATTGCCCCTCCTTTTTAAAGATCCCATCAAAACTCACTTTGTTCATACTAGCTTAGTTAATATTTAATTACAAATTTTTGTTGTCCATTTTCATTTCCGATCGGAAATGAAAATGGACATATATAATTACCCCGAGATCTTTACTAGAAATTCAGCTGATAAAAGTTTTTAAAAAGTTCAGCAACTACAATTGGGCCAGTGCCGCCTGGGGTGGGGGTATAGTGGGCAGCAATTTTGCTTATGGACTCTGCTTCAATATCCGGTGGATAGCCAAAATCTATAACAACTGAACCAGCGGAGATATCTTCGCCTTTTATGATGCCACGTTTGCCAACGCCACTTACTATGATTTCAGCTTGTTTAAGTGCTTGGTTGCGTTCTTCGGGTGAAGATCTTTGATTTATTATGTTTACAGTAGCGTTTTGATATTTTAGCCAAACTGCTACAGGTTCGCCGACTAACACTCCAGCGCCAACCACTGCTATTGGTTTATTTTTGAGACCTGACAGATTCAGAGATTTTAAAATGGATATAAGTGTGCCAACTGTTGGCGATACTAAAGAAAAATCTCCGCTATAAAATTTTTGAAGGTTGATGCTCGTTAAGCAGTCTATATCTTTTTTGGGATCGATGGTGTTCAGTATCTTTTGTCGGTTGATGTGACTAGGGAGGGGTAATTGCACAATGATACCCCCAACTTTTGGATCATGAGATATTTTGTTAATCTCAAAAAGTAAATTTTCTTCTGATATTGAATCTGGTAAATTGTGCGTTTTAAATTTAATTCCTAGTTCGGCGGCTAGTTCGCTTTTTTTTCTAACAAAACGTACAGAAGATTCGTCTTCACCAACTAAAATAGCCGAGAGCGTCTTTTGGGGTGCTGGCTTTGTTTTTAGTTTTGCTATAATTATTTCCGCTATTTTTTTCCCGTTTATGAGCATGTGTAACTAGGTTAAAGGTGTAAGGCTAAAGCTTAAGGGTTAATGGGGAATTTTTTACATAACTTCTCCACGTCTCGCTTGATCGTAAGAGGATATTCTTTTTTAACAAATAATCTTTCAAAAAAGATAGCAATAAGTTTCATTTCTTGTTCTTTCATTTTACGGGTAGTGATAGCTGGAGTTCCCAAGCGCACGCCTGAAGGCCGCAAGGGCTTGCTGTCTTCTGGTAAAGAATTTCTATTGGCTGTTATCCCAGCATGTTCTAAAAGTTCTTCAGCCATACGCCCATCTATTTCAAATTTACGCATATCCAAAAGCATTAAGTGGTTATCTGTGCCATTTGTCATTAATTTAAACCCTCGAGCTATAAGCTCGGCAGCAAGCGCGCTAGCATTCTTAACAATTTGTTTTTGATATTTTTTAAAACCTGCGCTTTGAGCTTCTAGAAAAGCCACAGCTTTTGCCGCAGTTTCGTTATTGTGCGGCCCGCCCTGCATTCCAGGAAAAACTGCTCTATCTATTT
>CAYIVT010000029.1:0-10775 GCA_964366955.1 uncultured Candidatus Saccharibacteria bacterium | reverse complement strand
TAATACTTTATAAAATCTTTCGTCAACTTTTGCCTTATATAGCGCCTCATATTCCCACCCAACCATTTTAACGCCCAAAATTTGCTCCATTGCTTCTGGCACAACATCGTTAACTGTCGGTGGCAAACTATGCGACCAAACAAATTCTTCCCCAACCTTATATTTTACATAAATTAATTTAGGATTAACCGCCACCGCCACATTCGCAGGCAATGTCCACGGAGTCGTAGTCCAAACTAATAGAAATTCTTTTTCGTTTTTCACTTTACGCTTTACGCTTAATTTTATAAATACCGCCGGATCTTTAGTAATTTTATAAGCCTGCGCTAATTCGTGACTAGAAAGCGGAGTTTGACAACGCGGACACCAAGGAACAATTCTATGCGCTTTTTTTATCAACTTACGCTTAGAAACCTGAGCCATTACCCACCACAAACTCTCCACAAAATTATTAGCATAAGTTATATATGGATTATCTAAATCTATCCAAAACCCAATGGCTTTAGTAAACTCTTCCCACTCGTTCTTATATTTCCACACAGACTGCTTAGCTTTTTCGTTAAATTCAGCAATGCCAAATTTTTCAATATCTTGTTTATTTTTTAATCCCAACTCTCTTTCAATTTCAAGCTCCACTGGAAGCCCATGCGTATCCCACCCAGCCTTGCGAGGAACATAAAAACCACGCATAGTTTTATAGCGTAGAATAATATCCTTAAAAGCGCGCGTTTCCGCGTGCCCAATATGCGGATGGCCATTAGCAGTCGGCGGCCCATCAAAAAACCGAAAAGTTTTTAACTTTTTGCCCTGAGCCTGCCTGCTGGTAGGCATGGCTTGCCTCGCCTTTGACGAAGCCTGTCGAAGGGCACCGTTCCGCAACTTCAAGCTCTTTTCGAAAATATGGCTCTCATCCCAAAATTTAAGCACTTGCGCCTCAATTTCTGGCAAATTAAATTGTTTTAAACCTCGTAGCATATTATTTATATTCGCATTATTTGCGGCTTCCATTCGCGTTATTCGCGATTACTCCATTATATTATCGTAAATACTCAACTTTTACCAACATCTTAATTATTATCTTAACTCTGTAATGTCCAATATCAAATCCGATCGGATTTGATATTGGACATCTCATAAACACATCCAAAAACATTGCTAAAGTTGACGCAAGGTTCCACTTTTAGTGACTGCTAAAATTTCAACAAATTTATCTATACCTCTTGCGCGCAAATCATTCATAAATTCTTCAGGTAAACTAGAATTACCAACCCAAACACTTTTTTGCAACATAGTAAATTTTAGATTTTTCAAAACTTCTCTAAGCCATGCGCGCTGCGCCGATTCTTTTTCTGGTATATCAAACAAAACAATTTTCATATTTGCGTTATTTACGACTCCAATTCGCATTATTCGCAATTACTTTACATCTTCTCCGGTGCACTAATGCCTAAAATTTTAAAAAGTTTTTCAAATATAGTTTTTGTGGCTTCTACTAAAGCCAACCGCATTTCGGTTTCTTTGACATTATCAGTTATAGCTCGCTCTTTTTCATAAAAATTATGGAAAGCTCGCGCTAAATCTGTCGCGTAGCGCGTTAAACGATTAACTTGATAATCTTCTGCTGTTTGTAAAACAATATCGGGCAACTGCACGAGCTGTTTCAATAATCTTAATTCGTCTTCTGTGTTAAAATCATAATCTGTTATTTTTGTGCTGTTTTGCATTTTTCGCTTTTCATTTTGTGCCTGCCTGCCGATAGGCATGGCTTTTTGTAAAATGGCATAACATCTTACAAAAGCATACTGCACATAATACACGGGGTTTTTAGATGATCTTTCTTTTGCTAAATCTAAATCAAAATCCATGTGCGTATTCGGCGAATACATCAAAAAGAAAAACCGCGCGGCATCCACCCCAACCTCTCCCACTAATTCATCTAATGTAATAAATTCTCCCTTGCGTTTAGACATTTTCACTTCTTCGCCGCCGCGCACCAATCGCACCAGCTGCACTAAAATAATCTCTAATTTTTCTTTTGATATTCCAACTGCCTCAAGACCATTTTTAAGCCGCTCAACGTATCCATGATGATCGGCACCCCAAATATCTATACCAGCATCAAACTCCCTTGTTACAAATTTATTATAGTGATAGCTAATATCTGCCAAAAAATATGTTGGCTCGCCATCTGACTTTACCAAAACATAATCTTTATTTTCTCTGCCAGCCATTGCGTGTACATCATTCAGCATATCTTTTTCTTGTTTTAATGTTCTAGTGTTTTCATGTTTTAATGACTTTTGATTTTTCAGCCACACAGCCCCAGCCTCTTCATAAACCATACCTCGTTCTTTCAAAATCCTAAGCGTTTCATCTAACATTTTCTTTTTTCTCAAATTTTCATTTTCCGAAAACCAAACATCAAAATTTATCCCAACATTTTGTATAGACTTTTTAATCTTCTCTAATAAATCTTTGGCAACCAACTGCCCAATTTCTTCAGTAATATTTTCTTCATTTTGATTTTTAATTTTTGATTTTTTAATTATCTCTTCTTTATATTTCTCCGCCAATTCCTCCACATAACTACCTTGATAATGCTCTTCTAGTTTTGGCATCAACCCTAAAGCCGCAAGCACGCTTTCGCCGAGTCTTTTGACTTGAACACCAGCATCATTAACATAATATTCACGCGTTACCTCATAGCCAACACTACTCAAAACATTTCCCAAAACATCACCCAAAAATCCGCCCCTACCATTTGCCATAGTTAGTGGCCCAGTCGGGTTAGCGGAAATAAACTCTAAATGTACTCTCTTTTTCGTCATTGCGAGTCCGCCAGCTGGCGGAGAAGCAATCTCTTTTTTTCCTAAAACTTCCCCCAAGTTCTTCACTAAATATTCCCCCGAAACCCTAAAATTTATAAACCCCGGCGCTACTGCCTCAACTTTATCAAAATTTTTTTCAACATCAGTTTCTTGTATTTTAAAAGCCAAATCTTGCGCTAATATCATAGGAGCTTTTTTTTGATTTTTCGCCAACCCAAAAGCAACATTAGTCGCATAATCACCAAACTTATCATCGCTTGCCACTTCAAGTGGCACATTCACATCAATAATCTTATTCAAATATTGTTTAAGCTCACCAATCATAATATAAATTTAGAACATTTATGCGATATGAGCAACAAAAAAGCCGTTCCGACATTTGCAACTTTCGTCACAAACATCGGAACGGCAGGATTTCAAATCATTTGATACCAATCGTCAGGGGGTGACTTACGCCCCCCCCCTCTCTCTTCACCAAATTCACGAACATCAACCAAACACAAGTTCTTAGTCTGATCACCAATATAAAGAACATTATCTGCAAGAACATTTTCATCAACATTTCGAGAATCACAGTCAACGCTAATCGTGCCCATTCCTTCAACAGCACCTTTTTTTCCATAATACGGATTCAAGAAAGCGCGCGTGCGCCAAGAAGTACACGAACAAAGATCATTTTGAAGTTCAACCAAAATCGCTTCATACTGTTCAGGGTTTTCAATGATCACAGGAACATGGCTGGGATCGCGCCACGCAAATTCATAGCGCACGATCCAATATCTTTTTTCTCTACGTCCAACAATCTCATTTCTTTCATGTTTCCATGCAATAACTAAGCTATAACCAACCACTGCAAGTCGACCAATGATTCCCGAAAGAAAAACTCTTTCAGTTGAATCGATAACTTGGATACCGCTTCGGCTTCGCGCCAACCGCTCAGCGCCTTCAATGCAATTTTCGGGCTCTCTTTCGAGAACCATCTTCGGCAACGCCAACTTATTCGAAATCTTAAAATTTAACATTACTAAAGGAATATTGAAGCCCAACTTCACACCATTCATATACTTCCTCCTTTATCAAAGAACCAAACAAAACAACCATTTTACTAACCTACAAATCATAGCATCAAAAATAGTAAAGTGTCAAATTGTAAAGGTCTTCAAATCTTTAAGCTCCCAGCCATCCGATGACCAAAATATTTAAGATTTCTGTCCCCAGGTCATCGGATGGCTAAATATTGGGAATTAATTTTTAAAATTAATATTCGAGCTCTTACGATGACCGAAACACAACTTGCTTCAATATTTGGGTCATCGTAAGAGCGAAATCAAGTTATGCACTTACTTGTTAAACCTAGTCATAATAATTACTAAGCTCATCAAAAAGCCGTACGTTTTATCGCACGGCCACTTTTGCTACCACCTCTCACCACACCAAACTCCGCATCTATAGATATTTCTCAAAACTTTCTTCGCAGAATGAACACTAAAGTTATAAGCTTCAATTATTTTAACTAAACTATCAGTAAATTCATTTAAAGAAATCCGTTTAGCTAATAGCTTATTTTCAACGCCGACAACAAAACCTAAACTAAAAACCTTTTCAAAAATTGCACCAACTAAATTATCGTGTTTACTAGAAAGGCCATCTATAGCCATCAACTTTTCAAAATCTTGCATATTGATTGCTGGTCTTTTTTTTGTACGCCCACTATTTCCTCGTTCAACTATAAAATATTTCACAATTTTCCCATCTCCAAAATTTTCTTCCTGCATATGGCTATTATAAATACGTAATAATAATACCTCATACAATACGCCATTCTTGCTAGCTATAACCCTAAACACCCACATCAACCTGCCATGTTCATAAACCATAGCCAAACTCTTTCTATTCACGTATCGTAGACCTCCAATAGCTACTTTGCCTTTTTCAAAGCTTCGCGCAAACGCTCCTTAAAACCTATCACACTTGGTTCAATTTTAGAAATAGCACCCCGAGCCTCTCCGTGCGTATAACCCAAACTAACTAAAGTATCTTCTAAATCAGCATCTGACTCCATTAAATTTAGGGTTTGCCCCGCTCGAGCACCACTTAAGCTTAGTTTACCTTTAAGTTCCAGAACAACTCTTTCGGCAGTCTTCTTGCCTACTCCAGAAACACGCGTTAAAAGCTCTGCCTTACCTTCGTTGATAGCAATTGCTAACTGATCAACGCTTGCCACGCCCATAATGCCCATTGCAGATTTTGGGCCTACTCCAGAAACTGTGATTAATCTTTCAAAAAGCTCCAATTCACGAGCCAACAAAAAACCATATAAAGTCATAGCATCATCTCTATGCTGTAAATAAGTAAATATTTTAATTTCTAAACCTAAATTTGACACATTAGGCATTATCGCTTTAGACATAAAAATTTTATAGCCTATTCCACCAGCTTCCACAACGACAAAATTTTCTGCTTTTTGAGATACTACTCCAAAAATTGAATGAATCATCATTTGACTATAACACTTATTGAGTATATAAATAAACAGTACTTTAATAACTTATTTTAAGGAAAGTCGCGCATGAAAATAGAAAATGAAACAAAAGAAAAAGTTTTCATTAAAAAAAGAACAATTCATTTTAGTGTTCACAGTTATAAAGGCAGAAAAATCTGCGTTATCAGAAGCATATCCGAAAAGGGACTGACTAAAAATGGCGCAACAAAATCAAGAACTTGTTGGGTAATGGGCACCATGGAATGGAACCCGTGGACCATTGATGTTGCAGGATCTGAGCTATTTTCAGGAATAGACACCCTCCGAGAACGAAAAGGCAAAAATATTGTCCGAGATTTAAAAAAAGTAATGCTTAAATCAAAATTTAAAAAAAAGACTGCTAAAAAGAAAGGGGCTAATCCAAAAGTAGTTGCTGAAAATCCTAAGATAAACGCCAAAATAATCACCGATATAATATCTGATCTAGTGCATACACCACACTTTCTTCCAGCTGATTTTAATATGGACGTATGCATAGCAAGAAAAAAGCTAGAAAACATGGGTGCCAACCAAGAACAAATGAAATTTTTTGAATCTGGCGTAGTTTCTGCGCTTGATAAGAAATATTGGCCTGCTAATCGAGAAAATCGCGGAAACGGCATGTAGGCCATATAAATACCACAGCAAGTATTAACTTGTTATGGCATTTTAATTACTTTTGTCAACACTTGACCAAGTACACTATTTTAAGCTAGTATATCTATATCGTTGAATATACTATTTAATTTTTCTTTTTAAACTTTACACTTTCTAACTAAATATGCCAATTACACCCTCAGCTAAAAAAGCTCTAAGGCAAAACAAAAAACATCACATCGAAAACCTCAAACGTTCTGAGGCTTTTAAATATGCGATCAAGAAATTTAAAAAGCTCGTAGAATCTAAAAAGTTAAACGAGGCCGCCGCAGCTTTACCAGCAGTTTATCAAACTCTAGACAAAGCAACAAAAACTAATGTTATTAAAAAAAATAAAGCCTCTCGTCTCAAGTCTAGATTATCTAAAAAATTAGCAGTCAAAACAGCCTAACTTGGCTGTTTTTTAAATTCTAAACACTAGACTCTATAACATATCCCAAAAGCGCCTCTTCATAATCCATTTTTCCAGATTTAATCATCACATCATAATCAGCAAATTTTACCTTCTCATTTACTCCGACCTGATAAGCCAACAAATTAAAAATTTTTGCCGCGTCTTCACTATCCAACAATCTTTCTAAAACAGGTAAAGTTATCCTCAGGTTTCCTCGCCTAAGTTCTGATATTTTATTAAAAATATTGCCTCTCTCCATCGTATCATTTTCCAACCTTCCAGAAACTTTCCCTGCTAACGAAGCTACTCGAAGCTCTGTCACGAGCCCCCAAGTATCTACAGCATAAAAATTTAAAATTTCTTTAAATAAATTTTCTGGTATTTTTAAATCTAAACTTTGCATTTCTTTGCGTGCAAAATCTTCTAATCTTTTCCCTGTTAACACCTCAAACTCTTGAGCCTGCACTGGTTCTTCTAATAAAAAAGCAAATTCTTTTTTAGGTTTTTCGTCGCTTTCCAAAATCAACACCACCGCTTTATTTTCTAAATAATTTTTTAATAATACTTTTAAATTTTTTAATTCTTCTTTTTCAACAAAAAATGGATTAACTGCAACAACTAACCGCAACGAGTCGAACAAGGATTGCATAGATAATAAATCTTTCAGTTTCAAAACACCGCCTTCGGCGGCTAAATCGCACTCACTCGACGCAAACAATGAATGCCTTTTTTGATATTCATTCACCATCATTTTCAATTTCTGTTGTCTCCGATAAGAATCAGCCCCATATAGAAAAATAATCATTGAAGTTATACTATTATCTTATGCCAGAACTCCCAGAGGTACAAACAATGGTTGACGACCTTCAAAAACTCATAACAGGACGCACGATTTTAAACGTTTGGAGTGATTGGCAAAAAATAGTTAAACTTCCAAAAAACTTTAAAGCATTCTCGCAGCAAATCAAAAATTCAAAAATTCTAAACATTAAACGCCGCGCAAAATACATTGAAATAGAATTAAATAGTAATCGCGCTTTAATAATTCACCCAAGAATGACTGGGCATCCATTAATAAGCAATTGGAAAATAGAAAATAACAAAGCTATCCCAATAAGCACTGGGCCGATGCAAGAAAAAATTAACGGCTATATTCATGTTTTATTTTATTTAGATAATGATTTAATGTTGGGAATTTCTGACGCTAGAAAATTTGGCACTATTCACTTAGGAGAAAAAAATATTTTGGAAAATTTGCCAGAAATAAAAAAGCTAGGCATTGACCCATTCAATAAAAATTTCACCGTCAAAAAATTAGCTAAGCTTTTGCGCTTTAAAAAACTAAAAATAAAACCAATGCTTTTAGACCAAACTCTTATATCTGGCATTGGTAATATATATGCAGACGAAATTTTGTGGTACGCAAAAATTAATCCACTAAAAAAAGCTGGTTCATTAAGTGTGCGCGAAATAACTATATTATTTAAAGTAATTCGTTTTGTTCTTAAAAAAGCCCTAAGATTACGCGGCTCATCTATCGTTGACTATCGTGATCCCAGTGGAGAAAAAGGTAATTATTCTTTACATGCCAAAGCGTATGGCCGAGAGGGGCGTGTATGCGAAAGATGCGACTCTAAAATTGTAAGAATAAAAATAGCACAGCGTAGCGCGCATTTTTGTCCAAAGTGCCAAAGATAATAAAATTAAAACTCCTCTTCAATAATCAATTCTTTCTGCGGGATAAGACTAAAATCAATCGGCAAAGTAAAATAAAAAGTTGTGCCTCTATGCAATTGAGACTCCACCCAAATATTGCCTCCATGTCGCATAATAATATTTTTCACTACATAAAGCCCCAAACCAGAACCTTCTGTGGCAAATTGCATTACATTTTCTGCGCGAAAAAACTTAGTAAATAATTTTTTAATATCTCCTTCCGGTATACCAACACCCGTGTCTGCCACGCTAATTTGCACATAACGCGGATCGCTAGCTACTCGCACTTCAACTGTCACCGTACCATTAGAAACATTGTATTTAATCGCATTATCTATTAAATTAGTTAAAGCTACACCCAATTTAGATTCATCAAAAAATAAGTTATTTGCAAATTTTTCTGGTTTATCAAAAAATAACTTAACATTATATTCTTTAGCAATCAGCTCTGCTTCAACTAATAATTTATCTATAAATGATACTAAATCATGTTCTTCAAACTTATATCCAAACTTGCCATCTTCAAGTTTAGCTGCATCTAATAAATCATCCACTATTTTTAATAATTTTTTAGCAGCAGCCCCACCTGTTTGCGCAAGCTCTAATGAATCATTGTTTAATGTTTTATCTTTCAGCAATCCCTCAAAAGCCCAATCTACTGCAGTTAAGGGGGTTCGTAATTGATGCGCCGCAACTGTTAAAAATTCACTCTTAGACTTCAATATTCCCACTTCACGAGTACGATCTCTTATAACTTTCGTAAAACCCTGCAAAGCGCCTGTTGCATCTACTATTCTATTGGTAGTCACACGCAAATGAGCTTCTTCAAAATTTAAATCTGCTATTTGCGGATAAACCCCAGTTTCTGTTTTTAAAATAACGCTCGGAGCTAAAGACGGAAAAAATACTTGAACTAAAAATTTTAATTTTACATCGCTGGCATTATCTAAAGATAATTCTTGCCCTAAAATAGCATTAGCTGATAAATTAAAAAGTTTTTCAGCTTTTTGATTGAAAATTAAAATTTTAAAATCTTCATCATAGGCAATTACCGCATCTGCAAGCTCAGTAATAATCGGCCTTAACCACACTGCTGAAAAAGCTTCGTCCACCGGCTCACTATTTTTTTTATTAAATAAAAAGTTGAACATAGCTATTAACTAAGATATCTCCGCCCAATTTTTCCCGAACGCCACGTCTACTTTTAACGGAACGCTCAATTTATAAACTCCCTCCATTATTATTTTTATTTTATCAGCTATTTCTTTTAGCATAACATCCGGCACCTCAAACACCAATTCATCATGAATAGAAAGAATAAGCGACACATTAGGCAACTCGCGTCGCACCGCAAGCATCGCTAATTTTATTATATCAGCTGCCAAACTTTGAATCGGCATATTAATCGCCGCCCGATGCGCCTCTGACATGCTCCTAAAATTATCTGAAATCAAATTCGGCAACCACCGTTTACGCCCATTTAAATTTTGAACATAACCATAGGACATTGCTTCTCTAATAATTTTCTCATGCCACACTTTAATTTCTTTAAAATCACTAAAATATTCCGCAATAAACTTTTCTGCTTCCGCATAACTCAAACCACTACTACGAGCAAAAGCTTGCGCACCCATGCCATATATCACTCCAAAATTTAAAGTCTTAGCTAGTTGCCGCTCCTTTTTAGTTATTTCTTCCAAGGATTTATTAAAAACATTGCTTGCTGTAATTTTGTGAATATCTAAATCATTATTAAAAGCCTCGATCATTTTTGGATCCTGCGACGCATGTGCTAAAACGCGCAACTCAATTTGAGAATAATCTGAAGAAAGTAAAGAATGCCCCTCTTTCGCAACAAAACAAGATCGCAATTTCTTAGCTAATTCTGTCCCAGTGGGAATATTTTGTAGATTAGGGTTTTCGGAACTTAATCTACCAGTTGCGGTATGAGTTTGTAAAAAAGTAGTATGCACTCTGCCATCTCTAGAAGCATTAGCAATTTCTAAAATAGGCATAACATAAGTAGACTGCAACTTAAATAATTCTCGATATTTTAAAATAAAATCTACCACAACATGACTCCCTCGCATTTCTTCTAAAATTTCCACGCCAGTAGAACGCCCTCCGCCCTTAGTTTTCTTTTTAGATTTAATCTTCAAAACATCAAATAATACTTCGCCTAACTGTTTTGGAGAATTTAAATTAAACTCTTTCCCAGATAATTCATAAATTTTCTTCACTAATTCTACCAATTCTTTATCTAAATGCTTTTTCAGCTCAAGCAAAGCCTCTTTATCCACTAAAATTCCTGTCCGACTCATTTCTGTTAAAACATCATAAAGCGGCAATTCTAAATCTGCATAAATCTTATAAAGATTATTTTTTTTAAGCTCTGCTTCTAAATCATCTAACTTATCGCTAAAAATTTTCTCTCCGTCTGGATCGAGTAACCATTTAGCTATTTGTATTTTTATTTCTTTAATCATGTTGCTTTTGTCTGTAACCTTTTCCTCCTTTGGAGGAAATCCCCGGACATCGGGTTGCCCTCTGGTGATGCGATGTGCCAAAAATTTAACCCACCCCCGCAATGGATCATCCTAACAAAAATATCAAAAACTAAATCTGATTTAGAATTGCATTCTATGACCCATTCATCTTG
>CAYIVT010000028.1:0-11128 GCA_964366955.1 uncultured Candidatus Saccharibacteria bacterium | reverse complement strand
TAACATTTTTATCTAAAATTCTTCCGTTTAAAATCTTAATTAAAATCTCCTGATCAATATTAGCAAAAAACTTTTCCTTGTTCGCCAAAATGGCGAATTCAGAATTGAATCTAATTTAAGGCCTCGGCAATTCCTAGCCTGCCAGCACATTGCACCGCGTAGTTTTAAGTTTTTAAGAAATTAATAACAACGCTAGCATAAGGCAATACCCAATGCTACTCTGCATTACTAATTCTAGAATTCGATCGCCCGAAGCCGAGTAGCCGCGAACATATTAATCTACTATCCATAATTATTATATAAAATTTTTCACAAAAAAAGACTGCTTCCCGAGAAACTCGGGAAGCAGTAAAGGTCAAGGGGGGATAAAAAATCCAAGGGGTAAATTTAGTTACAAGGAGCCAAAAATTCCAAGGGTTTAAAACTTACGCGCAAAGACGAACGAATACATCATCGGAGTCCCAACCGTAATCGAGGTCGTCGAAACTCAGACACCACTTGCCGCCATCCCAGTCGAGGTACGGAACCTTGAGATAGCCCCCGTCGAGCCAAAGAGTGTCGGCGAAAACTAGGACTTTACCTTATAATTCCGTAGGAATTACTTTTGGATTTTCAAGAAAATACTCTAGCATATACTGACTAGAACATTTTCCTAAAATTGCCCTCCTGAACATTTCAGATCCTTTGATTTCTTTTTCTTTATCAACGAGCACTGGAAAAAATTCAAGACTAAAATCGTGGTCTGGTACATGAGCTCCTGGGCGTAGGAGCTCCCAACCGTTTTCAGTCTTATCGTACTTAAATTTTCCACCTTTCTGATCCCGTTTGATTTTAACAACGAGATTTGACATAATCCCTACTCCTAAAATTAAAAGAACTTCGAGTAACTCCAGAGAACAGTTCTGGAATTCTAAATTAGATAATACATGAGAAGTGGATGGGTGTCAAGGGCCAAATGCACATAATGAAGCGATCGCTTCATTATGTGCATTTGGCATAAATAAAACGAAAGACATGATTTAAGAATGGAAACTAAAACTGAACACAGTAGTAAGGCTTAGAGGCTGTATTTGAACAATCTATGGTTATGCCTGGAATTGGAGAACCTGTGAAGCCATGGAAGCTGTCTACTAAAGCAGGGTTACTTGTGTCTTCTAGTTGAGCACGCAAAATATAGCTTTGTCTATCAGAAGAACCATCAAATGCATATTGGTCATAACCAGCTCGACCAAATAAAGGATCTTGAGAAATTTTAGTTATGCCAATATTCGCATTAACTAGTTCAGATTGCAAAGCATCCCAAGCTACGTCTTGGGGATACTGACTAAATTTTGTATAGTATAACTCCAGTGAAGTTTGCACTGTGCGTAAATCTGCTATACGCCGCGCATCACGCGCTCTAGCCCTAAAAGAACCTAAACCAACTAAAATAACGGATGACAATAATCCAATAATAGCTACGACTGTTAAAACTTCTATTAAAGTAAAACCAAAATTATTTTTTTTCATAATAGTTTAAGTATAATATATTTTTAAAATGCTTGCACAAGATTATAAATTGGAAGCAATATTGAAGCAAAAAGTAGCCCAGTCATAACGCCAACCACAACCATTAATGCGGGCTGGATAAGCTCTACTAAATTACCCACTAAGTCATCCACCTCACGTTCATAGAATTTAGATAAGCGTGAAAGCATTTTATCTAGTGTTCCAGTAGACTCACCAACGCTGATCATTTGCGAAACAATCGGCGGAAAATAAGTTTCATTTTTTTCCATTAAACGCGACAATAATTCTCCGCGCCTAATGCCATCAGCGGCTTCTTGAAGTAATTCTTTATAGATAGCGTTACCAACGTTATGACTGCTAATTTCAATGGCTTGCGTAATAGGAATTCCGCCTCTAATCAAAACACTAGTAGATTCAGCAAATCTTGCAACGTAAACTTTTCTAAATAATTTTCCTATAAAAGGCATCTGCACAGACAGTTGATCATAAACTTCTCTACCCTCTTTGCTCTGTCCATAATCCAAAAGCAGAACAGCTAGTATAATTAAAACAACAACTAAAGCTAGCCACCAATCTGCCAAAAAATTGCCTGTTGATAAAAGAACTTTGGTAACAAAAGGAAGCTGTACGCCAGATTCTTCAAAAATAGATCCAATTTGCGGAAACACCACGCCCACTAAAATTCCTCCAACTATAAAAAACATTGCAATGACAAAGATCGGATAAATCATGGCACTTCTTACTTTGGAGCGCACGATGTGTTCTTTTTCTAAATAATCTGCTAAAAATCCCAAAACTTCTTCTGCTCGCCCAGTGACTTCAGCAGACTGAACTAAATTTATATAAAATTCTGAAAATATGACGCCATGCTTGCTTAATGATTGCGATAAAGAAAGTCCTGAATCTATATCACTAGAAATTTCAAAAATAGCTTCTTTTAATGCTGGGCTATTAGTTTGACGATAAAGATTTTTAAGTGAATCGCCCAATGAAATACCAGCTTGCAGCATGGTCGCAAACTGTCTTGTGAAAACAACTAAATCAATAGATTTTACTCTTTTAAAAAAATCTAAAATCGGTGAAAAAATAGAAGGCTTGCTGGGAGCTTCTAAGCTTAGAACGAATAAACTATGCCCGGTTAGAGTATTGAAAACGGCTTCTTTGTTAACGCCTTCTACATAACCAGTTTGTAATTCCCCTGTTTTGGTTCGTGCAACGTATTGATATTTCATAAATCATAAAAATTACATTCTCTCTAGCATAATGCGAAGCTCTGCTGGATTAAGAGAATAAATCTCTGCGCTTTCTAAAGTGACAATTTTATTTCTAACTAAATTAGCCATAGACCTATTGAGCGTAAGCATACCTTCTTGCATGCTTGTTTCAATAACTAAATCTATTTGATAACTTTTACGTTCACGAATTAAATTACGAACAGCAGAATTTGCCAACATAATTTCATAGGCTGGCACGCGTCCACCGTCAATTTTAGGAACTAATCTTTGGGAAACGATCGCCACCAAAGTAGCGGCAAGCTGAGAAGTTACTTGACCCTGCTGATCTGCAGGAAAACTGTCAATAATGCGATCTATTGTCTGCGAAGCAGAATTAGTGTGCAACGTAGAAAAAACTAAATGACCAGTTTCTGCGGCTGTCATAGCAGTTGAAATAGAAACAGCATCACGCATTTCACCGATCATAAGCACATCTGGATCTTGTCGCAAAAGAGAGCGTAGTGCTCTATGAAAAGTAGTTGTGTCTATTTTAACTTCTCGCTGTGACACTATTGAACGATCTTGCGCAAAAAGATATTCAATAGGGTCTTCAACTGTTATTATATGATCCATTCTTGTATGGTTAATTTCGTCAACCATTGCCGCAAGAGTTGTTGATTTTCCGTGTCCAGCTGGGCCTACCACTAAAATAAATCCTTGGTTTAGCTTGGCAAACTCATGCAAAATTGGCGGCAAGCCAAGCTCGTCTATGGTTCTAACTTTTGCAGGAATTAAACGTAAAGCTGCCGCCATAAACCCTCTTTGGAAAAATACGTTAACACGAAAACGCGCTTTATCTTCAAACGCGTAAGCAAAATCTATTTCTTTTTCTTCTGAAAAAACTTTCTGCTGCTCTTCAGTTAATAAGGCCATCACTAAACCCTTAGCAGTGTCTGGTGTCACTAGAGGTTCTTGACTAATAGGAACTAACCGTCCATCTATTCTAATTGTTGGCCTTTGGCCAACGGCAATATGTAAATCAGACGCATTTTGTGTTGCCGTAATAAGCAAAAGTTCATTTAATTTTGTTTCAAATTCAGTCATAAAATTATTATAACATACAAATAAAAACTCGCACTTTATAGAGCGCGAGATTTGATCGTGGATTCTACAATCCCAATAACTTGTTTAGCTACATCCTCTGGTTTTTGATTCGCATTAACAACACTCCATGGACCAAACAACTTATCTTCACGAAGTTCGTGATAACCAGAATAAACACGTTTATGAAAATCAAATCCCTGAACTTCATATCTATCTAAACTACTTACACCCCTACTTTTCGTAATGCGACTAAGACTAATTTCTGGATCAAGGTCTAAAAAAATAATTTTATCAAAAATATGTTGGCCAGATTTAATGTAATCATCAGGTAAATCACGAACCCAAGCGCAAAGACGCATCGTTTCATTGAATAAATCTGCTCTATTACGACCATAAACTTCAAAAGCAAAAGTGGATATATCGCAACGATCCATAACTACATTAATACCTTTTTCCAATGCTGGCCAAATAATATTTTTATAGTGTTCTGGCCGATAAGCAAAATGCAATAGTATATCGGTTTTAACATGCATCTTACTATATCGTTTATCAAGTAAAATTTTCCGTACATCTTCGCCTAGTGGAGTCCCGCCTGGCTCATGAGTAAACAAAAAATCTTTTCTATTTTTAAAATGCTCTCGCAGTGCAGCAACTATAGTTCCTTTCCCGGCGCCATCAAGACCTTCTAAAACAATGAGCTTGCCGTGTTCTATTGCCATAAGATTTATTCTCCTAAAAGACTCTTTTAAACATACCAAAAAACTCTACAAAAGTAGAGTTTTTTGGTAATTTAATTATTTTTGTTTATCTAGTATTCTAATCAATCACCTCAATGCCCATATTTTTGGCCGTGCCAGCGATCACTCGCATAGCTGCCTCCATATCTTCTGTGTTCATATCAACTTGTTTGCGTTCTACGATAGCTCGCAGATCTGCTTTAGTAACCTTGCCAACTTTTTTTAAATTTGGTTCGCCAGAACCCTTTTCAATACCAGCTGCTTTTTTGAGCAACGCAGAAGCTGGGGGAGTTTTTAGTTTAAAAGAAAAGCTGCGGTCTTCGTAAACTGTAATTTCTGCTGGAACAACATCGCCCGTCATCTGCGCCGTTGCGGCATTAAACTGTTTACAAAAATCAGCAATGTTCACACCGTGCTGCCCTAATGCTGGACCAATTGGTGGCGCTGGATTAGCTTTTCCTGCTTCAATTTGTAATTTTAAAACTGTTTTTATTGGTTTAGCCATCCTAGTAGGTTAAAGGTTAAAGGTTAAAGGTTAAAGGTTGACTTTAACCAAAATTCTAAATGCCTTACCATTTTATTTATTATATTTTTTGTATCTGTAATGAATCTAACTCAACCACTGTATCACGTCCGAATATTGGAATCAATACCTTAATTTTGCCGCGATCAGCATCTATTTCAGAAATTTTTGCATCATAGTCTTTAAATGGACCATCTGTCACACGAACAACATCTCCGACTGTAACATCTAGCATAAACTTTTTGCCCTCTTCTCCGTCGCCCATTTTAACCATTAACTCATCAACTTCTTTTTGTGAAAGAGGCGCTGGTGTTGTGCTGTCTGACCCAACAAAACCAGTCACGCGCGGGGTGTTGCGCACAACATACCAAGAATCATCGGTTAAGACCATGTCAACAAGAACGTAGCCGGGATAAATTTTTTCTTCTATGGTGCGTCGGCGGCCATTTTTAATTTTAATTTTCTTTTCTTTTGGAACAATAACGCTAAAAATTTTATCACCCATGGCAAGAGTGTCTACGCGTTGCTTTAGATAACGCGCAACAGCGTCTTCATATCCAGAATAAGTATGCACGGCATACCAATGTCTTTCTTGTTTTGTTTCTGAATTTATCATAAAAATACTACAGAGAACGATATTCTATAACTTTTGATAATAATGCTGTAAATGCAAAATCTGCAATACCTAAAAATGCTGCTACGCCAAGCGACATCACAACAACCATAGTTGTTAACCTAACTGTTTCAGATAATGTTGGCCAATTGACTCTGCTAAATTCTTGTCTAGATTCTTGCAAAAAAATCTTAATGTTTTGCATCATAAAAGTAATGTTTTACATTATAACTAAGCATATTAATATTGTCAATTTATACAAGCTATTTTTCTGACTACTTTTACTTTTTGCGAGACCGTTTCGCCCTCGAGCCTCCGGCTTTAACGAGGGCTGCACTACGCTTTTAGTCTCTTAAAAAATAAAAGTAGTCAGAATCCTAAACATCTAAATTCTTTACAGAAAGCGCATGTGTTTGAATAAAGTTTTTACGAGCACTAACTTCTTCGCCCATTAGAATATCAAATAATTTGTCCGCCATGACTGCATCAGCCACACTAACTTGCTTAAGCACTCTATGCTCTGGATCAAGCGTAGTTTCCCAAAGCTGCGAAGGATTCATTTCTCCCAAACCTTTATAGCGTTGAATGTTTAGCTCTCGCTCGCTATCACCTTTCATCTTTTTTATAATATCTTCTTTTTGAATATCATTATAAGCATATAGAACTTCTTTGCCTTTTTGAATTCTATAAAGTGGGGGTTGAGCAATAAAAAGATGTCCCCTTTCTATCACTATTGGGAAATGGCGATACAACAATGTCAAAAGAAGGGTGCGGATATGCGCGCCATCTACATCTGCATCCGTCATTAAAATAATTTTGTGATAGCGTAATCTTGAAATATCAAAAGCTTCTGCAATAGCTGTGCCCATAGCAATAACCAGTGCTTTAACTTCAATTGAGCTTAGCATTTTATCAATGCGTGCCTTTTCTACATTCAAAATTTTACCCTTAAGCGGCAAAATTGCCTGAAAGCGTCTATCGCGCCCCTGTTTCGCGCTGCCACCAGCAGAATCTCCTTCTACTACGAACAATTCACTTTCTTCTGGGTTACGGCTAGAACAATCTGCTAACTTACCAGGCAAAGTCAAGCCTTCTAATGCCCCTTTGCGCAAGACTGTTTCTTTGGCGGCTTTAGCGGCTCTTCGAGCTTTTGCTGCCAATAAACATTGCTCAATAATTCTACGAGCATCAACGCTCTCGCGCTCCATAAAATCTTTTAATGCTTCACCAACTACCGCCTCTACTGCTGTGCGCGCTTCTGGATTGCCTAAGCGAGCTTTAGTTTGCCCCTCAAATTGCGGTTCGCGAATTTTAACTGACACCACAACCACTAACCCCTCTCGAACATCATCACCAGTTAAATTTTCGTCAGCAGATTTAATATAATTATTGGCACGAGCATAATCGTTTAATGTTCTTGTTAGGGCCGACCTAAAACCAGTTAAATGCATTCCGCCATCTGGGGTATAGATATTATTAGCAAAACTTAATTCTTTAGTTTCAAATTCATCGTTAAAAGAAAAAGCCACTTCTACTTCTAGTGTTTCGTGTTCTTTCTCAACATAAAAAGGAACTTGCTGAAGCATTTTTTCGGAACTACTCAAATATTTTATAAAAGAAAGAAGACCGCCATCAAAATAAAAAGCATGGTATTCTTGCTTGCTAGGATCGCGCATATCCACTACTTCTATTTTAATTCCTTTAGTTAAAAAGGCTTGCTGGCGTAAATGCTCCAGAATGCGCTTGTAGTCATATTCTATTTTAGTAAAAATTTCTGGATCTGCTCCAAATATAACTTTGGTGCCGTTGGTTCCACACTTGCCAACTTTTTTAACTTTATATTGGGGAACGCCTCGTTTATATTCTTGTATATATAAACTGCCTTCGCGGCAAACTTCTACTTGCAAATGAGTTGATAGAGCATTCACAACAGAAACGCCAACACCGTGCAAACCTCCAGAAACTTTATATGATTCACCGCCAAACTTACCTCCTGCATGTAGTTTTGTCATAACTGTTTCTAGGGCAGAAACTTTTGTTTGCGCATGCATTTCTACTGGAATACCTCGACCGTCATCAGATACTGCTACCTTGCTATTCGGCAACAATTCAACACGAATAGTTTTAGCATAACCAGCCATAGCTTCATCAATTGAATTGTCTACAACTTCCCAAACTAAATGATGCAAACCATCAGGACCAGTAGAACCAATGTACATGCCCGGTCGTTTGCGCACGGGCTCTAAGCCTTCTAAAACATATATGTCTTTCGCAGTATATGAAGTTGGCTTATTAAAATCAACTTTCGGCTTTATTTCTTCTTTTTTTTCTCCTTTTTGAGTGGCCATATAATGTATTAATTATAACAAAAACCCGACCCTTAAACAAGGTCGGGAAGAGGCATTGTTTCAAAAATAAGCATGATCATATCACATTGTTTACAAATTGTTCTATGATTGCGCCTATCTTGACTTATAGTATTAAAGCAAATCATATCTGTATAATTCAGGTGTGGATCGCCAGCTTCGGCTGCAGACTCGTCAGAAAATTTAGCCTCAAAATGTTCCGGAGGAATATTACATGCTTGCATTACATATTCAAAAGTTTCTTGTCTATCTTCTTCGCTAGTAGATTTCATCCATGCAGACTTAACTAAAGTGGAACAAAACTAACAGTCAGGAATATGGTTTATGGTTTCCTGACTAAGGCTTATATCAAAACCAACTAACTGCGCCAATCTCAAGCATTGTTTTTTATCGGGACGATTACGATTAAGCTCTACTCTAATTGCGTTAAAGAAAAGACTAAAATCTAAACCTAGGTTCGCTGCTTCTTCTTTTAAATTAGATAGGAATGCTTGAGGGTCAAATTTCTGCATTGCATAATCTCCTAAATTAAATTTTCAAAAAACTAATCACATTATAATAGTTGCATATTTATGATTTATTTTATAGGGTATGATAAGGATTATGCTCTTTGATAATTTATAAGGAGGTATCTATGGGTACTTTTGAAAAGTTTAGAGAAAATATTTTGGGCGTAGATACGCTTTCATTAATTTTTAAAAGTTCCGAAGAAAAATCTACTGATGATTCTAAAATATTATTGGCAAAAATAGAAAATCTTAAAAAACTGGAACTGCTGCACGCTAAAGCCCCTTATGCATTACGTAAAAAAATTATGGCCGAAATAGCTTTATCGGAGTGTGCGGCTGGCATTAAACCAGCTTTAGTTTCTGAATGTGGTATAGGATTAAACATAGCTGGCTTAACCGCAACTTCCGTTGCAATCAACTCTATTTTCGTTAAAGGATTCGATTCTAACTTTGGCATGAACTTAGAAGATGTTGCTAAAACTCATTTAGCTAGCTCTCTTAAAACTTTTTGGTCTTATCTAATTAGCCAAAAATCTCTTAATCCTGAGGAAATAGCTAAACTTGAAGATAAGCATCTTTGCGAAGTCTTACCGTGGGAAAGCTTTGATGTAACATATATTCCTAAGCAAATATTAGAATTAATTAACAATCTAAGCACTAATCTATTCGTTAATCTACTAATGCTGGCTCATTTTATGCCGAACAAGGCGTTTTCTGATGAAATCTTATTACTAACACGATGCGCTGATGGCCATTGCCGAATCGCTGCTCATTGGGGACCAGAGCCATTGAGTTTTAAAATAAAAGGCTTGCACATAAAATAAAATAAAATCCCCCGAATGTGAAAATATTCACGTTCGGGGGAAATTTTTATTTTAAGCCATGATCTCGCTTATACATTTCATGCGCTTCGCGCCACCTAACAAAGTTTTCGCGAAAACGCGTAATATTTTTCCGTTCATCAAACCTTAGTAGAAGAGTAGCTTGTTTATAACGTCCAGATATACTCGCATTTTTAGGAACTTCTAAAGCACCAACGCACCTTACGGAGTTCCACCACGCACCATCAGTGCGAAGATTAACATCTAGCCCATCAAGACGAACTTCTCGTGCTTTATACAAAGGAGAATTGGAAGTTTTATCTTGTCCCATATATTCCCTAATAACTACATATTCCTCGCTTGGATAATTTTTAATGCTTGCAAAAGGAAAATTATCTTCTGTTGTCGTTGGGGGGGGCAATATAGGATTTTTCAAAAAATCTTCGCGATCTTTTTTGTATTTATCAAGTTTGCTATTCCAAAAAGCAACATCTACCTTGCGAGCAACTTTCAAAAGAACTTTGGAGCAATTTCCGCGACCATCCATTCTGTGGGCTTCTGCCCAATCAAAACCACTCATGCCATCTTTCTCTACCACGGTCACGGCTTCTAAAGGCACACTTGCCAACCAAATTTCTCCCATTGTTGCTGGCCGACCAACTTCTTCGTCTCTATATGCTTGACTTTCGTCTTTTTCCGTCCAATTCATTACCGTAAATTTGATCTTGCCAGTAATATTTTCAAAATAATCGCTCATTACCATCACTGAAAATTTTTCAGTAATTTCAATTTTGGGCTCTTCAGCACAACAGGCGCCAGCAATTAAACAGGCACTGACTGAAAATACTACAATACTTGCTAAAGCGCAGAGTATCCAATTTGGAAATCTAAATTTCCTATCCATGCTCAACACTCCAACTTACGAGTGGGACAAAAATCAACAATCCAATTCCTCATCAGCTATTCTCCTAAAAAGTTATTAAAGAACACAACTAATCCAACCTATGCTAATATAGCATAGCAAAAATCGCAAGACAAGCTATCTAATCTCTGCTTCTAGTTTTTCTTTAAGGACAAAAATTATTTTAGACATTTCTATGCCAACTTCTTCATCGGTTAAAGTGCGGCTACTAGATTGAAAAACGATTCTAAAAGTTAAACTTTTTTCGTCTATCGCCATTTTGGCATCATCTTCATAATAATCCAATAAATCAACGTCATAGACTAATTTCGGGCTCACCTCTTGAATCAAACTTAAAACGTCACCCACGCGCACCTCTTTTTTAACTAACATAGAAATATCGCGCACTACGCTCGGAAATTTAGCTAAAGCCTCATATTCGCGCTCTTCAGTGACGAGCTTTAATAATTTTTCTAAATTAATTTCTGCAAAAGCTACAGACTTTAAAATTTTAGGCTCTAATGTTCCAAGATAACCCAAAACATGATGGTCAGATTCTATTATTAAACATTCGTGCTTTTTAAAGAACTTGCTATGTTCTTCTGTGTCTTCAAAGCTATAATTAACCAAACCTAACGCACTAAAAAATGCATCGAAAATCCCCTTAAGCTCAATAACCAAATTTGATTTTTTTAAGCCAACCGCAATCACTAAATTAGTATTTTCTAAAACACTGGCATCTTTATTAGAAAACACGTTCCCTATTTCAAATAATCTAACCTTTTCTTGAAATCTAAAATTGTCTTCTATATTTTTAATAATATTTAGTGC
>CAYIVT010000027.1:0-11299 GCA_964366955.1 uncultured Candidatus Saccharibacteria bacterium | reverse complement strand
CAAATAATACTGTAAATCGCTATCCAAACCGACAAATGCAAACTTTTCTTTTTATAATCTCTATTTGTGACTTTATTGTTATGGTCTTCCTTTGCTAAACGCCATTTATTATAAGCGAACAGCATCACTGCACCGAAACAAAGTAATATTCCAATTCCTAAGCCTAAAGTTAAAAACTTAGCCTCACCCAAAATCAAAAAACCTAACCCTAAAGTAATAAGGTCATCACCTTGAGTAAACAATGAGGTCTTGCTCAAGCTAATATCAATAGCTTGCCAATAAGCGTAGCAAGCAAAGGCGTTAAATACGCCTATCAGAACAACAGCGCCTAATTCCCAGCGTATCTTAAAATCACCGAAAAAACCTGCTACCGAAATAGCAAGAATAGCAGCTAAGAAATACTGCATTAGAAGATTCCTAGGTTTATACGGGTCACTCGCAATACGCTTATTGAAAACAGGCACAATTATGCGAGCCACTAAAAGATAAATAACTAACACAACTTGCCAAGGCAACGACATCAGGTACCTCCCTAAAAAATTTTCAAAGAGCCCAAAGTGACAAAATATAGTTTAACAAGATATTCTAAATAATGCAAATTTATTTTTGTTTGCCTAAAAAAGTTATGCTTTCCCCTAAATTAAGCCTACCGATCAAAGCCCTATAATCTTCATCCGCTTTTTTGATAAAACTATTCAACGCTTTTTTAACTTTGGGGTTAGCGCCTGCGTTAGAAACTAAAACAGGAATAGAATTACCAATAACAAAATTATCTTGCGGTTTGCCAGTTAAAAGCCAGCTTAAATGATTTACAAAATTATAGCGCTGAACAGTTTTAAAAGTTCCTCTAAATCCAGCTTTTTCAAGTAACCTTTTCAAAGTCTTTATAGAAAAATAAGAAACATGCGGCTCGCGATAATAAAAATTTTCATAACCAGCCACTTTATAATCTTTAATCATCACATCATCTATGTTTGGCAATTCCAAATATAAATACCCATCTTTTTTAAGATTTTTCTTAATGTTTTGCAGAAAAGTTAGAGGATCATCAATATGCTCCAAAACTTGCAAGCAAGTTATCAATCCAAATGGCCCCTCTTTAATTTCTACGTTTTCAATTGGCTCGCTATAAACCTTAAAATCTAAATTATCTCTAATAAAAGTGGCTTCGTCTTGACTCAATTCTAAACCAACGCGCGTACCCACCTTACCTTTCAAGGCATTCAAAAAATGCCCAGTAGAACATCCAACATCTAGAATCTTCAAATTTTTCTTTAACAAATACTTAATTTCTTTTACGATCGGCTCCTGAAATGGACTATAAATTTCAAAAACTTCTTTGCTTGTTGAAGATTTTTTAAGGTTAGGACCATAAGTTGCGCGATATTTTTTAGTAGCATAAAAACTCTCCGATAACTCTATTGGCTCTAAAAAAACAAATTCACATTTTTTGCACTTTAAAACTTTACGCTTAACGTCGTATCTTAAAGTATCTCTAATAACTGAAAATTCATTGTGGCCACAAATTTTGCAAGTAATTTTCATATTTAATAAGTTATTATTTTTTGAACAGGGGGTAATTCTATATTTTCTAAAATTTCTACCACTTTTTTGGCAGTATCCCCGTTATCATAAGGGTTTTTACCAGCTTTAACCAGCTTAATAAAATCATTATCAGATAACGCTTTTTCTATTGCCATAAAAATTTCATTTTTACTATTTGGCACATCTACCAAATTTTGCCCGCGCTCACGAAATTGCTCACGTGTGCCAATATTCACGGTTGGCAAGCTAAAAGATGGCGCCTCGTGAATTCCAGTGCTAGAATTACCGATTAAAACATCTGCCACTTTTAAAAGACGCAAAAAATCTTCATAAACTACATGCGGCAAAACTTTTATTTCGGATTGCTTTAACAATTTTACTATCCTTCTGCCGCCAGCATCATTATTGGAATAAATGGCCAATACTTCTAAATTATGTTTCTTAACTGCTAATTTAATAGCTCCTATGCTTTCTCTAATTTGACTTTCAACTTGATTAACTTCAGTTGTTACGGGGTGTTGTAAAAAAATCGCTAATCTCTTTTTAGCATCAAGCCCATATTTTTTACAAATAACTTCTTTGGGCAAATATTCTATATTTCTAATAGTGTCTAAACTGGGACTACCAACATTAAAAACATATTTAGGGTCTTCTCCGAGTTTCAAAATACGCGCCACGCTATTATCAGTTGCCGCAAAATGTATGTGAGAAAATTTTGTACAAGCATGCCTAATTATTTCATCAACTGTGCCGCTAACCTCCCCACCCTGAATGTGCGCAACCGGTATATTCAAATGTGCGCCAGCAATAGCCGCCGCTAAATGCGCCCCCAAATCAAAGCCGCAAAAAATTAAATCGGGCTTAAGGGCGGGAACGACTTTCGCCATGCCAATTAAAACTTTACCCATACCAGCAATCATAGAAGCTCCATTATCTTCATCGTTTTTGCCAAACATGGGAAGCACTGCGTCAATCTTAAATCCATCGCTTTCAATCACTTTTTTAGTTTTTCCAAAATCGCGCAAAAGATGCATACCAGTTACTAAAAGTTGCAACTTCAACTTTTGGCTTTTTTGCACCAAACGCATTATTGGCTTTAAGCGACTGTAATCTGCCCGCCTTTCAGTAACAAATAAAATTTTTCTCTTAATGTTTTTCATGATTAATTTTATTACTCAAAACCAGCTTTCGCTATTGTATTTTTGTGACATAAGACCCGGTTGGTCATGAAAATACAATAGCAAAAGCTGGCAAATAGCATTATCACATATACTCAATATACCCAATGTTAACTCTTCTTAATATCTTTGCGTTTCAATTGAATGTCGGCTTCTAAATCTCGAGAAGCTGTTTTTCCTAAAATATTTTTATATTCTCGAGCTTTAATTTCTCCAGTGCCAGGCCTCTTAACCCACAAATTATCCTTAGTAAATTTCTCTCCTTTTTTAATATTATCCGTTGTAACAACGCAAGCATACGCAAAATCTATAATCGGTTTTTCTTCTTTTAAAATTTCTTTTTTACCGCCACGAGCTTCAAAAATCGCTTTCGAACCAATAATCAAATCTTTAAGTTCTGCTGGATTAATAGAAATAGCAATATCAGGACCTTCCCAATCGCGAGTTGAAGTGAAGTGCTTTTCTAATATTGAAGCCCCCAAAGCCACAGCACCAAAGCAAGTATAATTTCCTAAAGAATGATCACTTAAACCAAGAACAATTTCAGGAAAACTCTTTTTCAAATCCGCTAAACATCCCAAACGAACTTTGTTATAAGGCGTCGGATACATAGAAACACAATGCACTAAAGCTAAAGAAGTTTTATATTTTTTAAAAATCAAAACACTAGGCTTAATAGAGCTTATATCATTCATTCCCGTTGAAAGAATTACTGGTTTTTTAAAAGATGCGATCAATTCTACCAACGGATAGTTATTACATTCTCCAGAACCAATTTTATATGCCACAACACCTAAACGCTCTAGCCTTAAAGCAGCTGCACGTGAAAAAGGAGTGCACAAATAAATCATCCCCAAGCTTTCAACGTAATTTTTAAGTTCTCGTTCTTCGCTTTCACTAAACGCGCAAGATTTCATAATATCCCAAATAGATTCTTTGGCGTGTCCTGGAATTATTTCTTTAGCCACTCCCACCATTTCGTCTTCAACAACATGAGATTGAAATTTAACGCACTCTGCTCCAGCAGCCCTTGCATCATCTACCATTTTTTTAGCTTTTGTCATATCGCCGCCATGGTTAATGCCAATCTCAACAATTACAAAAGGAGTATAATCCACGCCAATTTTTCTATTTCCTATTTTAATATAAAAATTTTTTTTCATACAATTATTAAATTTTTAATATCATTAAAAAATTGCTTCCTGTTTTCAAATAAAAGAGTCTTAAAACCTAATGTTCGAGCTGCTAATATATTTTTTAATGAATCGTCAATGAATAGGCAATCCTGGGGTTTTAATTGCATTTTCTCTAAAATTTTCAAAAAAGATTTTGCATCAGGCTTGGAAGAATGCACATCTTTATCACAGCTAAAAACTTGGACTTCAAAATATTTATCTAATTGATGGCGCTTTTTAATATAATCTCTCATCTCTGGCGCTAATTTTGAAAGAAGACCAATTCGATAATTTTTACCCAAAGACAGAATATAAGCCAAAACATCATCATACGCTTCGTAAGAATTTAAATAAGCATTAGAAAGTTTCTGAGGGTTGATTTCAGAATTTTGCTTAAGGTTATAGCGCTGTATAATTGCCAACCAAAAAGAGTTGCAATCATAATCTCCTAAATAGTAGGCATCATTTATATCTTGGGCGCCAGACTCAATCTCAGCAGGGGTCATATTTAGCTCTTTTTGCAAAGCAGGAGACGCGAAAGGTTCACCAGATCGGCAACACACCCCACCCCAATCAAAAATAATAGCCTTCAAATTACTTTTCATATTATTGAATATTACGCACAGTTCGTGGTGCCGCCACCTTGCCCTCTAAAAGTTTTTCTAAATTTTTTAATTCACCCACCTGCTGAATCTTTCTTAAAGTTACATCCAGCACTTTAAGAACAAAAATTATCTCTGATTTCTTATGCGCAAACCCAATCATCATCGAAGAATCGAAAAAAATTCCCGATTTATTCATTTCCTGACAAATAAAAGTTTTAACAACCCTATTCAGATGGTCATCAAGTACATTTATTTTCATAACTGGATGCGGGCCAAAACCAATGAATTCAACATGCTCTTTATATTTTTCAGCAATCTTGTTGCCGCCAGATATTAAAAAATCTCCCAAGGCATGCATATGCTTATGAACCTTGCCCGACGATGCGCGCATCATTTTGATTGTTTCAAGTGCCGCGACTAATCCCAAAGAGTATCCAGCAAAAGTCATAGAAACAAAAACTTCATCCATCCGACTCATGTATTCCTTTTTCCCGCAAATTACGCTAAGTGGATAACCGTTAGAAATAGCTTTGCCGAAGCAAGCTAAGTCTGGAATAACGCCAAAATATTCTTGAGCGCCCCCCAAAGCCCAACGAAATCCCGTGATCATTTCATCAAAAATTAAAATAGCCCCATTTTGTTTGGCTAGCGCCTTAACGTTTTGCAAAAAATCGTCTTTAGGTTTTTCGCTAGCTGCTGGCTCTAAAATCACTGCCGCAATCTGATTGGGGTGATCAATGAAAATCTTCTCTAAAGATGCAATATCATTATAATTAAACTCATGAGTTAATGATTTTATAATTTCTGGCACACCGTTATTTCTACCCACTTTATTACCTATGCTCCAATCTTGCCAACCATGATATCCACATTTCGCAACATGATCTCGCCTAGTGATATGCCGCGCTAAACGAATAGCACCGCTAGTAGCGTCGCTACCGTTTAAATAAAATCGACTCATATCAGCGCATGGCACCACCTCTTTTAATAATTTTGCTAATTCATATTCGTGTTCCGACGGCAAAGAATAAATAGTTCCGTGCTTAATCTGCTCCTTAACTTTACGATCAATCCGATTATTGGCATAGCCAAAAACCATTGGGCCTAGGGCTAGTTTTAAATCTAAATATTTCTTACCATCGTTACCCCAAAAATAGGCGCCCTTGGCTTTAGTGGCAACACAAGGAGTAACCCCAATTACAAATTGTGATGGGTTCTTGCTTAGAGTCTGCGCCCCAGAAGGTATATAATCTAATATTTTTTCTAAAGATAATTTTCGATTCATAGTTTTATTTTGGCCAAAAATAATTGATTTCGTCTATGGCAACAATAAACTTAGGTAAATCGCCTCTCCACATCAAATTGTCATGCTCATAAACACCTTTTAAAACAAATAGAAGCTTGCGAATAAAAGCATCTTTAACTAAAATTGGCAATAATTTTATTTCTTCATGCGATAGAGGCTTAACCAAATTATAGCTATCAATAAATAATTCAACTAATTGAGGCGCCTTCAGCTCATTTTTAAAACTGCCATTAACAAAAAATTGTTTCCCAAAACGATAAATAGCATAAGCGACATCTCGCGCTTGATAATCTAAGCGCACATTTTCGAAGTCCAAAATAGCTTTAACTTTATTATTTTTTATTAAAACATTGTGGGGATGAAAATCGGAATGAATTACCCCTTTAGGCAAATTTATAATCTCTTTTTGATGACTTAAAACATCTAAAGCGGCTTGACTAAACATAGGTAGTTTCTCTAACAGAACATCATCGATGCCGTCTTTTTTGTAATTATTTATAATCTTCTCGCGCATATGGGCAAAATCCTGAGGAGTATAACTTTTTACAACATTAAAAGGATAATAACCATCTTTACTAGCAACGTCGATATTCGCGATATAATCTTCGCTAAGATCATTAAAAGCCAAATGCATTTTTGCCATATTTTGAGCTACGTCTCTAAGAGCTAGCCCATTCGGTTGGAAATATTGACCTTCAATAAAATCAAAAACGCTATAAAGATTTTCGCCTACTTTGGTGGTCAAACTTCCATCCACCGTTTTTAGAATATTGGCAACAAGCAAGCCCTTATCGTTCTTGCCTAGTAAAGATAATAAATTTAAATAAAATTCTACCTGATCAAAATCATCGGAAACTTTATATTTTTTAACTAACAATACTATTTTTGCTCCGCTAGCATCTTCTGAAAATACTTTATAATTTTGAGTTTGAATTTCCGCCCTATCAAGCTGATCAATAGCGTCTATACTAAAATCTTTAGAATAATTTCTTAAAACAGATGCAAACAATCCAAAATCTCCGTCATATTTTTTATAACGAATTTCTGATTGAGAAAAATTATCTCTCTGAAATAAATCCATAAATCATCTCGCTGTCCAGCCGCCATCTATCGTTATAATCGAACCAGTCATATATTCGGAAGCTTTTGAAGCTAAAAATAAAATCGCACCATTGAAATCTTTATTAGTTGCCATGCGGTCTAACATAGTCCTTTTTTTATATTCTTTTACGAATAACGGATCTTGAAGAGCGTAAACACCGCCCAAAACTAAGGTATTAACTCGTAAACCAAGTTGTTCATAAGCCGAATATTCTGCCAACCAACGCGTAAAATTTAGCATACCTGATTTCGCCACGCTATAGCCAATGGGTTTATAATATTTTTCTCCACGCTGACGTCTAAAATCATACAAGGATTGCTCTGGAGAAACCACTCCGTATATGGAAGATATGTTAATAATGCTACCCTCTTTTTTATTAGCAGCTCGATATTTTTCAATGAAAACTTGGGAAACGATAAACGCGCCCTTCAAATGAGAGTCGAGCATTGCATCCCAAACTTCTTCGGGGTATTTTTCAAAAATACCATTTTCGTCTGCGCTACCCGAAGGATGGCTTGATAAACCTGCATTATTTATCAAAATTGTCGGAGTATCTTTAAAAGATTCAATCAATTTTAGAAAAGCCGTTTGAACAGATTTTTTGTTTGTAATATCTAAACAAAAATTCTTTATGCTATATCCTTGATTAATCAATGCTTCCACTTTAGGATTAACTTTTTTACTAATATCAAAAATTGCCACTTTAGCTCCAGCTAAAACTAAAGTGCGCACATACTCGCTACCCAAATCTCCCTGACCCCCAGTAATTAAAACTAATTTATCTTTTAAATTAAAGAGATTTTCTATTTCGTCCATGTTGATAAGTATTAACTAAACTTTTTAAGTTTCAATTTAATTTTATTTCTGTTCTTGTAAATCAGCTCACCCACTATAAAATCTTCTGGTTCATCTAAATCCACAGCGCGCCATCTAGGAATTACATAACCCAAAGTTCTTGGCGGTAGAAAAGTTTTCTTTTCTAAAAATATGCTAGTTTTGATAACATAAACCATGGATCCATCGCATTTATAAGTTTTAGGCAATTCCTGACGATTAGAAGATTTTAAAAACTCCTCAGAGCTAACCAACTGCAAAGAGCCAACGTCGCTCAAGGTAAACAAAAGGACTTCTGTGCGACAAACACTTAAAATAGCATCAGCGTTTTCTTTATTATCAAGTAACTTTTCAATCGCGCCATCTACATCACTAACTTCGCGCATTGGTGAAGTAGTCTGTAATAAAACAATATAATCTGGCTCATAGTTTTCGCTAAGCTTTAAATTATTAAGCAAATGTACTATAGCATCTGACACTTTACTACTATCCTGCGCCAATTCCATAGGGCGCAAAAATGGCACCTCTGCTTTATATTTTCTAGCTACTTTCGCGATCTCTTCACTTTCAGTTGAAACAATCACGCGATTGATAAATTTAGAACAAAAAGCAGTTTTAATTGCGTGCGCTAAAAGCGGTTTACCAGCAAATTTCTTAATATTCTTTTTTTTAATTCCCTTGCTCCCCCCGCGAGCTGGAATTATTGCTAAAATTTTCATAGGTTATACTTATTAATTTAAATGCGCTTCTGTCTAAATATCGATGACGGGGTTTATCGGAGACGACTTTGCATGGTCCAACTTCTGCAGGAAGTCGAAAAGTCGTCGAGATATTGAGGCCAAGGCGGCGCTGGCCGCCTTGAGCCGACCCCGGAATTGATATTTAGACAGAAGAGAAAACTACCTTCTCACTAATAACCCCGCCTCTTTCATGTGAGAATGCGCTTTATAAATAGTCTGATCAGTAAAGTGGAAAATGCTTGCGGCGCAAACCGCAGACGCTCCTCCAATTTTTATTCCATCTACTAAATCTTGGATTGTACCAACTCCGCCAGATGCCATAACAGGAATTTCAACCGCAGAAGTAATGGCTTTAATCATCTCCAAATCATACCCGTTCATCATGCCTTCACGATCTATTGATGTTAAAAGGATTTCACCAGCTCCTAATCTCTCAACTTCTTTAGCCCATAGAATGGGGTCTAAACCAGTTAGCTTCGTCCCTCTAGTAGAGAAAACTTCGTTTTTGCCATATGCGTTTCTTTTGAAATCTATTGAAACAACAACCGTAGACTTACCAAACTTTTTTGCCAAATCAGTTATAAACTTTGGATTTTCAATCGCCGCAGTATTTATTGCAACCTTATCAGCGCCGCCATGCAAAAGTTCTCGCGCCGCTTCTACTGTTTTTATGCCACCACCAGCAGTAAGAGGCATAAAACATTCTTCAGCAACAGCCCTTACCGTATCTAACAAAAAATGCCGATTTTCAGAGGTCGCAGTAATGTCTAAGAATATCAATTCATCAGCAAATTGAGCATCGTAAACTTTAGCCACAGTACGCGGGCTGCCAACATCGCGATAAACACCAAACTGTTTGGTTTTTATCATTCGACCATCTTTCAATAATAAGGTTGGAATTAAACGAACTTTTAGCATATTTATTTATTTATTTATAAAAACTAATCATGCTGCGCGTCCAGATGTTCATGAAGGGGTTTATCGGAGACGACTTTGCATGGTTCGACTTCCGCAGGAAGTCGAAAAGTCGTCGAGATATTGAGGCCAAGGTGGCGCTGGCCACCTTGAGCCGACCCCTGAATGAATATCTGGATGTGCAACATCAGATATTTATAAAATTCTCCAATAATTTTAATCCATTTTCTTGGCTTTTTTCTGGATGAAATTGCACCGCAAAAATATTATCACTCTCTATAGCAGCAGTAATATCTTCTCCATAAAATGCAGTTGCAACTACATCACTCGCGTTAACACAGTGCAGTTGATAGCTATGCACAAAATAAAAATCAGCATCTTGCCTTATGCCTCTAAATAACCTTGATTCTTTTTTAAAAGATAAATTATTCCAACCAATGTGCGGCACCTTTAAACCAAATTTTTCAGCATTTATTTTCTTAACATCTCCTTTAATCCACCCTAAACCAGAGTGCTCGCCATATTCATAACCAACATCACCTAAAAGTTGCATACCCAAACAAATTCCTAAAAATGGTTTTTTATTTTTAATAACCTCCTCTTGTAATGCTTCCGCTAAACCATTTTTATTCAAATAATCCATACCATCGGCAAACGCTCCAACTCCCGGCAAAACAATATGCGAGGCGCGTTTTAAATCTTCTGACTTACTAGAAATCAAAACTTCAGCGCCAACACTTTCAAGCGCCTTAGCAACAGAAAATAAATTACCCAAACCATAATCAACAACAACTATCATAGGGAAACTATAAATCGTTATTTATTGTCCACAATTTTTGATCAGGAAGCTCTGGGCCATGCTTAACTTTAGACAAATCAGGCGGAACGTGTGGAGAAACAACATGGCTAATGGCAATTCTATTAAATTCGTCTTCGGTCATATTAATTGCCTTCAAAAACACATCTAAACTAGCGGGACGATAACCCTCATATTGCTCAATCATTTTTAAACCTTCTTCACGCGTCATACGATTATTTCTAATATCAATGGATGCCAGATGAGTCATACGCGACATTCCTCGCTTAATCCACTTTAAATAATCTTGAATACCCTGAAAAGCATCTTCGGTTTTTTCATACCAATATCTTTCATAAGGAATTCCTTCAACTTTAATACCCTGCCAACCCAATTCTTTATTTATAATTTCAGATTGTTTTCGTGTATCCCAAGGAATATAATTGCCCAAACAAAGAGAGCGATAACCCAAAGCTTTCAAATCTTTGGTATTTGGATAGGTATACGGCCACAAATCACGCAAAGCCACTTTACCATCTAACATTCCAACCATATCTTCAGCATTAATGCCTAAATTAACAACTCTATTAAATCTTTTTTCATCAACAATCTCGTCTTCTTCATAACTATAATAACTAACATATTCAGAAGTCGGCTCACCCCAAAAAATTACTGGAATTTTTGTTTGAATAGCAACTTGCATTGGATAAGCATAAATACCGCAATGAGAATGCCACATAATATCTCCCTTGCGTATCAAAGACTCGCGCATCAACTTTTTTACCACCTGCCAATCTGGCTTGAATTTAATATAATCTAAGCCCAACTTCTTAATGGTTCTCTCATTATTCTCTAAAGTATTCGGGCGATAAAAACCGTGATCAAAACTAACCAAAAGGGGTTTAACTTTATATTTACGTGCTAAAATATATGCCTGAAAAGTGCTGTCTTTGCCGCCGCTAAAAGGCACTATACAATCATGCGTTCCTTGGCCGCGATATTTTTCTAAAAGTTTTATTAAATCATTCTCTCGCGCCACCCAATCTATTTTATCTTGCTTATATTCTATTTGCCTACAAGTTGCGCAAACTCCATCTTTATCA
>CAYIVT010000026.1:0-11669 GCA_964366955.1 uncultured Candidatus Saccharibacteria bacterium | reverse complement strand
AATTCCATCTGAATAAAAAATTATCGCGGTAGTTAGGTATGGCAAATATAGAAATGGTTAGTTAGTTATGGATACTATAAATGGAAATGTTAAGAAGACGAGTTTAGAAGATTTTGAGAATGTGCGCAGAAGTGGAATTATAGCCATCAGTCTCAAAAAAGACGATTTACTGAATTGGGTAGAGCTGTCATCTGGTAGCGATGAAATCGTTATCACTACTGCTAAGGGTCAGGGTATTCGTTTTAAAGAATCGCAAATAAGAGCTATGGGGCGTGGGGCAAGCGGTGTGCGCGGTATTCGTTTGCGCGCCGGAGATAATGTGAGTTCAATGGATATTTTAAAGAAAGACTTAAAAGATGCTCGCCTATTAGCAGTTATGGCTAATGGTTATGGTAAGCAAACTAAAATTTCCGAATATAAAACACAGGGGCGTGGTGGTAGCGGAGTTAAAGCTGCCAAGATTACTTCCAAAACAGGATCACTTATTGCCGCTCATCTAGTTTCCGAAGAAACAGAACTTTTTGCTTTATCAGCTAAAGGCCAGATTATTCGCACACCATTGGAGAGCGTACGAATTGCAGGCCGAGCAACTCAAGGTGTTAGAATCATGAATCTACATGCCAGCGATCATTTAAGTGGTATCATCTGCCTTTAGTTGACTAATAATAATGTTAGTGCTATAATAGCAAAAGGCTTAGAGCAAGTTGTTCTTTTTTAGTTGAGGAGGGAAAATGAAGAATGTATTCGTGCATCCTCCAGTCGCAATCAAAATTTCGGTTATCATCGGCGGAGTCGTGAAATGTTTTGATTGCGATGAAGTTGATAATCCTAAGCTGGCCGAGATGTTAGTCAAAGCTGCTTTTCGCGGAGAAAATCCTGCTAAAAAATTGGTTGATTTGGCTTCACCGAGGAGGTAGTTCCTGTGGATCTAGGGACAGCTTGCTACATTATATTTTCTAGACTTGGCATCGGAGGAACAATTAGCCTGCTGCAACTAGAAGAAGAAATACGCTTGAAGGGCGCGCGTGGCAATTATAAAGATTTAAAAATTCTTTTAGGAAGTTGGAGATTAGATAGACACATAAAAGACAATGGCGGTGTTTGGAATGAATACACATTCTTTACAAATTTAGACATTGGGAAAAAAGAAATTGTAACTATTGTTACTCCTCAAAAAGAAAGTGGTAATGATTCAGAGAATCTCGATTTTCCCAGCGGCAGAGTTTCGGAATAAACTGGACACAGCTCGATTACGCATTGCGCGCATCGAGCTGTTTTTATTTTACTAGATTGTCTTTGGTAGTATATGCGCTACAATCAAATCATGAAAATCATCGCTGATTTGCACATTCATTCTAAATATAGCCGCGCGGTATCGCCGCTTATGAGTCTAGAAAATTTAGATGCTTGGGCAGATGATAAAGGAATAAGCGTAATTGGCACTGGTGATTTTACTCATCCAGCATGGATAAAAGATATTCAAAAGAAACTAGAACCTACAGAATCTGGGCTATTTAAGTTGAGAAAAGAGTTCAAGAAAAAAACAATGAAAGGCACGTTCGCCGAAACTAGATTTATGCTGACAGTAGAAATTTCTTGTATTTATTCTCGTGGCGGAAAAACTAGACGAGTCCATAATTTAATTTTTACGCCGAGCTTTGAATCTGCTTTAAAAATAAATTTAGCGCTTAGTAAAATAGGCAATTTGAAATCCGATGGACGGCCTATTATTGGTTTAGATTCAGAAGAGTTGTTAAAAATTGCGTTGTGGTATGGGGCGGTTCTAGTGCCAGCGCATATTTGGACTCCTTGGTTTGCGATATTTGGTTCTATGTCTGGGTTCAATTCTATTGAAGAGTGTTTTGGCGACAATTCAAAATATATTTTTGTAGTTGAAACTGGCATTTCTTCAGATCCAGCTATGAATTGGCGCGTGTCTAATTTAGATAAAGTGGCTTTAATTTCTAATTCCGATGCGCATAACTTAGAGCGAATTGGGCGCGAAGCAAATGTTTTTGAGTGTGAGTTGTCATATAAAGGCATTATAGATGCAATCAGTGATAAGAAAAAATTTATCGAGACCATTGAGTTTTTTCCGGAGGCTGGGCGTTATCATTTGGACGGACATCGTGTTTGCGAAGTTATTTGGACGCCACAACAAACAAGAAAACATAAAAATATTTGCTCTGCATGTGGAAGCAAGGTTACTGTCGGCACGCTTAATCGTTTGGCTCAAATTGCAGATCGCAAAGAAGGTTGTAGTGATAAGGGGCGCGTTCCTTATCGTAATTTAGTTCCATTAGATGAAATTATCGGCGCCGCACTAGGATATGGAAAAAAATCTAAAGCCGTGCAAAAAGAATATTTAAAATTAATTTTAGCATTTGGTTCAGAACTTAATGTGCTGATAAATGTGTCACAAAAGCAAATTGCAATAGCTTCCAATTCAAGAATTGCCGAAGGGGTTACGCGTGTTCGCACTGGAAAATTAAAAATTGCACCGGGCTATGACGGTGTCTATGGGAGAGTAGCCATCTTTTGATGCTATAATAAAATGTAATGACTGCCTTTAGTTATTTATTAAAGCGTGCGCTCTATCGTTTAGGACAATTTTTTGTGCATTGGTATGTACATAGTTATTTTATTATCGGCGGTTGGGCTATTAACACGCTTGAAAAGTTAGATCGTGTTTTTGGGCTAAAAATCACTTGGCGTTATTTTGGTCAACCACTTTTTAAGGACTTTACCTATATCGGCTATTTTTTAGGGTTTATTTTCAGAGGTTTTCGTATTACTATAAGTCTCGTGATATATACTTTTGTAGTTGGTATGTTTATTTTTCTTTATATTATTTGGGCGTTAATCCCTATTTATTTAATGTTGGGGTTCTAAATTATGAATAATTTAAACACAGAACTATACTTTGATGAGCCACTTTTGAAAATGGGCGCGATAAATCGTTTTTGGGTGCGCTTGGGCGTCTATATTTTCTATTCCGTAGCTCTCGTTGTCGCCGCGCTAACTCTAGTTTCAGATATAACGCAACTTAACTATGTGTCTTGGATTATTATTTTATTTTTAGGCGATCGAGTTCTGCATATTGGCGAAGCAGAGAGAAATTTAAGTAAAAATATTAAGGGGCGCGTTAATGTAGCAGATTATCTATCGCCAAAATCTTTAAATATACTAGAAAGCGCGCTTAAGAAGTCTAGATTTTTTAACGACAGTATTTATTTGCGTATTTTAGAGGGTGTGCTTGGTTACCGTGAAACTGCGACAGTTATAGAAAGTTTAGATGTAGATTTAGAAGAATTAAAAATTAAACTAGAAGAGCGTGTTTTAAAATCGCAAAGTAGTATGGCTGTGGCCACGAGTGACTCTTTGGCTAAAATTGAGAAATTAGTTTTTGAAGCCTATACTATTAGCATTAATTCTGGTGGTTTATTTATAGAACCTAGAGATTTATTGGCAGCGTTGGCAGCTATTGACGAGCCGGCTATAAAATCTTTATTTGATTTATTTAATATTAAGTCAGAAGATTTACAAATAGCAGCCGAACTGGGAGTTGCTCAAAGATTATTTTATGGATTAAGCCGCATCCCATCTTCTTTAACTGGTTTGGCAATTTCCCGAGCGGCGAAAGTTAAGCATCGTATTATAAATCGTGCTTGGACTTCTAGACCAACACCAATCTTAGATACTTTTAGTGATGATTTAACGGATGCCGCTCGCGAAGAACGCATTGGTTTTTTAATAGGCCACACCGCAGAATATGAGCGTTTAGTTATTGCATTGTCTAGAAGAGAAAGCGCCAATGCGCTTTTGGTGGGCACTCCCGGAGTTGGCAAAGAAACAATTATTGCGCATTTAGCTTTTGAAATTGTGCATGACAGAGTGCCATCTGCGCTTTTTGATAAAAGATTAGTCGCTTTATCTCTTTCTAATTTAGTCGCTGGCGCGGAAGCCTCGCAGTTACGCGAGCGTGTACAAAAAATTATAGACGAAATCACGCGTGCAGGTAATGTAATCCTATATTTGCCAGATATTCATTTACTTTCAAAAACTTCAGGCCAAGACACCCTTAATGTGGCAGATCTTTTGTTATCTGCTATTAAGAATGATCATTTTTCTGTTATTGGCATTACTGAACCCAAAGAATATAAGCAATATATTGAGCCTATGGGCCAATTTAATTCTCTTTTTGAAATTATAAGAGTTGGCGAGATAACCGAGTTTGAGGCTGAAAAATTATTAGCATATCAATCTATTATTTTAGAAAAGCAATATAAAATAGACATTACCTTTGCCGCGATTAAAAAATCTGTAAGTATTGCACACAAATATTTTGCCGCCACGCCGCTGCCCTCTTCTGCGCTTAACTTACTCAAAGAATCTTTGGAGGTTGCAAACGAGATTGGCGATAAGAAAATAGATGTTGAAGATATTATTAAAATCGCAGAGCGCAAAGTTAATATTCCGCTTCATATTGCCAGCAAAGATGAAGCTAATATACTTTTAGACTTAGAAAATATTATTCATAAAAAATATATCAATCAAGATGACGCCGTAAGCGCCGTGGCTCGCGCTTTGCGCGAATATCGAAGTGGTTTAAGTAGAAAGGGTGGGCCCATAGCTACCTTTCTATTTGTCGGGCCAACAGGAGTTGGCAAAACTGAATTAGCTAAAATGCTTGCTAAAATTCAGTTTGGCTCTAGCGATGCCATGACTCGTTTTGATATGACTGAATATCAAGATAAGCAGAGTTTCTTTAGGTTTATTGGTTCTCCAGATGGTAATGTGTTGGGCGCCTTAACAGAAAGTATTATTCAAAAGCCCTATGGCATTATTTTACTTGATGAATTTGAAAAAGCGCACCCTGATATTTTAAATTTATTTTTACAAGTGTTTGATGATGGTCGGCTAACAGATAATGGCGGGCGCACCGTTGATTTTCAAAATACAATTATTGTTGCAACATCTAATGCGCATTCGGAATTTATTAAAGAGTCTATTGAAGCGGGCAAAGTTATTTCTGAAATTGCCATTGAAATTAAAAACAAACTCTCTTCTTATTTTAGGCCGGAGCTTTTAAATAGATTTTCTAGCATAATTGTATTTAGAACCTTAAGCCAAGAGCATATTTATAAGATTGCCTCTTTGCAGTTAGCAGATTTATCAGTTACCGTTAAAGAAGTTCAAGGAATTGATTTAAGTTTTGATGACACTGCAATCAGTGAAGTTGCGCGGCTTGGTTATGACCCTGTTTTTGGCGCGCGCCCTTTGCGAGGTGTTATTTCGGAAAAATTACGATCTGTTTTGGCAGAAAAAATTTTGAAAGGAGAGCTTGTGCGTGGGAGTAGTGTGAAAGTTGCAGTTCAAGAAAATTTATTAGTGTTCGACGTTATTCAGTAAAAGCATTGCCATATAATGTATTATTGACATCCGATGACCAAAATATTGAAGATTTTTGTTCCCAGGTCATCGGATGTCTCGATATTGAGAAACTAATTTAAAAATTTCAATATTAGGCTCTTCCGATGACCACTTGCAAGTTGCTACAATATTTTGGTCATCGGAAGAGCTAAGAAATCTAATAATCTGTTTCAGTAATTAAAAAAAATATGCGTCTCAAAATATCACTAGATCTAAAAGTCAGTAAATTCATCAAAAGATTTATCATCGCCGATGTAATGCTTTTTAGTGGTTGGGGTTTAGTAGACCCTATTTTTTCTGTTTTTTTGATCAGAGAAATAGTCGGGGCATCTCTTGTCACTGTTGGCATTGCCGCCGCTATTTATTGGATTTTAAAATCTAGCATCCAAATTCCAATTGCTTTATTTTTAGATAAAACAGATGGTGAGCGAGATGATTTTTATACATTGATTGGCGCTTTAGTATTGATTGGATTTTCTGCTATTTCTTTTTCTTTCGCAACAAGTGTCTGGCATATTTATTTAATTCAAATTTTAAAAGCCATTGGTTTTGGTATGTATGTTCCAGCTTGGTCGGCTTTGTTTTCGCGACACCTAGACAAGGGCCATTATTCGCTAGATTGGTCACTGGACAGCACAAGCGTTGGTTTTGCTATTGGCATCACTAGCTTTTTAGGAGGAGTGATTGCTACTTGGTTTGGCTATGACATTGTTTTTATCGTGGCTGGGTTTGCGGCTTTTATTTCTGCCGCAATTTTGTTTATTGCTCCTAGTTTAGTTTTCCCTCCGCGCACTGATGGTGGTGAAGTTTTAATAAAGGATCATACGCCAGTTAATATTAATCAGTAATGGTAATGGCACTAACAACCCTTTGCTTGTACTTTTTTGTGACATAAGACTTGGTTGGTCATGAAAAAGCACAAGCAAAGGGTTGTTAACAGCAATGCTGAACAAAGAAATCTCAAAAGTTTTAAACGAAATTTCTGTTTATCTCGACATGAATGGGGAGAGTTTTAAGTCGCGCGCTTATGAAAAAGTTTCTGAAGTTATTGAATCTTTAGGGGAAGAAATTTCTGCTATTTATGAGCGTAGTGGAGTTAAGGCATTAGAAAATATACCAGGAGTAGGTGTTTCTATCACGGTAACAATAGAAGATCTTTTGAAAACTGGAAAATCTAAAGATTGGGATATCTTGCATAAAAAATTCCCCGTAGAATTGAATAAATTAATGTTAGTTGAAGGGCTCGGGCCTAAAAAAATAAAAGTATTATATGAAAAGTTGGAGGTTAAAAATTTGGCAGACCTAGAAAAATCAGCTCAAAATGGATTGATCTCTAAGCTCTCTGGCTTTGGAGAAAAAAGCGAGCAAAATATTTTACGCGGATTGGAATTTATTAAAACATCAGGCAATAGATTTTCACTAGGCGAAGCCTTGCCATTAGCTCGTGAGATTGTGCGGCGTCTAAAAAGTGTTAATGGAGTAGAAAGAGTTGAAGTTGCGGGATCATTGCGTAGAATGAAAGAAACTATAGGCGATATTGATATTTTAGTGATTTCTTCTCTGCCGAAAGAGTTAATGGATTATTTTGTGTCTATGCCAGAGGTTCTCCATGTTTTAGCGAATGGAGACACTAAGTCTGCCGTAAAGCTTAAAAATGGACTGCAAGTTGATGTACGCGTGCTATCCAAAGAATCTTATGGTGTCGCCTTAAATTATTTTACTGGCTCTAAAGATCATAATATTGCTTTACGAAAAATAGCTATTGATAAAGGCTTAAAGCTAAACGAGTATGGCTTGTTCGATGGCGATAAGCAGATTGCCGGAAAATTAGAAGAAGAAATTTATAAGACATTGGGTATGCAATATATAGAACCAGAGTTGCGTGAAATGACTGGAGAAATTGAAGCATCGCAGAACTGCAAACTCCCCAACTTGATAGAACTAAAAGATTTAAAAGGCGATTTACAAACTCAAACTACTTGGACAGATGGGAAAAATTCTATTTTAGAAATGGCAGAAGCGGCTATGAAAGTTGGGTTAGAATATATTGTTATAACAGATCACACAAAAAAATTGGCTATGACTAATGGCCTAGATGAGCGGCGTATTTTGGAGCAGATTGAAGAAATAAATAAACTTAATGAAAAATTAGAAAAGTCTGGAAAAAAATTTAGAATTTTATCTGGCAGTGAATGTGATATTTTGAAAGACGGTACGCTTGATTTACCCGATGAGATTTTAGAAAAGCTAGATGTGGTGGGCGTGTCAGTTCATTCTTTGTTTAATTTGTCACGTAGAGCGCAAACTGATCGAGTTATTAAAGCAATAAAAAATAAGCACGCCGATATTCTTTTTCATCCAACTGGGCGCTTAATCAATAAGCGTCCTGCTTATGATATTGATATGGATGAGATTATCAAAGTTGCTCGTGAAACTGGCACTGTATTGGAAATAGATGCTTTTCCTGATAGGCTAGATTTGAAGGATGAATATATTAGAAAATGCGTGAATGCAGGCGTTAGAATGTCTATAGATTCAGATGCGCACTCGGTTAAGAATTTTTCTGTTTTAGAATATGGCGTGGTGCAAGCTCGTCGTGGTTGGGCGGAGAAAAAAGATATTGTGAATGCGCGTGGAGTAGAGGAGATGCTAGGGATGCTGAAGTAAATGTAAAACGATTTATTTTAAGGAGAGAGTAATGGACTGTAACGACAATCGTCAGAATGAATACCCAGACGACAAGGATCGCAGTTCTTTGATAAGGTTCGGAATTTTCATGGCAGTATTTTTTGTGATCATCATAATGCCAATTTTGATTTGTCTCCATGCCGTTATAAAATTCATTGAACATTGATGCAAATACCCTACTAGCAGTTGCTAGTAGGGTATTTTTGTGGTAGAATTTGAGCAACATGAAAAAAACAGTCTCAGCAGGAATAATTATATATAGACGCACTGAAGATGGTTTAAAATACTTGTTGCTTTATCGGGGAAGAAACTATTGGAATTTTCCTAAGGGTAAAATTGAGCAAGGCGAGCAAAGTTTTAGAACTGCTTTGCGTGAAATCAGAGAAGAAACTGGGCTTCGCCCAAGCGAATTAAAATTTCAATCTCAATTTAAGGCTTTTGAGCGCTTTGTTTTTCAATATCAGCAAGAGCGTATTTTTAGAGTAGTAATTTTATATCTAGCAGAAACTCGCCAAAATCAAATTAAAATTTCCGAAGAACACGAAGGTTTTGGTTGGTTTACGGCTTCGGAGGCTCAAAAAGTATTAACTAAACACAAAGAAACTTTTGCTATCCTAAAGCGCGCTCACGAATTTTTGCGAAGGAAATATCAGCCACACTCCTTAGAAATTCCTGCGGCCACACTAAAATCTGAGGCTCAGCTCATTAGTCCGTAATATTTGTGATCTCGCTCTTCCGATGGCCAAAATATTAAAGATTTTTGCATCTAGGTCATCGGATGTCTGGGAGTAAAAATACCCCCTTCGGAGTTATTTTTAATTTTTCTTTAACCTTTTACCTTTGAACTTTAACCTTTTCAACCACCGCCTTAAAAACTGTTGGTTCGTGTTCAGCTAAATCAGCTAATATTTTACGGTCTAACTTAATACTATGTTTTTTAAGTGCATCTATAAGAGTGCTATATTTCATGCCTTCTGCTTGAGCCGCCGCGCCAATTCGCACATTCCAAAGTCCGCGAAAATCGCGTTTACGCTTTTTGCGACCATGAAACATATGGTCCCAAGCATGCACTAATGCTTCGTGCGCTAGTTTTTCTTTATTTTTTCTACCCCAACGAAAACCTTTAGCGGCCTTAAGGGCTTTTTCCCTTTTTTTATGGGCATTAACGCCTCGTTTAACGCGTGTCATATATTTTAGTTATTACTGTTTAGATATTTTTTAAAAATTTTTATGTTTTTTCCGTACACCTCTAAAGATTTTCTCTTATTGCGAGTGCGAAAAGATGGATGTTTAGACTTAAAATGATCTTGTGCTATTTTACGGCGAATCATTTTTCCGGTGCCGGTAACCTTTATTCTTTTAGAAACACTTTTACGCATATATTTATTTAGTAACTTGAATTGAGATTCCTTTCATTACAAACTGTGGACGAGTGGCTATTTTGTGGGTGGAGTCGAGCATGGTTAAGAAATTTTTCATTTTTTCCATGGCAAAATCTTTGTGAGCTTTTTCACGGCCACGCACTACTAGTAGAATTTCTACTCGGTAGCCTTCATTTAAAAACTCGTTAACTTTCTTTGATTTTATTAAAAGATCGTTGCCAGCCGTACGCACTCCCACTTGAACTTGTTTGATGCCGCCAGATTTTTGAGCCGCGCGCTGTTTTTTAAATTTCTTCTCTTCTTGATAACGAAATTTATCAAAACTCATTATGCGAGCAACTGGTGGTTTAGCACTTGCTGAAATTTCTATTAAATCTAGTCCACGTTGCTTAGCCAACTCTAAAGCAGCCGCAAGTGGCATAACATTTAGGTTCTCACCTTGCTCACCTATAACCCTAAGCTCGGAGGCTGTTATTCTATTATTAATTCTTGGAATCTGAATAGCTATAAATATAATGTAAATTGACTATTTGGTCAAGGTATTGACAGATTGCCACATAGTATGCTATACTGTAGCCATCGCTAGGTTGATGCCTAGTGAGAGAAAGTTCTTTCAATATAAAATATTGATTATGAGAAAGGAGTTGCGACATGGTAGAATATCCGGTCGGAGTTCTCTAGTTCTCTCCCCCTTTGGCGAGTAATCGCCGGAGGGGAGTAGTTGACCGACCTAGTCTCGCGCGTTTTACTTTGAGAGCCTCGCAATACGAACTTAAGTATTGCTTAGGCTCTGATGAGGGCTTCCTGGCCTCACGCACGAGATTAGCATCGAGGTGTGTCTGGTGTGGGATTTAGGCATGGACATCGGCCTCCCACATAAACATGCACATCTTCCCTCACTGCCAAGCCATGCATCGGCAGAGCAGTGACGGCGGGTCGGTCATGCGTCGAGATGGATGCATGGTTGTTGGGGCGTATCAGTGAGCGCAAGGATCCCCAACAAGGTTACGGTTGTGCTCTGCAAGAGTTCAAGGAGATAAAATAGCAAGAAAGTGTGCGCACACTCTGTTGCTAGGCGCTACTTGGTTGGTCTAGATGAAGCCACTTTGTTGTGGTTTATCATAGACTGCCCCGAGTGTATCTCTTCCTTGCTCTTGCAATATCTGCCCCTGGTCTATCGCGAAAGCGATGGATCGGGGGCTCTTTTTTTATAAATATGTTAAATTATAATCATGTCCAACTTATCAGAAAACAGAAAAGCTCACTTTAACTACGAAATTCTAGAGACCTATGAAGCTGGCATAGAATTAAAAGGTTTTGAAGTTAAAGCAGTTAAAGCCGGCAAAATGGACATTGCTGGCACTTTTGCGGTTCTCCGCGGCAAAGAAATTTATTTGCTAAATGCCAACATCGCGCCCTATCAAGCCGGCAATGTGCCGGGAGACTATGATCCTATGCGCGCAAGACGCCTCCTATTAAATAGAAACGAAATAAGTGAGTTAATGGGAAAAATGAAAGAACAAGGCTTGACACTTCTACCACTTCGGGTTTATACTAAAGGCAATCTCATTAAGGTAGAGCTTGGACTTGGCAGAGGCAAACGCGGGCCAGACAAGCGTGCTACTATCAAAAAACGTGAGGTTAAGCGAGAAATTGAAAGAACTTTGAAAAGCTAAATAAATGTTTCAAGGGAGTGATCGGCTTCGATAAAGCACACTTTCTAATGATTGCGTGTCGAGTTTGCTTGATACTCGTTAATCAATTAAGCAAAACTATAATTGCCAATCCAAAATTGGAATTAGCATTTGCCTAAACTTGCTTTTGTGAGTTTGCAAATGCCATCTGTTCTGGTATGCCTGATACTGGAATTACAGGTGTTATATTTCGGGCTCGAGTTGTTGTGATTTGATTTTTAGGCAACAACTTTAAATTACAAAAATCACTTTGTAATGCCTTCGGGCAAAACTACACACGTAGAAAATTTTTAGAGGTTGTTTTATACGCGGGTTCGATTCCCGCCACTTCCACAATTCAAAACTTTTCAACTTTTTTGAGCCAGACGTATTGATTGCCTCGGGGCTTCGCCCCTCGGCTTGGTGGCTTTGCGCCTTGCGCAAAGCCACATAATCCCACGGCGCAGAAAACGAAAAGGAAGCGGATTTGTCC
>CAYIVT010000025.1:0-11966 GCA_964366955.1 uncultured Candidatus Saccharibacteria bacterium | reverse complement strand
TATAAATCAAAATGATTTGGTTGATGAGGGAGATGCGAGAGGGGTGAGGGGGGAACAAATTTTCCCAATGCAGCCAGATTTGGGGCCAGCAGCGGAAGCAGCTTTTGATGCTCTCATTAATATAACGCGTACTACTGCTACAGCAGCAGAAACAATGGAGGGTTTTCTGGGTCTTTTAAATGATCCTGCCATGTTTGCTAATTTTGCTATGCATGAATTTACTTCAGCAGAAAATATTGCCGATGCAGCCTTCGAGCTTTCCAATGCCTTGTTAGATGGTGTTTCTGGGTTGATTCGTGAACCTTCGCAATTAAGAGATGCACTACCGAATACTTCATGGCGTGCCATCGCTTTAGCATTAGCTCAAATAGATGAAAAATCTTCTGATAAGGCAGCTGATAATCAAAGCAATATTGCTTCAGTTAAAGCAAAGCTTGTTTTGAAATTGCAATCTTTATTGGTAAGAGTATTAGCTGGGGAAGATGTAAAAAATATTTCGCTAGATCTTAAAAAAGAGCTTCGTCAGAATATATTGCGAAGCCTTTTAGGGCCACTTCAAGATTGGTTTAAATTACAAAATGAATTTTTCTTAGAAGAAATACGGGCTGGCAGGAATAGTGAAAGTTTAGAAAAAGTGATAGCGATTACTAATGCTGCAAAATCTTCTATTGATTCTGCTAGCAAGAAAGTTTTAGATACACGTAAAGAAGTTATTAAATTGAGGGCGAGTCGTGGTCGTGGTGGAGCAGATTCTGCAAAATTTGCTTTGGAGGCATTGCAAGATATCGATAATAAAATAATCAAAGAGGGAGAGGCTTTAATTGAGGCTGTTATGTTAACTAAAGATGCTTCAATTGTTTATAGTCAGTTTGTAGATTTTTTGCGTCCTAAGCCATTCATTGAAGGAACCGCAGCTTTACAATTAAATTTAACGCAGAAGGTTTTTATGCAAATCATGAGTGTATTGACGGAGTTTGTTGAAAATGAAAACTTAACAGTTTTGGATTTAGTTAAAAAAATAGAAGATGTTTTTAAAGATATTCTTCTTGGTCGTGGCGATAAAATTTTAGAAGAAATTACAAAGAAGCTTCGTAAAAACTTAGATGATTCAAATGTTACGCCAGAGATTCTCGCTCAAGAAGTAGACGATTTATGGAAAGAACTTGTTGTTCCAGTTATAACTACAGACTTAGCGCTTTTGAATGATTTGTTTCAGGGCTATAGAGCTAAATTAATTGAAGTTGCCAAATCTTTACCGGAAAGTACAGAAAAAGAGCAGTTATTAAAAATACTTACCTCTGATTTATCTAAATATATTTTAAATAATGATGTAAAAGATGATGTAAATTTACAACCAATAGTTCCTCAATATTCTTTACAGTATATTAAAAGTATGAATATTTTATTGGAAGAGCTAGGAAAATTTTTTAAAGATTCAAGTACGATAGTTACTTCGAATCGTTTAATTTGTCGAGGAGTTCAGACTACTTTGGAGTTTATGATTGATTTTTTAGTTAAATTAGTGGAAGAAGAAATTGATGGGCCATCTAATCAGCTATATAAGCTCTCTCAAGCTCATACTTATAGGAGTTATACCGAATTAAGAGATAAGCTGGAAAGGATTGCTTATATTGCTGACGGATCAGTAGAGGATGAACTTTCTGCTTTTATGGATTTTGCATTTTCCGCAAAGCAACTAACAAGAAAGGCGGAGATTGGGCAATATATTAGCACGCCATCAGTTATTAATTTGATGGTGGGGCGAGTTAAGATGCGCGTATTTGTTCAATTAATCCTTCGATTATCTTTAGAAAATACTCGTATAAATTCTATGTCGCGCTGTAATTTTCCCGAATTTGTTCCAATGGTTAGAGATTCATTTGATGTAATCTTTAAAAAAGATAGTGCCGTAGATGATCTATTGAGGTATGCCGCTTATATGGACGATTTTGGGGGGACACTTTCTAGAAATACGCCAAACATAGTCTTGCGCAATAAGGTGAGAGAGATAATAAAAGAAAAATTTGATGAAGCATTGAAGACATGGCTAGATATTGCAGAAAAAAATCAAAAAGTTCTCGATCAATTACTAATTGATCCTAAATTAGAAAATTTACTTAATAATCTTCGTTTACGATCTTTGAAAGTTTCTGGTGCATTGGGGCGCGTGGAAGATATTGCTGCAAGATTAGGTTATTCTTTACAGATAATGGTCAATGAAGCCGTTGGTTTAATTAAGCCGCCACTAGTTGCTTCTGGGCCACAACCATTTATTCCAGCAATTAAGCCGATTATATTTTTCGATCCAGAAGAATACAAAAAATATGTGCAGGATGTTAAACTTTTAGTTAAGCAATATTTTCAAGAATTTGATGTATTGTCACAAAAAGAAAATATTGCTACTAGTGGTTTTGATAAATTATTAGAAAAATATCACGATCTTGCTGATCAGATTTATGCTAAGTATAGAAAAGGAATCGGTCATTAGTAGGGTAGAATTGCGTATGTTCACAGCTTAGAGAGAGTATGTTACTATAAAAATAATATTATTTTTGCGATAGTGCGTTATTCATAATCAAATAAATTATAAAAAAATGTTGCCATTATTTGGGGGCTTCGAACGTGAAGGGGGAATAAATAAATTGGAAAAAAGTATTGCACGAGCAGAGAATTTTTTAAAAAATCCGCCAACTGATTTAGCTCAAAAATTAGCCGAAAAAAGAGGTTGTCTTAGTGAGTTAGAAGAAAATTTTATAAACAGCGAGGGAGATATTTCGCGTGCGCGTTTTGATTTAATGATTGATGTTATAAAAAAGGTTAAGTATTCAGATCCGTTGTCAGAACAAGAACGACGTGAAAAAAAGATTGATGAAATGGTGATGGTTTTGCGCAAAGATGAGGAGATTATAAACACAATCACGGCTATATCTAGCCCGCCATTGATGAGCAAAAGAACTCCTCCAAGGGAGAATGAATATCTTGTTGATATAGAAAGAAAACGTCGAATGCGGAAAGAGCAATAGAAAATTTACTAAAGGATAAATCTGTATGGAGAAGATGTCGCAATTTGTCAACCACCCCGCCCTAAAGGGCGGGGTGGTTGACAAATTATTCTATTGTATGCTATACTATGAAAAGATAGTTGCGTTAGGAGCTTTAATCTAGCACGTTTTGGAGATCTTGCTATCATGAAGAACATCGTTGTTGTGATTGTGATAGTGATAGTAGTATTCGTGTGGTTCGGAGGGTTGGATTATACAGTGGGTTTTTTGTTCGGCGATGTAATTGAGTCCATAGGAGAAGCCGTATATAGAGCGGCCAAGCAGCCATTCTAGTAGATAGAGAGCTCTAAATCCACAGAGAAGTAACTTTTTCTCTGTGGATTTTATTTTATATAATCCTTTGAATTAGCGTTGTTTTGTGGTGTAATTAATTTATGTCAAAAACAATACAAGAATTTGGCATTCCAGAAGAGATTTTAGGGATTGCTCATAAGTTACAAGAAAATAATTTTGAGAGCTTTTTAGTGGGCGGATGCTTGCGTGATATTTTGATTGGGCGCGAACCAAAAGATTGGGATATTGCCACAAATGCGCAACCCAAAGACATTGTAAAAATTTTTCAGAACAGTGTTTATGAAAATAATTTTGGAACAGTTGGCGTTAAAATAGAAACAGAAAATTTAGCTTTAAGGATTGTAGAAGTAACAACTTATCGTAAAGATGGAAAATATTCCGATAGTCGTCATCCAGATGAAATAAAATTTGCTAATACCATAGAAGAAGATTTAATGAGGCGAGATTTTACTGTTAACGCAATGGCTATTAAATTACCAATTACCAATAATCAATTACCGATTATTGATCCTTATGATGGTAAAAAAGATTTAGAAAATAAAGTTATTCGGGCTGTAGGTAAGCCAGAAGAGCGTTTTAGCGAAGATGCTTTGCGATTATTGCGTGCGGTTCGTTTTGCGGCGCAATTAGAATTTGAAATTGAAGGCGCAACTCGAGAAGCTATTAAAAAACAAGCGCATCTTTTAGAGCTTATCTCTAAAGAGCGCATTCGAGATGAATTTTCTAAATTACTTATGGCGTTACTTGCCGCAGATGGAGTTCGCAAGCTTTTAGATTTGGGTTTACTTAAATATATTATCCCAGAGTTGATTGAAGGTGTTGGTATGGAGCAGAATCTGCATCATGTTTATTCGGTTTTTGAGCATAATGTGCGGGCGTTAGATTATACGGTTACTAAAAATTATTCTTTTGAAGTTAGGTTAGCTTCGTTACTTCATGATGTTGGTAAGTCACGCACTAAATTGGGCAGCGGGCGTTACGCCACTTTTTATAATCATGAAGTAGTTGGCGCGAAAATGACTTTTAAAATTTTAGAGCGTTTAAAATTTCCTAAAGAAGCAATAGAACGAGTTACTCATTTAGTTCGTCAGCACCTTTTTTATTACAACGTTGGCGAAGTGAGTGCAGCAGGAGTGCGAAGATTTTTGGCGCGCGTTGGCAGAGAAAATATCGATGATTTACTAAAGGTGCGTGAGGCTGATAGAATTGGTTCTGGTGTACCTAAGGCTTTTCCGTATAAGTTGCGACATTTATTGTTTATGATAGAAAAAGTTAAACGCGACCCCATCAGTGCAAAAATGTTGGTGGTGAATGGTGATGTTTTAATTAAAGATTTAAATATGCAACCAAGCCCTAGGATGGGCGGTATTTTGGGAGCATTATTAGAGGAAGTTTTAGATGATCCTAAAAAGAATACTAAAGAATTTTTGTTAGCACGCGCAATTGAGTTGAATAAATTAACTGATGAAGAATTAATAGATTTGCGTAAGAAATCTGTTAATCGCAAAGAAGAATTTGAAAGTGGGGTTGAAGAAGAAATTAAGAAAAAATTTGCAGTTCAGTAATTTTATGTATATAACTATAGTTGATTATTTCGGACTGTAGTATACCGGTAGTACTTACGCTTCGGGTGCGTAAAGACTGGGTTCGATTCCCAGCAGTCCGACCAAGTAGTGCATATGTTATAATAAAAATATGAAGAGAAAACATATTCATGCTCTTTATCTTGGTAGTTTAATTCTTGCTTTTGTTTTGGGCGGAGTTGTTACTGGTCTTATTAGTGTTCCTGGTTTTTCAATGGCAGCAGGCGTGAACAGGCTAAGCGTTGGAGGTGATTTAATTGTTAGCGGAAAAGCAACATTATCTAATGATGTTAAAGTTGGCGGAATTATTTCTGGCAATGGAAGTGGATTAACTAATATTTTGCCGCCACGAGGCTCGGAAACAATAATTGGCCCGGTTGCAACGTTAGATGTGCCAACTAACACTTTTCAAAGCAAGGTTGCATGTCAAAAAAATACTTCTGTAACTGGAGGAGGATGTAAATTTAGCAGTTATGGAATTGCAATGACGTACTCTTCAATTCCGCATGAAAATGGTTGGCTTTGTGAAATGCCGCCACCCCCAGCATCTTCTGGCGTAGATTTAACTTCATCAATGACATCATTGAATGCTCCAGCGCCTAATATTGTTGCGGCGAGTTCGCAGTGGCCATCGTCTTGCAATGCCGCATGGGTGGCTTTTGATGATGGAATTGCAGGGCCTTCATGTGGTAGTAGTAGTTATGTTTCTGGTGATGGAATAACATCTGGAACACTTAGTTTTGGTTTCGGAGTTGGTAATGCAAAAATATCAGGAAAATATATATTAGTTGGAACAGCTTATGATCCAGGGTCAATGCCGAAAAATTGGAAATTTGAAGGCAGTAATGATGGCGTTATATGGACAATTCTTGATACGCGCACCAATGAAAGTGGTTGGGCCGCGAATCAGGTGCGTTCGTATACTTTTTCAAATAGTGCTTCATATAGATATTATCGCCTTAATGTTTTAGTTAATAATGGTTTTACAAGTTATTGGTCTATAAAAGAAATGCAAATTGTTGGTTCTCAAGTGGGGACGATGAGAAGTTACGCGCTTTGCCAGGAGAGCAGATAGATTTTTGATATAATTTGATGTTTTACGATTGTAAGTGGGGCACGTTTTTGTGTCATTGTTTATTTTTTATGGTAATTTTATGGAAAACTTAGATATCCCAGAATCAAAAGATCCCATCGTAGAAAAATCTGCATCGATTGCCAGGTTACGATTTAAAGAGCGCCATTATGAATATTTGACTCATGAAGAGTTCGACGATCTTTTAGATTTTGATTTTAAAGATTTACTAAGGTATAATCCGTCCATTGAAGGAGGTTTTTCTTCTGAAGAAGAGTTGATGAGAATCAAAAAACTACCAAAGGATCAAAAAAAAGCAGCACTTACGAAATTTAAAGAAAATTGGGTTGTTCAAAAAAACGCTTTAGCTAGTTGTCGTATTTTTATTGAACGATATATCAATATTGATAATGATGTGCCCAAAGAGAAGTTGATGGATATTGTTGAAAAATTTGGCTCTTACTATAGTTTCACTAATGAGCAAAAAAATATTGCCGAAAAAATTATTGATGAATATTACGTTAATCGTCAAAGAGTTTTAGAAATTCGTAAACGTTTTCCTGATGACGTTGCCTTAGTTAGTGAATTGACTGGGATTAAATTTGATAAAACTGCTCAATTTCTTGTTTCAATTGGCCCCATGTCTATTGATATAACAACAGATGGTTTTAATGCTGGCCGTATTTACGAAAATTCATCAGATGCTGTTCCTAAATTACCATATGGTGGATTTGCTACGAAAAGTAATCATGAGCACCCTATACCATATATTGTTATTAACCATAGTGTAACTGGAATATCAGAATATGATGATATGGTAGCTCATGAGCATGAACACTTAAAAAACTCTTTGTTTAGGAAGATTTTTGATAATAATCGAGATGTTGTAGACCAAGAAATTTTCTTATATCAATACGAGGCAGAGAAAGATGATCTGCAATTTAAGAAAGATTTATTGGATAAATACTTTATTTTATATAAAGAAAAAGCTTTAAATGATGCTAAAGATGAAATATTAGCAATGAGAAGATATGGAATTCATGCTTTGTATACCATTTTTTTTGAACAAAACGGATCCCCATATGATTACCTTGCTTACTTAAGAGAAAATGAGTTAAAAAAAGATGACATACTATGGCAAGATGCGTCGAAAAAAATTCTTGTTGAAGAATACAGAAAAATTATTGAAGATGCTAATAATGCATTTGATAAATTAGAACAAGGGGGCTATTATTCAAAAGATGAAGCTATAGCTATTTTTTCAGATAAACCTTTATCGGATTGGCCAAAAACTGCTATAAGATTATCGGAAAATAAACCAAAGTTTAATGAGGACGTTGAAAAGTTGTAGCTTTTAAGGAGTGGTTTTATATGGATGAATTGCCTGTACTTCGAGATTTTGTATTTGTCCCTAAAGACAAACCCCTTTGTTTTTATATTGAGACTGAACGTGGCGAGAGGCGTTATTATTGGGTGGCAGCTTTTGACTTGGAGCCCTTGAAAGAAGCGTCTGATATAGGTTCATTTAAGACCGGAAAAACATTACGAGTATTTGAATATTTTGGAGATCCAAAATTACAATGCCAAGAACCTTGGATAGATTCTTGTATTTGTCCAGAGCTTGATCCTCGGCAACAGCCGCAAAAAGATTTATTGCCAGATACAAAAGTAGAGAAAACCCCCCTAGAGCGAGAAGATCAATTTAAAATGGATATGGGGGTGTAGAAAAAATATCAAAATTGCTTCACTTATATCTACAGTGAAGCAATTTTTATTGCTATGCTACTACTATGTATATGTATGTTTTATTAGTGGGTTTTTTGTCTGCCATTTTTCATGGTTTAATTTTATGGCAGATTTTGCCGTGGCATATAGTTTATAGCGATGTTTTGGGTTTTTTTGATAAAGCTGTGGTGCCTGGTATTCCATATATATCAAAAATGTTGGAATATCCGGTGCTTTCGGGCTTATTAATTCAAGCGACGGGCTATTTTAGTTTTAATAGTCGCGAGATCTACTATTTTTTAAGCGCTTTAATTTTAATTTTATGCGCTCTTGGGGCAACTTTTATTTTGTATAGAACTGCGAGCATGGAGCAGCGTAAGAGCATTTTTCAATTTTGGATTTTTGCGCCATCAATGTTTTTATTTATGGTTTATAACTGGGACATGCTGGCGATTTTATTTACAGTCGTAGCGATTTACTTTATGCGCAAAGAGAAGTGGCACTATGCAGCTATTTTTATTGCGCTTGGTTTTTCTGCAAAGTTTTTCCCGGTAATTTATTTAGCGCCGATTTTAGTTGTTGTTAGGCCTTTTTATGAAAAAATAAAAATATTTGGTTCATTTTTGGCAACTGCTTTTTTAATAAACCTGCCTTTTATAGTTTTAAACCCTAGTGGTTGGTTTTATTTTTTTGAGTTTAATAGCGAACGCAACTCTAATCCAGATTCAATTTGGACAATTTTTAGATTTATTTTTGGAGAAATTGGAATTTCGAATATTAATTTAATTTCTTTCGCGCTATTCGCTGGAACATTTTTAATTGTTTTGTGGCGATATAGAAATTTAGATATTTTAAAATTATGTTTTGCTGGTACAATTTTGTTTTTGTTGTTTAACAAGGTTTTTTCACCACAGTATACGCTATGGCTTTTACCATTTTTTGTATTGGCTTTTACTCCATCAAAAACTTGGTTTTATATTTTAGAATTTTCAAATATTACCTGTTTATTTATTATTTTGCCTTGGTATTTATTAGGACATGAGATATTTTATTTTTATTTGGTAATACCATTTGTTCTCTTGAGGCATTTGTCTTTGGTGACATTATTGTATTTTTCTTTAGATTCTAGCTCCTAGATTCTAACTTTTACCCTTGTTATAGTGTTCTTATGAGATATCACAGATTTTTTGTTGCTCCGCAAATGCTTTTGGGGCGGTTTGCTAAAATAGACGATCTGGAAATTATTAAGCAAATCAGCAAAGTTTTAAGATTGCAGATTAACGACGAAGTTATTTTATTAGATGGCGATGGGTTTGAATATGTGGTGCGCTTACTTAAAATTAGCCCTAAGGAAGTTCAGGGCGAAATTTTGAAACGGCACATAAACCCTAATGAACCTTTGCTTAAGATTGCCCTTTTTCAGTCCTTAATAAAAAAAGATAATTTTGAATGGGCGCTTCAAAAATGTACGGAAGTTGGGGTAAAAAGTTTTGTTCCAATAAGGTGTGAACGTACAGAAAAAGAAAATATTAATATTCTACGTGCTAATAAAATTTTACGCGAAGCCGCAGAACAATCTGGCAGAGCTATTGTGCCTAAATTAGAAGAGGCTCAAGATTTTGCTAGAGCATTGCGCAGAGCAGCTCTGCTTAGAGCGCCGAATATTATTTTGCATCCTCAAGGCGAATTGATTAAAGATTTTTATAAACACAAAGATTTTTTAGAGGTAAATATTTTTGTTGGTCCAGAGGGTGGTTTTACGGATGCAGAAATAGACTTAGTTCTAGAGCTACGAGCTGAAGGCAAAGATGTGCATGTGATAAGTTTAGGCTCTAGGATTTTAAGGGCGGAAACTGCCGGGTTAGTTGCGGCTAGTTTTTTGCTTAATCGTTGATTATTTTCTTGGCTAATAGATTTGCTAGTTGCTCTGTGCCTAGCCTTTTTTTAGTCATGTCTGTTTCTTGTTCCCATAACTGGTGCAAATTTAATGGAATAGAATCTTCAAATATTGCGGCAAGCAAATTTAACACCTCTTGTTCGTTATATTTATAATTTTCTAAAGAATCTTGAATCATGAATGGTAGTTGTTCAATTTCTTTGCACTTTTTAACCATTGAAAGAATATTAAAGAATTGATCGCCAAAAGCAATAACTGGTTTTTTAAGGAGAGCTCCTTCCCAGCCGGCAGTTGAAGTGATTGGAAAAATTATTTTTGCTTTAGAAACTATATCCAAACCATTAATTTTAGGATTAATAAGTTTAACATTGGGTATTTTTTTGAGTTCTTTGTAGTATTTTCTTGGCCTATATTCTGCCATTAAAGGATGTTCTTTAACGTAAAGTTTAAAATGTAGCGGTAAAGAGCGAGCAATTTGTTTAATTAAACAAATTTGGTCGGTGTAAAATGGGGCGTTTAATAGTGTAGAAACTTCTGGTTCAAGATGTAGCGGGAAAAACCCAAAATCTTCTTCGGGTGTATATGAATCATATAAATTATTAGTGCCTATTAAATTACGAAATTTTCTCTTAACTCTATCCAGAAGATAATACCAGGGATTAAAATTGTCAGAATAGTCATTAAATTTTCTGTTAGTAAAATAAATTTTGATTACTTGCACGAACCAAGATAGAGATTTTATAAAATTTGTTGGGTATAAAAATTTTAATTGATTACGACGATTGATAGTTTTTAAAGCATTAAGAACATCTGGGTGATAGGGTTCTGGTTTATTTCTAAAGTTTTCTATAAATTGTTTAGCTTGCGTAAGATAGGAAGAAGATTGATTTTTATTTTTAGCAATTAGTTTTTCTACGTCTGTAAAATAATCGAATTTTTCTGAAAAAACATAGCGATCCTCGGTGCAGGCTGTGAGTAGGATAAGTGGTTTTATGCCCATTTTTTTGGCAACTTCATAAAGCACCATTGTGCCAATGCCGCCAATATTAGGAAAAAGAATAGCGTCTGGTTTTTCGGTTTCTAAAAACTTGATAATCGCGCGAGCTTTAACTTGGAAAATGCGCATCATTTCTTCGTGAGTGTATGCTGGCGTGTTATATGGATATTCGCGCACTACTTGGTTGAACATTAACACACGGTCAAGGGCAATATATGGCCAAAGATTTGGCAAGCCATATTTTTTTTCCAGTATTTTTAGATATTCTAGGTCTAGTTTTTCGTTTAAATATTCTTTGTGAATATCTTCGTCTAAAAGTAACGATGAGTATTTGACATCTTTTTGATTTTTTAAAAAGTCATAGCTCCAACGCTGATAAACATAGCCGCAAAAATTTTGCACTCCATGTTTTTCCTTAAGCCAAAGAGCCACATTGTGGCCGATATAAGCGAATTGTCGTTGTAGAACAAGGCAGACTTTCATATGATGTTGAAGTATTTAGTGAATATAACTAATTATCACTAAGTTTGGTTTAAATTAGTATATCCCATGTTTAAAGGCAAGGACAAATTTATTAGCGATAGATTATATTTAAGAACTTTGGATGCAAATGATGCTAACGAAGTTTATTGCAGTTGGTTAAATGATCCTGAAGTTAATAAGTTTTTAGCCACTAAACATGCGACAACACAAGAGCTCGTAGATTATATTAAAGAAAAGAATAATCATGATGATATTTTGTTATTGGGTATTTTCATGAAGGAAAGTAATAAATTTATCGGCACTATTAAGTTGGGACCAGTTGATTCGATTTTAAAAAAATCTAATATTGCAGTTATGCTAGGCGATAAAAGCTCTTGGGGCAAAGGCTTTGGCTTGGAAGCTTTGAATATTTTAATCGGGCATTGCTTTATTCGTCTTAAATTAGAAGAAGTTTATTTGGGCGTAATCAAACAAAATCTAGCTGCTTTGAGTTTATATAAGAAGGCTGGCTTTGGTGAAGTTGTTGGTAGATTTGATATGCTGGTTAATTATGATGGAGAAGAGTTCAATCAAATAACAATGTCTTTGACGCGCGAGTGTTGGCTTGATAAGATTAAAAAATAATTTAGGTAAAATAAATTTTATGAGACGATGTTCAAAATGTGTAATGCTTGAGACGCAAGATATGATTAGTTTTGATAAAGATGGAGTTTGCGCAACTTGTAGGCAAATAGAATATAAGCAAGATAAGATAGATTGGGTAGCGCGAGAGAATGACTTAATTAAACTTTTAGAAAAATATCGTGGTCAAGGGACGCACGATTGTATAGTGCCCTTTAGCGGTGGTAAAGAT
>CAYIVT010000024.1:0-12263 GCA_964366955.1 uncultured Candidatus Saccharibacteria bacterium | reverse complement strand
GGTGCTTTAGCTGGATTATTGAAATTTAAAAAACCAGAAATGTAGTGCGATGGGTATACCATTGGAGCAATCGCATCGAAATACGGCAAAGCATTTTCTAAATATTGACCGATGCCTAAATCATCATTATTAGTAGTTGCCATACCGAATAAATCTGCCGATAATTTAGCCTCTCCTAAATTTTGTCTTAGGTACGCAAAAAAACTTCTCATGACTTCTTTTTTGATAATTTTGTCGTTATAAAATGGATAAATAATATCTTTCAAATCTCCATCTGAAGCAAAGCGAATATAATCAAAATTGATTTCATCAAAGCCGTGTGATAAGGCATCTTTAGCAATTTCTATATTGTAATCCCAAACTTCTCTAGAAAAAGAGTCTAGCCAATATTGTCCGTTAGTTGTAGTCCAAAGCCCATTAGTTTTTTTACTGCGTAAAGCTAAATCTGGCCGAGCTAAAGCTAATTTTTGATCTTCAAAAACAACAATGCGGGCAATTACATAAATATTGGCATCATGCAGTTGCTTAATTAAAGAGTTTATTTTAGGAATCCTTTTTTCTGCTGTATTATATTTTTGAACTAGAGGAGAATTTGATAAATAGCTTATTGTGCCAGTATAATCTTTAACATCTATCACTAAGGTATTTAATTCTGATGTATTGATTAAATCTATAAGTCGCAGAACTTTTTTAGAACTGCCAGCAGACCACCCAGTAACATAAGCAGCTTTAATAATTTTTGGCGGATTTGATAAAGGTTTTTGAGCTTCTATGTCATTATTAGTATTAACCGTAACATCAACTAAATTGGATAGATTTTTAATATCAATTGGTGCAGAATATTTATAGTTTAACCAAAAAAAAGATGTTGCTATAACTAAAATTAGAGTAAATAAACTGATTAAGTACTTATTAATAGCACTTTGTTTCTCTTGCATAAAATTAGTTTAACATAGAACGAGCTATGGGTTATACTACAAATATGACTTTAGCATTTTATCGTAAATATCGTCCCAAAACTTTTGAAGATCTGTTGGGGCAAAATGAAATTCGTGAAATTTTGCAGAATGCGGCGCGCCAAGATAAGTTGGCGCACGCTTATCTTTTTTATGGTGGGCGAGGTAGTGGAAAAACAACAGCAGCGCGTTTAATTGCGAAAATTACTAATTGTGAAACTAGATTAAAAAATGAAAAATTTAAATTAACTGGGGAGCCTTGCAATAGTTGTAGGCCATGTCAAGAAATAGATGATGGTCGCGCTTTAGATGTTATAGAGATAGACGCTGCTTCTAATAGAGGGATAGATGAAATTCGCGATCTTAAGGAAAATATTAGGCTATCTCCAACTTCATATAACAAAAAGGTTTTTATTATAGATGAAATGCACATGCTTACCAGAGAAGCTTTTAATGCTCTTTTAAAAACACTAGAAGAACCACCTGCGCATGCTTTATTTGTGCTTGCGACTACTGAATATGATAAAGTTCCGCCAACAATTGCTTCGCGCACTCAGCGTTTTCATTTTAAGCGTTTATCTATTTCAGAAATTGTCGTCAAGCTCACATATATTTCTAAATTAGAAAAAATAAAAATAGAACAAGATGCCCTAGAATTAATTGCCGCTATTGCCGAAGGCAGCTTAAGAGACGCCGAATCTTTACTTGATCAAGTTACTTCTATGGAAGAAAATCCAAGTTTAGATGCAATACAAAAAATTGTCGGAAGAGTTGGCTATAAAGCTATCACTGATTTTGCGAATTTAATTTTTTCCACCAAAGGCGGATCCGCTTTTGGTGGAAGAAATTATTTGGGTGCGGCACTTTCGTATGCCAATAATTTATACAATGAAGGCCACAATATTGTAGATTTCAATAAAGAATTGATTAATTATTTTCGCCGAGTTTTGGCAATTAAATTCGATCCAAGTTTAGAAAATTTATACAAACAAGAATTGACCAAAGATCAACTTGCAAAAATAAAAGAACACAGTCAGTCAGCAGATGTCAACATAACGATAAATTTAATCAAATCTTTAGTTAGGGCTTATGGTGAAATGCGTTATAGCCCACTTGCCATTGCTCCATTTGAAGTTGCTATTATTGAAAATCTAAAATAAAAATGATAGTATGATAGTTATCTTGGGGGATCGTCTAACGGTAGGACATGGGCCTTTGAAGCCCAGTATCTTGGTTCGATTCCAAGTCCCCCAGCCACGATAGCTAGCTCAAATAAATTGCTTAGATCGGCGCATTAAAAATAATGTGCAGCAAAATATAACCCCCAATGCAATAATCGACATAAAGTTATTGATTGGCGAAATTAGATATGGGAAAAAATGCAATATAATAAAATACATTCCCAGCGTGAACACTCTTGCTTGAAGCCACCTTTCTCTATCTATAAATAAAACAAGTAAAGCAGAAGCAAGAACAGAGATGTGCATAAGTGAGCCTTGTAACCCAAAATTAAGATATATAAAGATTAAATTCCACAAAGTGTATACTATAATCCATGGAACCGTCATACTGCCCCAATGAAGATCTCTATATCCTTCTTTGGTATCAATGTATATAGAGTCTATTTTATTCAAGGTTGCTATCAATAATATGCCAACTGCTGCGTTCAAATAATTTATTATGTTACCAGTTAGTAAATCTTTGGCTACAGCTTCAAAAATATTTATAACTAAAAATAAATAAATTGCCCATTGGCAAAGTTTCGTATTACCTAGTTTTGTTGTTCTGAATAAGGAGAGTAAAATAATTCCGCTTATGACGGAGAATGCTTTTACCCAAATAAACCACTCCTCTATTGCTATTGATAGTACCCAGTAAGGCAAAAGCATTATAGAAATGATTAGAAAAAACCATAATGCAAATTTAGGGTAACGATGGAATATTGATTCTGCTATGACTAGCCCAATAAATAAAGCCACATTTAATTATATCATCATTTTTGGTATGCTTATTTTATATAAGTTTAAAGGTCGCATTTAAAAAAATTACTTATGAAAAAAATTATTATTTCTACGGTAATATCAACTTTGGCTTTTACTGGTTTAGCGTTTGCTCAAACTACATTACCAACCACTGCTACTAATCAAGCACCAGTTAAAGCTGAAATAGGAAATGACATTAGCGCACTTAACAAAAATTTAGAGCAACAAATTAAAGTTTTAAAGCAAGAATTAGAAGCTAAGATTAAAGCTCTTCGCGCTGAATACGAAGCTAAGGTTAGGGCTATGCGTCAAGAAAATAAAGCAAAAACTGAAGCTGTGCGAGCAGCTCTTAAAGCTAAAAAAGAAGCAGAAAAAACAAACTTAAAAGCTAAAAGAGATTCCGCTAAAGATGAGTTATCAGTTGCCAGAGAAAAGAAAGAAGCTGAGCTAAAAGCTTTAAAGGAAAAGTTAGAAGCAACAAGAAAAGCGAAAGAAGCTCCTAAACCTTCTACTACTCAGTAAGTATTAAAAAACTCCACTAATTAGTGGAGTTTTTTAATCACTTCATCAAAAACTATATAGGGCAAAGGTTCGCCATCTACTTCTAGAACTTCATAGCCAACTTTTTTTAAGCCTTCAATAATTGGTTCGGTTTTTTTTGCATATTCACCTAATCTAATTTTAATAGTTTCTGGAGTGTCTAATGTGCGGCGCTTAAATAATCCCCCACATAAAGGACAAAATTCTGGACGCATGTGCTCATGATACATAACAGCTGTTCCACAAACGCTACAAATTAAACGGTTACTATTTCTTTGAATTGAAGTTTCTGGTTTAACTTTTAATAAAATAGCTTGGATATTATCTTTGCCAAATAAACTTTCTAAAAAATTGATTAAGCCCATTCCGGGTCTTTCTGCTTCAAAAGCTTCCGTATAAGTTCTGGGTGATCCGCTAAAAACGATTCCAAATCCAGAATCAAATATTTTTTGAGTTCCATTTTTAACTATTTTATAAACCCAAGCTGGATCTAATACGAGACCGTTGTCAAAATCCATTCTAAGCTTGTCTATTAATGGATCAGATTGATTTGCTTTATCATGAACAATCCCCTCAATATACTTTCCGGTATCAAAATGTAATAAGCTAAACTTTCCAGCTAATAAATTTGCTTGTGTTCCTTTGCCGGCCCCAGGTGGCCCAAAAACCATGATCGCTTTTTTCATATATTAGTAATTATACTATATATCTGCTTAAAAAGAATAAGGCAAGACCGAGTGCGCTCACTACTGCAGAGATAATCCAAAAACGCATTGTAACTTTTGTTTCTGGCCAGCCAATAGCTTCAAAGTGATGATGGATCGGAGTTGATAAGAATATTTTTTTACCGTATATTTTTTTGCTAACTAATTGCACTATCACAGATAATGATTCTAGAACAAGAATCGGTGCAAAAAATGGTAACAATAAAGCAGTATTCGTTAACATGGCAATTACGCCCATAGTTATTCCCAAAGACATTGAACCTGTATCTCCCATAAAAAATTGTGCTGGATAAATATTAAACCATAAAAATGCTAGAAGAGCTCCGATTGTCGCGGCGCTAAATGTTGCTAGATGATATCTTTCTAAAGCAAAGGCAACTACTGTTAGCGCAATAAAAGCAAAAAGCATAACTCCTCCAGCTAAGCCATCCAGACCGTCTGTTTCATTGGCAGAAAAAGCGCTAGCAACAATAATGAATATGAAAATTGGAATATACCAAAAATCAATTTTGAAATTTCCAAGAAAAGGAATCTGCAAAATATCCCAACCTAACTTATAGTAAAACCATAAAGCTCCTAAAAGAGCTATCAATAGGTATACAATCATTTTATGTCGCACTTGCAAGCCGCCTCCATGAGGCCCAATTTTAAAAGCACCCAAGATGTCATCTAGAAGACCTAGAAGGGCTGCAATTAGCAATGTAGCTAAAGGTAAATATGTTTGCGCTCTATCTATAAAATTTAGAAAAGTGAAATAGTTATTAAATAATTGAGATAAAAGCCAAAATATGATAGCGATAATAAGAACTGTTCCCCAAATAATAATACCCCCCATAGTTGGAGTGCCCATTTTATTTTTGTGTAAAGCAGCGTAAACTGGAGCAGAATCACTGCTTCTGATTTGTTTACTTAAATCAAAACGACGTATTAGTTTTAAGAATATTGGCGTAATAGCAAGTGCAATTAAAAAAGATAGCATTGCCACCAAGAGAACGCGCATAGCTTCTAAAATAGGCATAAATTTATTTTAATCTATCTTTAACCCAGTTGTACAGTTTAGAAGTTTCTGTAAAACGATCTTCGGAACCGAGAATAATAATAAGAATATTGCGGTTATTCCAATTAAAAATACTCAAAAGATTACCGCGCGCTTCTTCTATGTAACCTGTTTTTCCGCCAATAAAATCAAGATTGCCAGCAAACTTATTAATATTAGTTAATTTATGTGTTTGTCTTGTTCCTAGCTCAATAATAAAATTTTCTTTATTTCTGCTGATGGTGAAAAGTTCCGGGTAATTTTTAAAAATATAATTAGCAAGTTTTTCTAAATCACGCGCAGTGCTTTGATTTAAAACGCTTAAACCAGTAGGGTCAAAAAAAGATGAACTTCTCATGCCTATAGCAAAGGCTTTATCGTTCATAGACTGAATAAAATCTTTATAACTGTAAGCTCTTGCCAGCGCGTTAGCTGAATCATTTGAAGAAACAGTGAGCATAGCCGTAATTAAATCTTTTACTGAAAACATTTCGCCCGTTTTGAGATTAAGGGCGCTACCCTCTGTTAAAATATCGTCAAGTTCAATTTTTATAATTTGATTTAAACTTAACTTTTCTATAGCCACGACAGAAGTTAAGAGTTTTGTTAAAGAAGCTATTGGCCAGCGCATGCCATCTTCAAAACTAAAAAGATCGTTATTTTCTTTTACGAAACTTATTCTAAAAGATTTTGCGTTGATTTCTAGAGGATTATCTAAATAATTTGATATTGGAAGTTCTGGCAAAGCAATATAAGGCGGCGTTGTTACGGCTAAGCTAGCAAAAGCAATTTCATTGTCTAGGCTATCGCGTAGAGCATATGGTAATTTTTCTTCTATATGGTTTATAAAAGTAAAAAATAGTAAAAAAGATGCAAGTGAAAATGCTATAGTTTCAGTTTTCATAATTTTTTTTGATTGCTTTAGCGACTTGAATAAATTCTAAAAATAATGGATGTGGCTGTAGTGGTTTAGATTTAAATTCCGGATGAAATTGCGTGCCAATAAAAAATGGGTGTTTTTCTTTTGGTAATTCAATGATTTCCATTAATTTTCCATCTGGTGATATGCCTGAAAATATTAAGCCGGCATTTTGTATTTTTGCTATGTATTTTGGATTAACTTCATAGCGATGCCTATGTCGCTCGCTAATTTCTGTAAGCTTATAAGCTTTAAAAGCAACGGTACCTTTTTTTACAAGCGTCCCATAGGCTCCTAATCTCATAGTGGCGCCATAGTGTTTTTTTGCAATGTTTTTCTTTTGTTCTAATAAAATATCTATAACAGGATAGGGGGTTTTGACATCTATTTCTGTAGTATTAGCTTTATGCCATCCTAAAATAGAACGGGTAAATTCTACTACAGCTAATTGCATTCCATAGCATAACCCCAAATAAGGAATTTTATTTTCGCGGCAAAATTTAATTACGGATATTTTTCCTTCAATTCCCCTGCTACCAAAACCACCGGGAACAATAATGCCATGAAAATTTTTTAAATTTTCTAAATTTATATTTTCTGCATCTAGCCACTCAATATCGGGTTTACATCCTGAAAAATAAGCAGCATGCTTAATAGCTTCTATAACGGATATATAAGAATCTGCTAAAACAAAATTTCCTGTTCCGAAATATTTTCCAACAATACCCACTTTAATAGATCGACTATTTTTACGCGTAGCATCAACAAAGTGAGTCCAGTCTTTTAGGTTTTGTTTTGTAAATTTAATGTTGAGCTTTTTTAAGATGTGGGCGCTCAAATTGTCTTTTTCAAAGTTAAGAGGAATTTCGTAAATATTAGTAACATCAGGTGCTGAAATAACATCCTCAACTTTAATGTTGCAATTAAAAGCAATTTCTTCTTTTCTTTTATTATCCAAAACTACATTTGCGCGCGCGATAATAATATCTGGCTGTACTCCAGCCGCATTTAGTGTGCGCACAGCATATTGAGTGGGTTTAGTTTTAAGTTCGTTATCTTTTCCTAAAAGTGGCAGATAGCTAACTAGAACCAATAAAACATCGCCGGGATTTTTTAGTTTAAGAATGCGCACAGCTTCAAGAAATAAAACATTTTGATATTCACCTACTGTGCCGCCAATTTCGGTAATGATAATATTGGCATTTACTTTTTTGGCGGCTAAATTTAATTTGCTTATAACTTCAAGTGGAATGTGGGGCACAACTTCTACGCACTTACCGTCAAATTCTAAATTTCTTTCTTTTCTAATAACATTCATATAAATGCTGCCAGTTGTCATATAGTTCAACTTAGTTAATGTGCAATTTAAAAATCTCTCATAGTTCCCCATATCTTGATCGCATTCCATACCATCATCAAGAACAAAAACTTCGCCATGTTCTGTTGGGTTCATTGTGCCAGCATCTACATTTACATATGGATCAATTTTAGCAGCTGTTATCATTAGTCCGCGCGATTGTAAAATTTTACCAATAGAAGAAGCGGCCACGCCCTTGCCTACGCCGCTCATCACTCCACCCACTACAAAGATATATTTTAATTTTTTCTTTGTCGCCATTATTAGTATAATACCAAAAAAACTGCTCAATAGGAGCAGTTTTAGTTATTTTATTTTTTCAACAAATTCAATCAATTGATTATATTCTATGTTATCAAAAAAGCCATAGCGATACATTAGATGAATTTTTAACTTAAAAATTGAATCATATCCACCTCGTAAGTGATGATTAGTTAAAAGTAAAGAACCTTTATAGTTATTTTTATCAGCAAGATAATTCAAGCATTCTTTGCCAAAATCAGCCACATCTTCGGCGGCAGAATCTAAACCTATATCAGATAAAAAACCTTTTGGTCTAAAAACGGTTTGATTTCCGTCTGCTGGCATTTTCAGGGTAAATGCATCCCAAGCATAATTGAAACTGTTATCTAAAGTATTATGGAAAACATGAATAGCTTCATGTTCAATGATATCCTTAGTGAGCTCCCCTGGTTTAATGAAAATCCTACTTCCCAAAGTTATTCCTCGAGTGCCGCGATCTTCATAAGCCTCATTGTTTTTAGTACTGAAAATAAATGCTGGTAGATGTGATGTTACTTCAATCGATGTGGTCGCATCCTTATACTGTTGTGGCAAATTATGAAAAGTCTCTAAAATTAAAATTCGTTCTTCGGGCGTTGCTCCATATATAAGAACATCATTGAATGCCCTGCGATAAAAAATTCTCAAAGAACCCAGACTATTAGCGATTAAGATCGCGACAATTAAAATTGTCCCCAAAAAAACGATAAACCATTTTCTAAACTTAAACCATATTTTTTGAATAAGTTTTGAACCTCTTACTAAAAAAGAAAGGCCTAAAATTAGCAAAAAAAATAACCACTTGCTTATATCCATGCTATAAGCACCTCAAATGAATTTTCAAGCTACTAACTTTGAAACTAGCACTATGCTTTTATGCTGTCAAACCCAGTATAGGGCTGTAAAACTTTGGGAATTTTTATAGAACCATCTTTTTGCTGATAGTTTTCTAAGATTGCTAAAATTGTGCGGCTTGAGGTAACCGCCGTACCATTTAAGGTGTGCACAAACTCTAGGTTGCCGCTTTTATTTCTAAATTTTATATTAAGTCTTCTAGCTTGATAATCAGTGCAATTAGAACAGCTAGTTACTTCACCCCAATTATTTTTCATTGGCATCCAACACTCTAGGTCATATTTACGATAGGCTGGGCCGCCTAAATCGCCAGTGCAAATATCCAAAACTCTAGTTGGTAATCCTAGTTCAGTATAAATTTCTTTTTCTATCTCTTTAATTTCTTCATGATATTTTTCTGAATTTTCTGGTTTACAAAAAATAAACATTTCTACTTTAGTAAATTGATGCACTCGATATAGCCCACGCGATTCTTTGCCGTAAGCCCCAGCTTCTTTTCTGAAACAATGGGAAATTGCAACGTATTTTTTATCTAGATCATCGTCTTTTAAAATAACATTAGCCAAATATCCACCAACCGTTATTTCAGATGTGGCTATCAACGACAAATCTTCATTTTTGATTTCATAAATTTGGTCTTCATTCCCTTTTGGGTTATAACCAGTGCCTTTCATTGCAAAATTTTTAGCTAAATCTGGAGTTGAAATTGGCACAAACCCTTTACTGGTTAATTTATCAATCCCATACCTCATAAGCGCTAGTTCTAAAAGTACTAGTTTGTTTTTAAAGAAATAAAATCCAGTTCCGCTAACTTTAGAACCAGATTCAAAATCTATTAAATCTAACTCTTTTCCTAAAGTTAAGTGGTCTTTTGGTTTGAAATTAAATTCGGTTGGTTGGCCGATAACTTCAATTTCAACATTTTCAGATTCATTTTTACCTATTGGAGAATTTGGATGAGTTAGGTTGGGAATTTTTAACAAAATATCATTTAGTTCCTCTTGCAAAAGTTCCTGTTTTTGCTCTAAGTTTTTAATAACACTACCAAGTTCTTTCATTTTTAAGATTTCCTCTGAAGACGGCTTAACTTTAGAGCCAGCTTTAAGTTTAGCTCGCGTATTATCTAATTCAGTTATCGCTTCCCTATTTTCTTTGTCTAGTTTTAATAATAAGTCTACGTCAATATTGAATTGACGATTTTTATTATTATTTTTGATAAGCTCTGGATTTTGACGAATAAAATTTATGTCTAGCATGAAATTTATATGTTAAGTAAACTACTATGATATTTTTCTGGCTCAAAGGGCGCGGCTATGTAAATTTTGATATTCAATCCTTTTTCTTGGATGTGGCTTAATAAATCTTCCTGCAGAGTTTGCTGATCATATCCTAACACTATAACATCTGGCTTAACTCTATCCAATATTGCCCATGAAGATAAGGTCAGATCGCCTTTTATAATTTCATCAATACCATCAACAGATTTTAAATGTTTTAATCTTTCTTCGAAATTAAATTTTGGGGCATGCCCTTTTAGCAAAAAAACAACTTCGTCAGGGGTTAGCACGACTTTTAATTTATCACCGTATTTGCGAGCCGTATTAAATAAAAAATTATGCCCTGCATGCAAACCGTCAAATACACCAAAAACTAGGGCTGTGGACATATTATTTGGGTCGCATTAATGGAAAAAATACAGTTTCTCTTACTGGTCTATCTACTAGAATAGAAAATAATCTTTCAGAAATTCCAAAACCAGCTGCTGGCGGCATGCCGTATTCTAGAGACTCCAAAAAATCTTCATCTAGACGCTGCGCTTCTTTATCACCTGATTCGCGTAGCTGCATTTGTTCCAGAAATCTCATGCGTTGATCTTTAGGGTCATTGCCTTCAGAAAAACCCTTGCCAAGCTCTGTTCCGCAAGCCACCACCTGAAAACGTTCAACTTTATTTGGGTGCTTAGCAGAACGTTTAGCGAGCGGCTCAATGTCTATTGGGGGATTTATTAAAAAAGCAGGCTGAATTAAATTTGGCCTAACTAGTTTTTTAAATAGTAAATCAATTAATCTACCTTTTCCTAAATGAGGATCTGGCTTAAAACCTTTTTCTGCAGCTGCATTAAAAAGTTCTTGAGTAGAAACTTTGTTTAAATCTAACCCAATGTATTGTTTAAAAAGTTTAAAATATTCTAGCTTTGGCCATTTTATTCCCCAATTTATTTCCTTTCCTTGATATTGTGTTTTTAAATCGCCTAAAGTTTTTTTAATTGCGGTTTTATAGGTTTTTTCTACAAACTTCATTAGACCGATATAATCTTGGTAAGCCCAATAAAATTCTAACTGGGTATAATCTTGCAAATGCTCATTATCAATACCCTCATTTCTAAAAATTCGGCCAATTTCAAAAATCTTTTCAAAGCCGCCAACTAGTAATTTTTTCTGAGCTATTTCTAGGGAAATTCTTAAATAGAGATTTATATCTAAAGAATTAAGGTGTGTTGCAAATGGTTCTGTGTCTGCTCCACCTGGAATATTTTCTAAAACTGGAGTTTCTACTTCTAAAAAACCATTTTTAAGTAGTATTGCCCTAAATTCATTCCAAAATTTACTCTTTTTAATGAAGATTTTTCTCGCTTCAGAATCTAACATCAATTCTAAATAGCGTTTACGCAACCTAGTTTCCGTATCTTGAATTCCAAATCTTTCCGATGGAATTGGCAATAAAGTTTTAACAATAACTTCTAGTTTTAAAGCGCTAGTACTTTTTTCTCCTTTCTGGGTAACAAATACTGTGCCAGCGACATGAACAAAATCTCCAATATCTAAATTGTTTTGCAATAAATCAAAATTTGCTAATTTATCTTTTGTCGCAACTATTTGAATTTTTCCGTTTTCGTCACTTAAATCTAAAAAAAATACACCACCATGCCCTCTTTTTCCGATAACTCGACCAGCTAAAGACACTTCTTTTTGAGATTTTTCCAATTCTAAAAAATTATTTAAAGCCTCTTCTATTGTATGAGAACGAAAAACTTTAGCAGGATAAACATTTAGTCCTGCTTTCTGCAGCGCATCGCGTTTTAACTCGCGTTCTTTTTTTAAATCTTCAAGCATAGTAGTATCTAGAATCTAGTAGCTAGAATCTAAAAAATCGCCAAACTATTCTATGTGCAAAATCTTATAAGACACCTCCCCTTTGGGAGTTTTTATTTTAACGGTTTCACTAGCTTCTTTTCCTAAAAAAGCTCGCCCCAAAGGAGATTCGTTAGAAATTAAGCCTGCTTCTGGCTTAGCTTCATTAGAGCCAACAATAGTGTAGCGTACTTTTTGATTATCTTTGGAAACTTCTATTGTGGAACCAATATGCACACTACTTTTGCCGCTAGTCATTTTAATGAGTGAGGCATTTTTAATCATTTCGTCTAGTTCAAAAATGCGACCTTCAACTTGGCTTTGCTCTTCGCGCGCTTCAAAATATTCCGAATTTTCAGATAGATCGCCTAGTTCTTTGGCGCGCTTTAAACGCTCGGCAACCTCAATGCGCTTATTGGTTTTTAGTTCGTTTAATTCTAATTTTAATTCTTCTAATCTTTCTGCAGTTAAGTAGTAGTT
>CAYIVT010000023.1:0-12264 GCA_964366955.1 uncultured Candidatus Saccharibacteria bacterium | reverse complement strand
TTCCCAGCTATTTTTTAAATTAGCATCAATTTTTGAGTGATTTATTTTTTGGCGTTTGATAATTTTAAGAATATCATGAGCAATAATATTTGATGGCACTGCTAGAGATGTATGATTAAGAGCATTGGCTACTCTTATCATAGAACACATGCCAACAATTTTACCAAAATCGTCAACTATTGGGCCACCAGAATTCCCATAGTTTGAGACAGCGCTATGCTCTATTAGCCTATTGAATCTAGTGATATTTGTGCCTATGGGATTATTGTTAATAATGCATCCTTCTGTAATAGAAAAAATACTCATAAGCGGTGAGCCTAGCGCAAAAATTTTATCGCCAGGTCTCATATATTGACTATTAGCTAAAACTCCAGGCTCCCAAGGAAAAGTAAATTTTTTATTTTTTATTTTAAGAACTCCGACATCATGATCTGGGCACACATCTAATATTTCTGCTGGCTCGGAGTTTAATATTTCTCCATTTGCTGACGGCTTAAAGTGGACAAGTATTTTTTCCGCTTTTCCGTTTATTCCTAAATAGACATGTTTTGCTGTTATAACATAAAACTCATTTTCAAATTTTATAATAAATCCGCTTGCATTAGGAGAGGCAACTTCATTTAAAGCTTCTTCTATGAGCGTGGCTTTAGTGATAGCTACTGCAAATTGTGATTCTTCAAAAATTTGAGCCGCGCTTTTAATGTTTTTATCTGGCTTTGCGCACGCGCGTAAAAAATCTTCTTTTTGTTTTCTGAATTTTAGTTCTGCGTTTTCTTGCTGATTTTTAATTTCATCTATTTCAGAAATTTTACCATTCATTTTTTCTCTTAAATCAGCGACCTTATTTGAAATATTAAGGCACATTGCAATCACCATAATAAGTGTAATTGCAAGAATGCTCACTGCGCAGTGCATAATTTTCATGTGGTAGCACCTTAAAAAGTTGTCAAATAGCATTTGCTGATACCCAACTTGCACTATAGGAGTTATTTTTTATTTTTGCAATCTGTTAAAATATATGTATATGAGAAAATTGTTATTATCCACATTGGCAACCTTTTTTGTTGGATATTCACTTGTTATTCCGACTTTTTTATTTGCACAAGTTAATCCACCATCTCCATATCTAAATCCAGATTGTAAATATAGAACACATATTTATATTGGTAGTGGAAAAAATACTTTTATTTATAATTTTCGCGACGAGGCAATTAATTTTTTTGATTTATTTAAATTACATGGTGTTGAAGCTAAGGCACTTAACGGTGTTAATGATATTGGTACATTTAAAGATTCACTTGAAAGTTTTGAGTGGCAGCATTGTGACACACTAGGTCATGAATTTCAAGATCGGATTGTGATTGTTATGTTGGGTCATGGTGCTAAGCGGGCAGAAGGTGGTCACGAGATGCTTATTTTTGATGCGATTAATGGACGGGACAATTTTATTAATGTGCGAGATATGGTAGAGGCAATTCGGCATGCTATACGGCCAGCAGATCGTGTTCCTATTACGATTATGGTTAGCTCGTGTTACAGCGGTCGCTGGATTGAAGTTTTTAATCAAAGCTTGAAACGATATGGTTATAGCGTGAATGTTTTCACAGCTTCTGGGCCAGAGGAGCCTCAATGGTCTATGTTATATCCACAGGGTTTTCGTGCTGGGATTTCCGGATTTTTAGCTAGAGAATCTGCATTTCAGCAAAAAGTAGTTGATATTAATTCTGTAGCAGATTTAAATGCAATGTTTTCAGCGGGAGCATTAATAGGCACGCGATCACGTGAACAATCTGGATATAGATTTGCTTTTCCGGGATTGCCCCCTGGTTTAAAAAGTGCCTTCGGAAGAATAGTTGGAGGAGTGAGGCAAATTTATGTTGAAACAGCGCAAGAGTTGCGCTCGCCTTTACCACAAGGATATCCGATGCTTAAATAAATAAAAATACAACACAATATGGAACATCAAAAATCAGAACTTTATTTTCTACTTGCGCTGCTTTTAGTTGTGGGCATATTTACATTCTTTATTTTTAGCCCATTTTTGTACGCTATATTTTTTGCCATAGTTTTTGCCACTTTATTTGCACCGCTACACAACAAAATTTCAAAATTTCTTCATCGCAGCAGTGGTCTCGCCTCTTTTATTACAACAATTTCCATACTGCTCATTGTTATTATCCCAACTATATTTTTAGGAATCCAAATTCTTCAAGAGGCCACATCTCTTTACTCATTTATTGTGACTGGAGGCGCTATCAAAAATTTTAGCAGTTTCTTCCCGGCATCAATAGACTTTTCTTCATTAGACATTAGTCAATATTTACAGCAGGGGTTGTCGTGGCTCGTGGGGCACCTTGGTCCAATTTTTTCTAATATCGTGAAAATGACTTTAGGTATTTTTATATTTCTTGTCGCTATCTACTATTTATTTAAAGATGGCGCAAAGTTTAAAGAAAAAATATTGTCCTTAAGCCCGCTTAAGAGCGCGCACAATGAAACTATTTTTAGCAATCTTTCTGTGGCTATAAACTCTGTAATTAAAGGAAAATTAGCTATAGGCCTTATTCAGGGTTTATTAACTGCCCTCGGCTTTTTTATTTTTGGAGTTCCTAATGCGATATTATGGGGCAGTTTAGCGGCTATTCTTGCATTAATTCCAGGAGTTGGAACGGCTTTAGTTTTTATTCCTGCTATCTTGTATCTCTATGTTACAAAAGATAATTTTTATGCATTGGGTTTATTATTATGGGGAATAATTGCCGTTGGGTTAGTAGATAATATTTTAGGGCCAAAGTTGGTTGAGCAAGGCATAAAGCTTCACCCATTCCTAATTCTTCTTTCAATTTTTGGAGGCATTAGTTTTTTTGGTCCAGTTGGATTTTTATTGGGCCCGCTAGTTCTTAGTTTATTTTTTGCCCTAATTGAAATTTATTTTGTGATTCGCAAAGAGCACCAAGTCTTGTAGTTTATTTTTAAATAGTTTATATTACGATTTGTCAGTTACTTGGTTTTTGAGCATTGTGGAAAGGAGTTTCTATGAATGCGCAAAATACTTAGTATCTTAAGAGCGCCTTTCCTTTTTTCGCAAAAGATTTTGTTTTTGAATGTGGCGATGGCTGGTTTGAGTTAATTAAAAACTTGTCTAAAAAATTAAAAGACTTAGAGGTTAACGATTTTGAAGTTTTTCAAGTTAAAGAAAAACTTGGCGGTTTAAGATTCTATATTAATATGCAGGATGTTCATACTGCTCTTCGTATTCAAGCTAATCGTTTAATTTCTGAAGCAGAGAAAGCGAGTTATGATATTTGTGAAGTTTGCGGAAGCAAAGGCGAGCTGATTAATTGGTATTTTGCAAAAAAAGTACGTTGTTCTATTTGCATCAACCTTTAGCAATTATTTGGGAGGAAGCTTATGAGCAGGAAGCGAATTTGTTTTAAATGCCATCGTGAAGTTGCTATTGAAAATGATGCTGGTCACTTAGGCTATTTAGTTTTTGGTGAAGCTACGGGATCACAATGTGGTTCGCGTACTATTCATTTTCTACCAGTGATAGAAGACAGTGTAGTTGTTTGTATTGGTTCGCCATATCGCGCGCAATATATAGAAGGTCAGCCACGCGACAATGGGGGATATTGGTATTTTAAATCGCACGAAGCATCAATTAGAGCTGCGCATCAAAAATTGCAAGAATTAGCTAAAAAGCTTAAAGAAAAATCCTCCCCTCAGGCAACGTAGTTGCCTGAGGGGCTTTATTCTAGTATGATAGAGCTATGAATAAAAAAACTTTATATATTATTTTAGGAGTGGTTGCATTAGCATGTTTATATGTTTGGAGTTCTTACAATAGTTTTATTTCTAGAAGCGAAGCAGTGGATAGCGGTTGGGCACAAGTAGAAACTCAATATCAAAGACGATTTGATTTAATCCCTAATTTAGTTAATTCAGTAAAGGGAATTTTAAAGCAAGAGCAAGAAGTTTTCGGTAAATTAGCTGAAGCGCGTGCTAAATATTCCGGAGCCACTAACATAAATGACAAAGTGAAAGCAGCAAGCCAAGTGGAGTCTGCATTGGGTAGGTTATTGGTAGTAGTAGAAAATTATCCCCAACTAAGATCAGCAGAAACAGTAGGGACTTTAATGGTTCAATTAGAGGGTACTGAAAATAGAATTAGCGTAGAGCGTAAACGTTATAATGATTTAGTTCAATCTTATAATCTTGGAGTTAAGCGTTTTCCTAGTAGTTTCATCGCTAGATTGTTTAGCTTTGTAGAAAAAGCTTATTTTGAATCTGTCTCTGGCTCTGAAGTAGCTCCAAAGGTAGAGTTATAAAAATTTGTAATGAAAAAAGTAATTTGGTTAATATTTCTATTGCCCACAATAGTTTTTGCTTATGAAAATCCCGGAAAGCTAGTTGGCTTTGTTAATGATTTTACTGGCACGTTGTCTAGAGAGCAGGTTTTAGCTTTAGAAAATAAATTACAAAATTTTTCTAATAAAAGTTCTAACGAAATTGCAATTGCCATAATTCCTAATTTAGGCGGTGACACAATAGAAAATTTTGCAGTAGAGCTTTTCAAAGACTGGGGAATAGGTAAAATAAAAAAAGATAACGGAGTTTTAGTTTTAGTTTCAAAAGAAGATCGTCAAATGCGCATTGAGGTTGGTTATGGCTTAGAAGGGGCACTCACTGACGCGCAAAGCTTTTTAATTATTGATAACATTTTAAAACCAGCATTTAGAGCTGGTGATTTTTATGGCGGGTTAAATGAAGCCGCGGATACTATTATTTCTGCTACAAAAGGAGAGTACAGTTCAGAAGTTTTCAGTAAAAAGAATTATTCAGAAGATCAGATTTTAGAGTTTATTTTTTATATCGCTTTTGCTTTAATGTGGCTTTCTGGAGTTTTGGGTCACACTAAATCATGGTGGCTTGGTGGAGTGCTCGGTGGTTTTGTTGGTCTGGGGATTGGTCTTGTTTATGGTTTCATGTTTATTGGTTTAGCATCAATTATTGCTTTAATTCCTCTTGGTTTAGCTTTTGATTATTTTAATTCTCGTGCCTATGCGCGCCATGGCAATGGTAGAGGTGGTTTATTTTGGGGTGGCAGTGGAAGTGGTGGGCGAGGAGGTTTCGGCGGTGGCAGTTCTGGTGGCGGTGGTTCTAGCGGGGATTGGTGAGTTTTAAGGTAACCAAATCTATAAGGTCTTGCGACCTGCCTGCCGGCAGGCAGGTGTCCTTAGATTGTTGGTGATAGATTATTTTTTTATATTACTTAGCAATTCTTGCTATACTAAATGGTATGAACTATAAAAAAGCTTTAGCTTTTGCTTTTATTGTTACGCTTTCTTCGCAGACATTGGATATAATGATTCATTTGGCAGATGGAGTAGCTGTGCACCTTCCATATATATCTGTAAAATCTTTAGTTATTTTCTGGACGCTATTTTGGTTTTCTAAGTGGACTGGCATTAATTTAAGTCATGGCGTAATTGCCTCATTTCTTGCGTCTTTTTTCTTCTATCTATATTATCGTTTTGCAGAGCCAACGTTAGATCGTACAATTTTTGTTTTAGATGAAGCATCTTTTTTTATCATCATCCATTTTCTTTGTATAGTTATTCCATATTTAATAACTTGGAAATGGCTTTTGCAAAAAGATAATTCAAATTTTCCCACATCCCCATTTTTGAATTGGATTATCGGTTTTGGCTCTTTGGTGAGCTTGTTATTTCTTGGTCCAAATAGGGCATTTTTCAAAGCCAATCCAAGCTTATTATTAGGACTAAGCTATAACGATCATATTTTAATTGGAACTTTGGCATTAATTTTAGTTGTTGGAGCTATATATAAAAAAATATTATTAAGTAAAAAATAATTTATGTATAAATTTATAGGTATTATTTTAGGAGGAGTTATATTAATAGGAGCTGGGTTAGGTTCTAGATTTTTATTAAAGCCTTCTGTTTTGCCCGTCACTAGCAACGGCAATGTTGTTTCCAGTGTTGATTCTTCAATAATAAAAGATGTTCCAGTAACAATTCCCGCTCCACCACAAGCTCCGGTTGTAGCTCCTATAGCTATTCCAGTTACCAAGCCACCAGTAGTGCCCACGCCCCAAAGCCCATCTCAAGAATTAGCTCCAACCATTGTGCCAATTTTAGAAACTAATCAAACAGTTAGCATTATTTATGAAGCTGGTGCCTTTAGCCCATTGATTGTTAGTATTAAAAAAGGGGATACGGTGAAATTTATGAATAAACATTCATTTGCTATTAGAGTTGCTTCTAATGAGCACCCATTCCATACTAGTTATCCAAAATTAGATTCTGGAACATTAGATGTAGGAGAGAGTTATAGCTTAGAGATGAATGATTTAGGTGAAATAAATTATCATAATCATTTTAATCCTTCTGTCGGAGGGGCAATCATTATTAAATAAATTATCAATGAACACAAATTTAAAAAAAATATTTTTAGCTTTTGCTTTTTTCCCGTTTATAACTTCATTATGGCAAGGCGTAATTTATGGTTCTTTTGATTACGGCGATGCCCCTGATGGCGCCAGAGCTTATCCAGAAGTTATTGGGAAATTTCCCTCTAAAAGATTATCAAATGGTGCTAGGGTTAAATTTGTAAACGAAGTTTGGCTGGGAGAGCGCGCCGACAAAGAAACAGAGTCTCGTCAAGTTGATTTGGATAAAGCAGATGACGGAGTGGCATTGTCAAATATGAAGGCTTGCGCTAAAGCCAGCACGCAATTTTTTGTGCACATTAGAAATCCTAAAAATACAAAAAATTTAGGGCAAGGTAAAGCATATTTGAATTTATTTATGGATTGGAATAAAAGCGGCGAGTGGAGTGGTAATGATGGTTGCGCTGATGAATGGGCGATTAAAAATTATGAAGTTGATTTAACAAAGCAGACTTCTGCTATTGCAGTTTATGTCCCAGAATTTATTGCTGGTAAAAATGTTCAAGATTTATGGTATAGAGCAACAGTTGTGTTAGATGAGAAATTTCAAAAGGAAACAGGCGTCGGTTCTTTTAAAAGTGGAGAAATTGAAGATTATGGGCCATCAATATTAATACCAGCTGAAAAAGAACCTAAGATTCATGCATTTTGTAGCCCAAATCCATTAGTTGTAGAGCATGGAGGCTCTGCTAATTTTATAGTCATTCCAGCTATTGGTTCCATCCCTATTGCTAGTGTTGAACTTGCAAAAAGTGCTCAAGCAAATAAAGATCGTGAGATTGAGCTTGATGTTTCTTCTCCAGCGCCGCACACTTTTTCTTATATTTCTAAAGCGAAAGATGGACCAACTAGAGTTGAATCAGATATGATTACTTTGTCTGTGACTCATTCAGATAGCAATGGCAATAAAATTTCTTATGGCTTAAATTGTCCCGTTTTAATTAAACACACTGCAGAGGGAATTATTATAGATGGCCCACTCAAAAAAATACCTCCTCCTCTAACTAAGCCTAAAGTTATAGAAACTAAATCTCCAGCTAATCCAAAATCTGGAGTTAGCACAAAAACTCCTTTATCTAAATTTCCATCATTTGAAACTAAATTTCAAAAATATGTAACAGATGGAATAACTCAGATTAGCGTTGTTGTTACCCCAAAATCGCTTGAAGGGCGCATTGTTAATGGAATAGAGCTAACGCTTGCAGCAAGGGGATACACATTGCCAGGAGTTTCAAGAGCAATATTAGATATAAATAATTCAGGATGGTCTAAAAATGATTGGCAGTGTAAAATAACTGGTGCTTCAGTGCTTTGCTCTGGCTCTCTGGCGATAGAAGAGGGGAAGCATAGCGTTCTTGGTCTGGATTTTAATTCATCCATAGATAATCCACCGGAATTCTTAAACGCTAAACTATTAGCTCCAGATGGATCAACGATTGCTGGCATAGGAATTCCCTACTTATCCACAGAATAAAAATTTAACCTGCTTTTATTTTGGTATAATTAAATATGTATCGGCAAAGGTCGAATTTCTAAATACTTATTTTGTAAATAAAATGATTGCACAAAATTGGATTAATGTTTTAGCAAATTCTCTACAGAATCTTTGGCAAATAGTAGTTAATTTTTTGCCATCTTTAGTTGGATCATTGCTAGTTTTGATAGTTGGTTTAATAGTGGCATCTGGCTTAGAAAGATTAGTAGAGCGTTTAGTTTTTTACCTTAAAATAGACGCAGCCCTACGAAAGCTTGGAGTAGAAATGCACCTTGAAAGAGCTAATTTAAAATTAGACGCAGGTATGTTTCTTGGAACAGTTGTTTATTGGTTTATACTTTTAGCTTTCTTGCTGGCCGCTTCTGATATTTTAGGTTTCGGTGCTCTTTCTGGATTTATTTCAGATGTTCTTCTTTATATTCCGAATGTCATTGTGGCAGCTTTTATAGTTTTGGCAGCAGTTGTTGTAGCCAATATGTTAAAGGGTTTGGTCATGGCTTCAGTTATGGGTGCAAAATTACATGCTGCTAAATTTATGGGTTTGCTTACATGGTGGACAGTTGTGATTTTTGGTCTTTTAACTGCAGCAGTTCAATTGAATATCGCTGTTGCCGTTATTAATACCGTCATCACTGGTTTAGTAGCAATGATGGCTTTAGCTGGAGGCTTGGCTTTCGGCTTAGGCGGCCGCGATGCTGCTATGAGGTGGGTGGAAAAGTTAGAGGGTGAAGTTAATCACCAAGCATAAGTTTTCCAATAATTTATTAATGCCTGTGAGGGGTTTTAATAAATTGAAAAAGATCCCGATTCACTTTTGGCGAACGGGATCTTTTGATTGGTGGGGGATGGGCCCAGCAGGATTTGAACCTGCAACCAAGGGATTATGAGTCCCCTGCTCTAACCAATTGAGCTATGGGCCCAAAAAAGTTGAATGCCTCCGGCGGGGTTCGAACCCGCAACTCCCAGATTAAAAATCTGGTACTCTGCCAATTGAGTTACAGAGGCGTCAAGCTCTTATTATGCCAGTATAGCAGTAAATACCAAATTTGTCAACTATTGACAGTTTATGGCACACTAGTATATAATTCCTAATATTGTAGTCATAAGCACAAACAATTTAAAACTCCCATTCTCGGGTGAGTTTTCTTTATTGCTTGGAAAGCTTTACATATTTTAATAATTTAAAAAGTGTAAAATTAATTTATTGTTTTCAGTCCGTGCAAAAATTGCGTGACTGGCAAAAATTTATTTTATATTTCAAAAGATGTTACAAAAACTTCCCACCAAAGTTTTTTCAGCGCATCCCGGACCATTTGTAGGTCAGCCAAATTTGGTTGAGGTCCAAACAAATTCCTACGCAAAGTTTTTAAAAAAAGATATTAGAGAACTCTTAGACGAAGTTTCTCCAATTAAAGATTATTCAGGCAAAGACCTCGAACTTCATTTCGGGGAATTTACATTTGATGAGCCAAAGTACGACGAAGAATATTCTAAATTTAAAGATTTAACTTACGAAGCTACTTTGCGAGTTAACGCTAAGTTAATTAATAATAAAACTAAAGTTACTCGCGAACAAGAGGTTTATTTTGGAGATTTTCCAGTTATGACGCCTCGTGGAACATTTATTATTAATGGTGTTGAGCGTGTCGTTGTTTCCCAGCTTATTCGTTCTTCTGGCGTATACTTTACTGCTAACATGTGGCGTGGTCGTAAACTTTTCGGCGCTAAAGTGATTCCTAATCGTGGTGCTTGGTTAGAATTTGAAACTGATCCAGACGGTTTTTTGGGTGTTAAAATAGATCGTCGCCGTAAAGCTTCTGTAACAGATGTGTTGAAGATTTTTGGTAATGTTACCGATGAACAGCTTTTGAAAGAATTTGCAGATGTAGATAAAGGTGCCATTAAGTTTATTCCACCGACACTAAAGAAAGGCTCTAAAACTTTAGATGAGGCATATTTAGAAATTTATAAAAGGCTTCGCCCGGGTGATTTAGCTACTGCTGAAAATGCTAAAAGTTTAATAGATGCTATGTTTAATCGTTTAGACCGTTATGATGTTTCCACTGTTGGACGTTTTAAGATTAATCAACGTTTAGCTGTTTATGATAAAGATGGTCTTTCTTTCGGGGCTAAAGATTCTGCTTCTGGTAAAAAAGATAAAGAATCAAGGCTTCTGGGTTATGACGATTTAGTAAGAATCACTAAAGAAATTATTAAGCTTAATAATGAGCAAAGCGCTGAACCAGATGACATAGATCATCTTGGCAATCGTCGCGTTCGTCCAGTTGGGGAGCTTTTACAAAACAAATTGCGTGTTGGTTTGGCTCGCATGAAGCGTATTGTTCAGGATAGAATGTCTACGCTTGATATAGATGTGCTTTCAAGCGCTCAACTAGTTAATGCTCGTCCGCTTATCTCCGTTGTTAAAGAATTTTTTTCTTCTTCGCAGCTTTCGCAGTTTATGGATCAAGTTAATCCTTTGGCAGAGATTGAACACAAGCGTCGTATTTCTGCTATGGGTCCGGGTGGTTTAACTAGAGAACGCGCTGGCTTTGAAGTGCGTGATGTTCATCGCTCTCACTATGGTCGTATTTGTCCAATAGAAACTCCAGAAGGCGCGAACATTGGCTTAGTTAACCATCTTTCTAATTTTGCTCGGTTAAATGATTTTGGATTTTTAGAAACCCCATATTCAGTTGTTAAAAAAGGAAAAATCACAGACGAAATTGTTTGGTTAAATGCGCTAGACGAAGAAAAATTTAAAATCGCTCATGCTGGTATTAAATTTAATAGTAAAACTGGAGAAATTTTAGATGATATTGTTGAAGCTCGTATTAATGGTGAGCCAGGAGTTTGTGAAAAAATGCAAGTTAATTTAATGGATGTCGCCCCTAACCAAGCTATCAGCGTAGCTACTTCTTTAATTCCTTTTTTGGAACATGACGACGCCAATCGCGCGCTCATGGGTTCAAACATGCAACGTCAAGCAGTTGTATCTATTAAATCTGCCGCGCCATATGTTGGAACTGGCATGGAAGATAAAGCAACTAGAGATTCTGGGCATTTAGTTTTAGCCGAAGGCGCTGGAGAAATTACAGAAGTTGATGCTCGTAAGATTGTTTTAAAAACTAAAGACGATGTTAAAACTTATAATTTAAATAAATTTAAACGTTCCAACCAGTTCACTTGCATTTCTCAACACCCATTGGTTAATAAAGGAGATAAAGTAAAATCTGGTGATATTTTGGCAGATGGTCCTTCTATAGATAATGGAACACTTGCATTAGGACAAAATATGTTTGTTGCTTTCGTGTCTTGGGGGGGCGCAAATTTTGAAGACGCTATTATTTTATCAGAACGCGTTGTCCAAGAAGATAGGTTTACTTCCATTCATATAGAAGATTTTTATTGCGATGTTCGTGACACAAAATTAGGCCCAGAAACAACTACGCCCGATATCCCAAACGTTTCAGAAGAAAAGCTTCGCAATTTAGACGAAGAAGGCATTATTCGCATTGGCGCAGAAGTAAAATCTGGAGATATTTTAGTCGGTAAAATTTCACCTAAAGGCGAAAGCGAATTAACCGCAGAAGAACGTTTATTGCGTGCTATCTTTGGCGAAAAAGCTCGCGACGTTAAAGATTCTTCGCTTACTATGCCGCACGGAAAATATGGTCGCATTGTTAGTATTAAAATTTTTTCTCGTGAAGGTGGCGACAAATTAGAACCTGGTATTATAAAGCGCGTACAAGTAGAAATTGCTCAATTGCGTAAAGTCATGGCAGGTGATAAATTGGCTGGTCGTCACGGTAATAAGGGCGTTATTTCAAGAGTCATAAAAGTAGAAGATATGCCTTATTTAGCAGACGGTACACCAGTTGATGTTGTTCTTAATCCACTAGGCGTTGCTTCGCGTATGAACATTGGTTTAATTTTAGAAACTCACTTAGGTTGGGCAGCAAAAACTTTGGGTTATCGCGCTATCACTCCAGCCCTTTCCGGAGCTACGGAAGACGATATTAAGGGCGAACTTAAAAAAGCAGGACTTCCAGAGAGCGGTAAAATAAAAATTTATGATGGCCGCACTGGTGAATCTTTTGATCAACCTGTAACTGTTGGGGTTATGTATATGATGAAGCTTAACCACTTAGTTGAAGATAAAATTCATATGCGTTCTATTGGTCCGTATTCTTTAATTACTCAACAGCCCTTGGGCGGTAAGGCTCAATTTGGCGGTCAGCGTTTTGGAGAAATGGAAGTTTGGGCATTAGAAGGCTATGGTGCTGCGCACACCTTA
>CAYIVT010000022.1:0-12365 GCA_964366955.1 uncultured Candidatus Saccharibacteria bacterium | reverse complement strand
ACCACCGATATCTACACTCTTTCCCTACACGACGATCTTCCGATCTAACCACTTGTTAATAAATTCTTGAAAAAGTTCTCTGCCAGCGACGGTAAATTTGTGGTATAGAGTTTCGCCTGTGTCACTATCTTCTTTTTTTTATTTTTTCTGAGAAATAATTGGGCCGGCATCCAGTGCTTCGCTCATATAGTGAAGAGTCACGCCGGTAAATTCCTCACCATTAAATAATGCATGAACAGTTGAAAAGCGTCCACGATATTTAGGTAAAAGAGCTGGATGAAGGTTGAGAGTGCCGAGTTTCGGTATTTCTAAAACTTCTTTAGGAATAATTTGCATACCACCAAAACAAAAAATAATTTCGGGATTTATTTTTTTGATTTCTGAGATAATTATGGGGTCGCGCACTTTAATGCCAGTAATAACTTTAAGGCCAGCATCTTGCGCTGTCTTGGTGAGTGAATCGTGCCATAAAGGTTTAGTGCTATCATCGTCTAAATTAGGGATGACTAAGTTTGGTTTTATGTTTGCTTTCAGTAGAGCTTTTAAGCAGTTAACTCCCAGTTGTTTTCCACCGATAAATACACAAGAATGCTTTTTCATATTAGTATAGTTATATAACTATATGAAAATCTTTTTCGTAACCTCAAAATTAAACTTTGAAACATCTGGTGGCTCAATTGAAGAATTTGATTTAATGATGCGCACTTGGCAAAAGATGGGGAATGATGTTGTGGCTATCACTGCATTTTCAAATAGTAATAGTATCCCTGACAAATTGCCATATAGGCTAATCGAAGAACAGATTAGTACGCCACATTTATTAGGTATTCAATGGGGTATATATAAAATTTTAAAAAAGCACGAGAGTAGTGCTGATATTTTTCACATAGATGCGCACATGATGCTCTATGGAGCTGGATTTTATAAATTGCTAGGTGGGAAAGTCCCCGTTGTCGGTTTTTTCAATTTTTATTTATCGTGCTGGAAGCAATATGCGTCTAGTTTATTTCCTCAACCGCGAATTGGCTTAATTAAAACATTAAAAAATAAACTACGATGGTTAGCGGAGCGGTATTTAGGAATGTTTTTAGCGAATAGGTTAGATGCAGGAGCTTTTATTTCGCCGTCTTTTATGAAAATGTATCAGGAGTTTGGTTTAAAATTAAAGCACATGTTCGTGATGGGCGACCCAATAGATTTTAAGAAGATTATGAGCGAGCAAGGGATAGACGAAAACTATTATGTTCAGAGAAATAAGAAAACTGGACCGTTTACAATTTTTTATTCTAGCAGAATGTCGCCGGGTAAGGGGTTTGATGTTTTGTTGGCCGGTTTTGCGAAGGTGAAAAATAAAGATAATTTTCGTTTGATTTTGGGTGGTAGTGGCCCAGAAGAAAAATTTGTTAAAAAAATGGTGCAAGATTTTGGTTTAGAAAAATATGTGCGCATGCCTGGCTGGGTTTCCAAGCAACAGATTTATGATTTTTATAAACAAGCGGATATTTTTATTCAAGCAGATTGGTGGCCAGTTGGCACATCAATTTCTTTGATTTATGCCATGATTTTTGGAGTGCCATCTATTCTGCCAGGTGGCGGAGGATTAGAGTGGAACGCTAAAGGCGGGGCAACATATTTTCAGTATCGCGATACTGATGAGTTAGCTAGAAAGATTGAAGAGTTGGCTAATAGTTATGAGCTACGCTCCAAACTTTCTCGCGGCGCTTACGCTCGCTTGCACGAAAACCAAATGAATTTTGAGTGGCAAATTGGCGAGTGGTTAAAAATTATAAAAAAAGTATTAGATTTAGCTAAAGATCTTTGATATGCATCTTTAAAAGACGCTCTTTACGGGAGTATTTTTTATTTTATGCAATAAAGATTTAAAAAACTGTTATAGCTGTCGTTAGCGTTTGGTTTTGGTAGAATTTTAAGATAGCTTTCCTCGAAGTTACTTGAAATGGGAATGAGCTTATCTCCAACGATTGCAAAAATTTTAAAGCCAAGATTGGTCAGATTTTTTAGGAAGTCTAGCGGGGTTTGACCGGCAGCGACAATCCAATCTGGAGCAAACTCCGTGATCATTGTGAGATTCGGGCTATTGGCTAAAAGCTGTTTCATGCCAGCTAACGCAGCAACTTCGCCGCCCTCAATGTCCATTTTAATAACATCTATTTTAGTGATACCTTGTTTGAATAGAAGAGAGTCTAAGTCGGTTGCGGGTACTGATATTTTTTCAGTTTTAAAATTTAACGGAATATTTACTAGTGTACTGTGGCATCCACTTTTTTCTGGACAATGGAAAAAATCTATAGCGCCAATTTTATCATTCGCGGCTACGAAAAATTTTTGAACATTATTTAATTTTTTAGTATTTTTTTCTAAAAAAGAAAAATTTTCTGGGTCGGCTTCGATTGCTAAGACTTTTCCATTTTTACCAGCTAGTTTAGAAAATAGTCTAGTGAAAAAACCAATGTGCGCCCCAATATCTAATACTGTCATGCCGGGTTTAATTATTTTCTTGAATATCGCAACAGTCTCTTTCTCGTAAATATTATTTATTAAATCTAGCTTCCAACGACGATGAATAAAGCTTTTAGGAAAGTGATATCCCATAGTCCAAGCATAGAAATCAGTGGCTAAATCTAGCACCTTGTAAATTTGATTATCTAGCCAAGGCAAGTGAATATATTTTCTGTATGTTTTTCTAATAGAAGCAATCATAAGGTTAGTTTATTGGTTTATTATAGAAGAAGTAAATATTTGTGCAAATTCTATTTTAAGATATATACTAATAGTATCAAAAATTAAAAATTAAAATAACTTTTTATGGCAACACATAATATAATTATTTATTCAACACCCACTTGCGTATATTGCAAGATGGCAAAAGATTTTTTTTCAAAAAATAAGGTTCAATATAAAGAATTTAACGTAGCAGAAGATTTAAAAGCGCGCGAAGAAATGGTTGGCAAGTCCCATCAGCTAGGTGTTCCAGTTGTAGATATTGATGGGCAAATTTTTGTTGGTTTTAACCGTTCTGAGTTAGCTAAAGCATTAGATATTTAACTTTTCACCTTAAACCTTTAACCTATGTTAGATCTAGTCATTGTTGGCGGTGGGCCTGCATCTGTTGCAGCTGGTGTCTATGCTGCCCGTAAAAAAATGAAAACTTTATTAATAACCGATAGCTTTGGTGGGCAATCTTTAGTTTCTGCAGATGTTCAAAATTGGATAGGCGATAAACACCTTACTGGTTTAGAGTTGGCTGAAAAGTTAGAAGGTCATCTAAGAGCTCAAGAAGATATAGAAATTAGCGATGGGGATTTAGTAAATTTAATAGAAAAACAGGAAATAGGTTTTAAGGTTTCAACTAAGAATAGTAAATTTTATGAAACGAAAACATTATTGATTGCTTCTGGCAGTAGAAGAAAGAGGTTGAATGTTATTGGCGAAGATAAATTAGATGGTAAGGGGGTTGCATATTGCTCAACTTGTGATGCGCCTCTTTTTAAAGATAAAGTTGTGGCAGTTATTGGCGGCGGGAATGCTGGTTTAGAGGCTGCTCTTGATTTAGCTTCTTACGCTAGCAAGATTTATATACTTGCGCGCGGCTCGGCGTTGCGTGGTGACCCAATTTCTGAAGAAAAAGTTAGATCAAATAAAAAAATCGAAATTATTTTTAATGTTGCAGTAGAGGAAATACTTGGAGAAAATTTTGTGAGTGGCTTAAAATATAAAGATTTAATAAGCGGTTCTAGCAAAGAATTAAAGCTAGAAGGAGTTTTTGTGGAAATTGGCTCTATTCCCAATAATGATTTTGTAAAAGGTTTAGTAGAATTAAATAAAACCGGAGAAATTATCATTGATCCACGCACACAAAAGTCTTCTGCAGATGGCATTTGGGCAGTTGGTGATGTTAGCAATGTAGTTTATAAACAAAACAACATTGCTGCGGGCGACGCCATTAAAGCTGTTCTAAATATATACGAATATTTAAATAAAAATTAAATTTTATGGAAAGTTTTGGATTTAAAGATCATACGCCGTTTAAAGAGCCACTTGATGATAGCAGCCTAGAAAAAGATGGAGGAATATCTACTTTTTTAGAGATAAAAAGTCGTCCCAATAAGCTCATTAGAAAAGTTGATATTCACGATGCAGTTGATTCATATAATTTCAGCGCCTTTCATCGTGGGTCCGTATCTCTATTTGAAGCAGCTAGAATTTTAGTTGGGCACATTAAAGAATTAAATAAATACGGCATTAACGTGCCAGCAGAGTTTGTGGTTGGCGAAGACCAAAATAATAAGCCAGCTTTATTTATGATTGTAGATAAGGTTATTGGGAAAAATTTAAGAGAACTTGAGGGTTCTTCAATGACAAATAGTTTAAAAGAAGAGCTTGACAATCTTTGGACTAATCTTATTGGTTATTTAATTGATAAGATGGGAGAAGAAGATGGTTTAATCATGTGTGATATTTTTCGATCAAATCAATATATGTATGGTAAAATTAAAGGGTCGGAAGAGGAAAAGATTTACTTAGTTGATATGGATCCAATAGTGTCATTTGTTGATGACAGTATGATTGAAAGCATAGAGCGTAATATAGAAGATTTAGAAATGCGCTACAATATTAGCTTAACAAATGCAAAGAGCAAATTAATAGAAATTAAACAAGCCTCTTTGATTTAATAACAAAATATAAACAACTATTTTCTATGCAAAAATATTTACTTTTGGGAATGGCAGGATTGTTGATTTTATTAGCAGGATGGGTAATCATTAGTGGATTAAATAAAAATAATATGAAAGCAACAATTAAAACAAATTTAGGTGAAATAAAAGTTGAGTTATATAAAAGCGACGCGCCAAAAACAGTGGCAAATTTTGTGAAACTTGCAAAGGACGGGTTTTATAATGGAATAAGTTTTCATAGAGTAATTCCTAAGTTTATGATTCAAGGCGGCGATCCTTTTTGCGGCAAAAATGGTGGAGCTGATATGGGAGCGTGCGGCACTGGTGGGCCGGGATATAAGTTTGAAGATGAATTGAATAGCACTACAGAATCATATAAAAATGGTTATAAAAAAGGAGTTTTAGCTATGGCAAATGCTGGCCCCAACACTAACGGCAGCCAATTTTTTATTATGGTAGATAATGTTCCATTACCACATAATTATTCTATTTTCGGTAAAGTAATTACAGGGCAAGAAGTAGCAGATAAAATTTCTTTAGTGGAGACGAGTGATGGCGATCGTCCAGTGAGCGCAGTTGTTGTAGAAGGTATTTCTATTTTAGATTCTTCTAATTAACTATCTTATGGTTGCCTTGCTTCATAATGTTCGCAGTTTATTTAATGTTGGTTCTATTTTTAGAACAGCAGATGCAGCAGGCATAGAAAAACTTTATTTGTGTGGAATTACGCCAACGCCCAATGATCTTTTTGGAAAAAAGAGACCGCAATTAGCCAAGGTTTCTTTAGGAGCCGAAGATACGGTAAAATGGGAAAAATGTTCTAGCACTACTAAGGCTATTGCTAAATTAAAAAGTGATGGCTATAAAATTGTGGCAGTTGAGCAAGCAGAAAATTCTGTGCCATATTATGCTTTGCAAATAGATACAAATAAGTTGGCTCTTATAGTAGGGCATGAGGTTAAGGGTTTGCCTAAAAATATTTTAGATTTAGCAGATATAATTATAGAAATTCCCATGCGCGGCAAAAAAGAATCTTTAAATGTTGGGGTGGCTTTTGGAATAGTGGCGTTTAGATTAGTAGAAAGTTTAATTGGGTGTAGCTTCCCATCTTCACGGTACTGAATACGTCTTGGCACTATGTCATTCCCGTGAAGATGGGAAGCTTTTAGTATATATGCGCTTAATAGTCACTTTTTTGTTATTATCACTATTTTTACTTGGGAGTTTTTTTATTTTCGAAGCTTTGCCTAAGTCGCTTAAGGTGACAGAAAACATTGAGAGAGAAATTATAATAGGCGAAAATAAATTTATTGTAGATGTGGCAGATACATCCGCCTTACAAACCAAGGGTTTATCTGGCCGTAAGAATTTAGGAGAAAATACGGGCATGCTTTTTATTTTTGATAAGCCTAGTATGCCCGGTTTTTGGATGAAAGATATGAACTTCTCAATTGATATTATTTGGATTAGTAGAGATGGGGTGGCAGGTTTTACGGAAAATATGCAACCAGATAATTCCCCGAATAGACGCCTATATTATCCGCCGACTCCGGTTGATAGCGTTTTAGAGGTTTCCGCTGGAACTGTTTTAAGTCATAATATAAAGATTGGCGACTATGTTAAAAGATAATAGAAAAATTTTTGGGCTTCAGCGCAATGTTTTCTTTCTTGGAATCGTGAGTTTGTTTAATGATTTTTCTGCTGAAATGGTCTATTCTGTAATGCCAGCATTTTTAACTGTGGTTCTTGGAGCGCCACCAGTATTTTTAGGATTTATGGAAGGGTTTGTTGATGCTCTTGCTAGTTTATTGAAAATTTTTTCTGGATGGCTTTCAGATAAAATGGGTTCGCGAAAATGGTTTGCGGTTTGGGGCTATGCGCTTTCAGTGGCTACGCGTTCTTTGCTTGCTTTTGTAACTGGACTTGGTCAAGTTTTTTCTTTGCGCGTAGTTGATAGATTGGGAAAAGGTTTGCGCGACGCTCCTCGCGATGCGTTGCTTTCCGAATCCGTTGATAGCCATGAACTTGGGAAATCATTTGGTTATCATAGAGCTATGGATACAGTCGGCGCTATTTTAGGGCCACTTTCAGCCATCATTTTTTTGCCGATGTTGGCTTATAACTATAGGAATTTATTTTTGCTATCTTTTATAATAGGAATTTTAGCAGTAATAGCTTTTATTTTTGTTCGCGAAGCCAAAACAAAAGAAGAAATTAAACCTAAACGATCTGTGCCATTTAGCTTTTCTTTGAAAAATTTTGAGCCTAAGTTTAAATTATATTTATCAGCTGTTTTTATTTTTGGCATGGGCGTAATGCCTGTTTCTTTGATGCTCTTGAAGGTTAAAGATTTAGGGCTAGACGGCTTAGCAACGCCGCTTCTATATTTGGTTTACACAATCACTTTTGCGCTCTGCGCAATTCCTATGGGAAAGTTTGCTGATAAATTCGGCGAGCAGAAAATTTTAATGATTGGTTTTTTTATCGCTATTTTAGGTTATTTAGTGTTGGCTTTCACGAATACAATTTTGTTAACGGTTATGGGGTTTATAATTTTTGGTTTATATTCTGCAATGACTGATGGTGTTGAGCGCGCGTTCGCGACGAAGCTCGTGCCGCGTGAACAATTAGCGCAAGGTCAGGGATTTTTGCAATCAGCTGTTGGGCTGTCGTCCTTAGTTGGTGGTTCTTTGGGCGGCTTGATATGGACTTATTATGGGTCATCATTTGCTTTTTTCTATGGGGCCGCGATGATGGTAGCTGGATTATTATTTTTCATGATGTTAAATGGGCTTAATAAGCATCGCGATGCAGAAGTGTATAATTAAACAATGATCTTACTAAATCAAAAAAAATTTATCTTGATAGTAGTAATTATTTTGATAGGCTTACTCTTTGGCGTAGTGGTGGGTTATTTTGTTATGCCTAAAAAAGTAAATAATCACTTAGCTTTGCCAAGTACTTGTGTTGATGAGTCCGAAGGCGTGCCAGTGATAATTTCTATTACTCCGTCTTCTAGTTCAGTTGGTACAACAATAGAAATTATAGGATGCAATCTTCGCGGTTTTGAAGGCGATAAAAATATTTGGATTGTAGATAGCAAAGGCGAGAAAGGTATTCTGTATGGAGAGCGCGATGAAGATTTTAAGAGTATTAAAATTACTTTAGTGCCGCAACTATGCCGAACAGACGAATCTTATCGCGGCGAGCAGTGTGCTTCTTTTTTAGATTTAATTCCTGGGGATTATAAAATTTATACGACGCCTTTGGGGAAGAAGAGTAATGAGGTAAGTTTTACGGTCTTAGATATTATTGATTCTTATGGTGTCGTTGATGAGGCTTGGGGAGTTCCCGCATTGCCACCAGGGTTTATGTGGAATCTTTCGTCTGAAGAATTTTCTAACGACAAGGTTATGGGGCCACAAGGTGACCCCATAGAACTCAAAGGGAAAACTTATATCGTGAAAACTACAGGAAAAGAACCATATCCTGATGTGTTTTCTTATTACGCAAAGGAGCTCTATAGGGATTGGACGTATTCAGTGATCGATGATGAGTCGCGTGAATTTGTAGCTCCTGCAGCAGACGGCATGCGGGGAAGTGTCACTGGTGCATTAAAAATACGCGATGGTCATCTTCGTGCTATTACGTATTCAACAATAAATAGTTCACCGAGCATATGCTTTGATACACTAGGCGATCCCCATTGCCCAGTGCAAACCTATGAGCAACGCGTGTTCATTAGTAATCCCACGCCGCTAAACCAAATCCCAGGCAAGGCATTTAAGGGGTAGACTATAAAAATATGGCGCAAGAAGAACTTAAAAAACATAACCCCTATTTTTTATCTTTGCTCGGAAGAAAGTAATTTTTGTTATATACTAATAATATGAAAACTACAAAAATTGCGATCAATGGTTTTGGGAGAATTGGCAGATTATTTTTTAGACAAGTTTTTGGCATGGAGGGGATTGAAATTGTGGCGATTAATGATTTAGGCGATGCTGAAAATTTAGCTTATTTATTAAAGTATGATTCTGTTTATAGAGCTTATGATAAAAATGTTCATTTAGATGGGAATGAATTTTTAGTTGAAGGTAAAAAAGTTATACTTATTCAGGAAAAAGATCCAACAAAGTTACCGTGGAAAGATTTGGGAATCGATATTGTTGTTGAAGCCACTGGATCTTTTGAATCATTTGAAAAATCACGGGCGCATTTAGTTGCAGGCGCAAAGCGTGTTGTGATTACTGCTCCGGCTAAAGATGAGGAAAGTGAAGATGCCAAAACCGTGCTTATTGGTATAAATGAAGACGAATTTAAGGTGTGCAAGATAACCTCTAATGGTTCGTGCACAACTAATGCCACACATCCTGTGGCGGCGATTATGAATGAAACTGTAGGGGTAGCTAAAGCATTTTTAGCTACGACTCATGGCTATACAGCTACGCAAAATTTAGTTGATGGACCTACTAAAGGAAAAGATTTTAGAAGAGGGAGAGCGGCGTCGGGTAATATATCGCCATCTTTTACTGGCGCGGCTATTTCGGTTACGCGAGCAGTAAAAGATTTAGTTGGAAAATTTGATGGAGTGGCTTATAGGGTGCCCATTATCACTGGATCGTTGGCTGATTTTACTTTTGTTGCTAAAAGAAAAACTAGCGTGAAAGAGATAAATGAAATTTTTAAAAAAGCCGCGCAAGAGCCTCGCTGGCAGGGAATTATGAAAGTTACAGAAGATCAAGTTGTGTCTTCGGATATAACCGGTGAACCTTATGGCGCTATTATAGATTTAACTTATACTAAAGTTATAGATGGAGATTTAGTGAAAATCCTTTCTTGGTATGATAACGAATGGGGTTATGTTGCAACTTTAGTTAGGCACGTAGTAAAGGTGGCAGAAAATTTATAGTATGAAAATATATCTTGCTTCAGATCATGCCGGCTTTGAGTTAAAAGAAAAAATTAAAAAGTTTTTATTAGAAAGCAACTATGAAGTGCAAGATTTTGGTGCATTGATTTATGACGCTAAAGACGACTATCCAGATTTTATGCATTTAGCGGCTAAAGCTTTATCTGAAGACGGCGAAGATAGTCGAGCCATTATTTTTGGCGGTGGCGGGCAAGGTGAGGCTATGGTTGCTAATCGTTACAAGGGTGTGCGCGCCGCTGTTTTTTATGGAATAAGATTGCCTATCAGCGCCACTGATATAGTCGGTAGAGTTAGCGTTGATCAATTTGAGCAGGTACGTTTATGTCGCGAACACAACAATGCTAATGCTCTGGCTTTGGCAGCTAGATTTTTAAGCGAAGGGGAAGCTTTAACAGCAGTAAATTTTTTTTTAGCCGCTCCCTTTAGTGGCGACGAGCGTCACGTTCGAAGATTGGCTAAGTTTTAAGCATTCAATTATGCAAGTCAATGTTTCTATAAATGAACAGAATTTTTACGCAGTTGCAGAAAAAATAGAAAAAGCCAAAGAATTTTTACTTCCTGATTCTTGGGTACATTTAGATATTAGCGACGGAATTTTTACTAAGACCAGAACATGGAATAATCCAGAAGACTTACTAACAATAAAAACTAGTTTGAATTTAGAAGCGCATTTAATGGTAGAAAATCCAGAGGGTATTTTGCGTGATTGGTTAAAGGGCCTTAGGCAGGCTACAACGGGAAAGATTAGAGTTATTGTGCATTTTGAAGTAATGAGTGAGCCCGCGTATATTTTACAAGAATGTAAAAATATTCAAGCTGAAGTTGGGTTAGCTTTAAACACCAATACTAGTCCAGAATTAATTTCTGTGTATTTAAAATCTTTTAACGAGATTTTAATTTTAGCAGTTATGCCCGGCCCTAGCGGCCAAGTTTTACAACCTAAAGTTTTAGATAAAGTTATTTTTATACGCAGCAAAAATAAAGATGTTATAATTGAAGTAGATGGTGGAATTATGCCACTAACCGCTAGAGCCGCTAAAAACGCAGGAGCTAGCTCTGTTGTTTCTAGTTCATATATTTGGGGACATCCTTCGCCCAAGGCGGCGTATGAAGAACTTTCTCAAATAGGTTAAAGGTGTAAGGTAAAAGGTTAAAGATAATAATGGAACTTCACGAAAAAAAAATAAGATTTTTAGAAGAAACTGCAAATATGATCCGTGAGGATATTATTGCTACTTTGCTTGAAGCTGGTTCAGGTCACTCGGCTGGGCCACTTGGTATGGCTGATATTTTTACTGCTTTTTATTTCCATATTTTAAATCATAAGCCCAGCGAGCCAGAGTGGACAGATAGAGACAGATTGATTTTATCTAATGGACATATTTGTCCTGCTAGATATGTAGCTATGGCTCACGCCGGATATTTTCCAATTGACGAGTTGCGCACTTTGCGCAAATTGGATTCTCGTTTGCAAGGTCATCCTCATAGAACATCTCTTCCTGGAATAGAAACAACATCTGGTCCATTAGGTTCTGGTTTGTCACAAGCCATTGGCGTGGCTTTAGCGGCTAAACTTGATCAGAAAAAATATCGAGTTTATGCCATTCTTTCAGACGGAGAACATGATTGCGGTAATTTATGGGAAGCTGTTATGTTCGCTGGAAAAAATAAATTGAATAATTTAACAGCAATAATAGATCGCAATAATATTCAGATAGATGGTTATACAGAAAATATTATGCCGCTCGAGCCGCTCAAAGATAAATACGTATCTTTTGGTTGGAATGTTATAGATGTTGATGGGCATAACATTAGAGCCTTTATAGATGCCGTTTCTGAAGCTAAGGCAATTTATGAAAAACCAACTGTCATTATTGCGCACACTATTCCAGGGAAAGGAGTAGATTTTATGGAAAATGATTATAATTGGCATGGCAAACCGCCAAATAAAGAAGAAGCCACAAAAGCCTTGAAAGAATTGCGAACTTTAAGAGGTAAAATTATTTCAGAGCATCAATAGGGCTATTTTATATGATATAATTATTTCAAAGGTCGTTAGTGTCTATATATTTTCAAAAATTTTATGATGAATCACACAATGGGGCATTGGGCATGCTGCATAAAAATGTATGCTGGTAAGGTATTTTGGGCGATGTCATTACTTTCTTTGCTTTTAGCTTGGGTAGCATCGGCAAATGCCGATGGTGTTATCTGCTTGAAATCAAGAGTCGATAATGCTTGTCCGAGTGGTGGATTGCCAGTGGCACATTTATTTTTAGATTCTTTGGCGTTGGGTCTTCTAGCCCTTGGTCTTAAGGGTGAAATGATGTGCCATGGTGGCATGTGCGAGAAAGACGAAGAGTAATTCATTTGTTCTATCTCTTAGATAAATGCGTGAGGCCTTTATCAAGAGATAAGTCAAATTCGTAACTCTTAAAAAAATGATTAATAAAGAAGCACAGTTATCGGATGAGATTTTCAATCAAAAAATTTTAGAAAAACCAACTCGCGATGGCTATGGAGATGGTTTATTGATCGCAGGAGAGGTTGATAAAAATGTAGTAGTTTTATGCGCCGATTTGTCAGAATCAACGCGTTCTTTAAAGTTTGGAGAAAAATATCCCAATCGTTTTTTTGAAATTGGAGTGGCTGAACAAAATATGGCGGCGATTGCTGCGGGACTGGGAGTTTCTGGAAAGGTGCCATTTATTTCTTCTTATGCCGCTTTTTCTCCG
>CAYIVT010000021.1:0-12546 GCA_964366955.1 uncultured Candidatus Saccharibacteria bacterium | reverse complement strand
GAGCTTCATTGTTAAGCACGATTGATATAGAACTTCAAAACTATTTTTATGATCGTATGCAGTTGGGTTTAAAATCTTTGGGTAGAGATGCTGGAGTTGGCATAGCTTTAAATCCGCAAACTGGAGAGGTTCTTTCCATGATTAGCCTGCCTAGCTTTAACAATAATCTTTTTACGCTAAATAAAAAAAATTCAGAAAAATCAGCGCTTCTAACTTCGTTACGTAACCCATTGTTTAATCGGGCTATTTCTGGCGTTTATAGCCCCGGATCCACTTTTAAACCTTTGGTTGCTCTAGCGGCTCTTCATGAAAAAATTATGGAACCAATTTTTTCGGTATTTTCTGCTGGTTTTATTGAATTGCCCAATCCCTATGATTCATCTCGGCCTAGTAAATTTTTAGATTGGAAGGCTCATGGTTGGGTAAATTTATATTCAGCTTTGGCTCGTTCTTCTAATATTTATTTTTATACTATTGGCGGAGGATTTCAGAATGTTAAGGGTTTGGGTGTGGCGCGCATAGAAGAGTATTGGAATAAATTTAATTTTGATGAAAAAACTAATATTGATTTACCCGGTGAATCTAAAGGATTTTTTTATGGCCCAAAAGAGCGAGAGGAGCGTACTGGTAGAATTTGGCGTATCGGAGATACATACAACATCTCAATAGGTCAGGGTGATTTAGCAATGACGCCGCTAAGATTAGTTAGTTTCACTGGCGCATTAGGCGTTGGTGGAGAAATGAAGCAACCTTATGTAGTTGCTGAAGTGCAAGATATTGCAAATAATACTATTTTAAAATTTTTACCAAAAAATATTTTGGATTTTTCTTATTTAGCGCCAGAAATTTTAGAAGTTCAAAAGGGATTACGAGCTACAGTAAATTCTAAAGACGGCACAGCTAATTCAATGAATGATTTGCCTATGCCAGTATCTGGAAAAACTGGCAGTGCTCAAATTTTATCTAATACAAAAGTCAATGCTTTTTTTGTTGGTTACGCGCCTTCAGAAAATCCAGAAATAGCGATTTTAGTTTTAGTGGAAGATGCACGAGAGGGGAGCTTAAATACAATTCCTATCGCTAAGGATGTTTTGAGATGGTATTATGAGAATAGAATTTCAAAATGAAACTCATTATTGCTAACTGGAAAATGAATCCAGAAACTGAATTTGAAGCTATTAATCTTGCCAAAGCAAGCGATGTTAGTGGCCTTATTATTGCTCCACCTTTTTTATTTTTAGAAGAAGTAAAGCATAGTCTTAAGAACGCTAAATTAGCCGCTCAAGATTTATTTTGGGAAAAATTAGGAGCTTATACTGGGGAAGTTTCTGCGGAAGAATTAAAATCTTTAGGAGTAGAATATGTTATTGTTGGTCATTCAGAGCGGCGAGCTTTAGGGGAAACTGATGAGATGGTTGCCAAAAAAGTAAAAGCAGCATCTGATGCTGGCTTAATTCCTGTTTTATGCGTTGGAGAAAGTGCCGTCGAACGCGCTTCTGGCTTGACCGAAGAAGTAGTTACTCGTCAGTTGTTATCCGCTCTGGAATTACTTAAATCTTTAATCTCTAACTCTTTGCCGTTTATTGTAGCTTATGAACCTCTTTGGGCAATAGGTTCTCATAACCCTGCTACTCCACAAGATGTTGTAAAAGTGTTACAATGTATTAGAACGCTTCTAAAACATTTGACCCTTGACCTTTCACCTTTTGTTATATACGGCGGTTCAGTAGATGCGCTTAATGCTCATGATTTTTTAAAAGAAAAAGAAATAGACGGGCTATTGGTCGGAGGTGCTAGTTTAAAGCCAGATCAAATTATAAGAATAGTTGAAATTAGCTCTTTATTTTAGATTATAGTTACGAGATTCTGTATTTATGAAAAATGCAAAAAATATTTTTTGGTTATTGTTGGATCTCTTTTTGATTTTGAGTTTGTTTTTGGGTATTTCAGTTTTTAGAGCACTAGATCGTTATGGAGCTTCTTTGCCAATTGTTCGTACTATTACTGTCTCCGCTGATGCTAATTCAATAGTTGTCCCGGATGTTGCTAAAGTTTCTCTTTCGGTTGTAGCTGAGGGTAGTGATCCGGCAAAATTACAAGATGATAATACTCGTAAAATGGTGTCTGTTATAGACTTTGTAAAGAGCCAAGCAATTGATCCTAAAGATATTAAAACTGCTGCATATAATTTATCTCCTAATTATGAATATGATGAGAAAAAGCGTAAGTCATTTATATCTGGTTATACATCAACACAATCATTGGTGATTACGATTAGAGATTTTGGTAAAATTTCTGTAATTTTAGGAAAATTACCAAGTTTGGGGGTTAATCAAATTCAAAATGTTAGTTTTGAAGTAGAAGACTCCGACAAGTTTACTAAAGATGCAAGAGAAGAGGCTTTTAAAAAAGCTTTTGCGAAAGCTAATTCTATGGCGCGTCAAAATGGAGTTAGGCTTGGTCGTGTTGTAAATTTTAGCGAAAATTCTCCTAATTATTACCCTAAGTTTTTTGGGGCTGAAGCTTTGCGACTTGGAGGAGTAGTTGATTTTTCTGTTCCACAATTAGAGCCTGGCAGCGAAGAGATAAATGTTAATGTTAGTGTTACTTATGAATTGAAATAAAAATAGCCCCGCCATGGCGGTGCTAAAGGTTTTCTATTGCTTTTAAGGTGCAATCATAGCCATGCTGTAGAGCAGTTTGTAAATCTCCCCTATCAAATCCAACAGTAGAAATTTTTCCCATAGGTTTTTCTGGAGAAAGGACAATGATTCTATGTGGCACGAAATTGTGAGTATCTCCTCTTTTAGCGGAGGCTGCTATTGCAGAGAAATATTTGTAGCATCTTTTTACCCACGGAGTTTTTGAATTTCCTTCTATTAAGACAAAATCGTGATGTGTTTTAAGTATTTTTTCAATTTCTTTTTCCATGATGTCGTCATGCATGGTAGAAATATTATAGGGAAGGCGCTTAAGCCACGACAATGTTTCAATGTGATCTATGGGCGGTTGTTCGTTATAAATAATAAATATTGTATCGCAGCCTGATTGAATGGCGCATTCTATATCTGGATACATGCCATCTGAATAAAAGGATTCATCAATTTTGACTGGTTGTAAAAAACCCATGGGGCTCGCAGTTGCCTGAAGGTAGAGTTTTAGTTTTTGAGGATTTTTTTTGAATTGTGAATCTAGGTTAGATATGCACTCTCTTTTGTTTTCATCTGTTTCGTTGCGTAGCGCAATGCATAATTCTGTTTTAGATTCTAGCAGTTTTTGAATATTAATGCCGCCAAGTCCCGCTTCTTTTTTGCCATTAATAAGCATTAACAATCCATCACTTCCGAATAATGAATTTTCATTTAAATGCATTGCAAGTCTTATGTATTTTTTGTTAAATACAAAGTTATCTCCGAAACTATCTATTTTTTTATCTTCTTCTTCTAGTCTTTTTGTTTGAAAATCATCAGCAATCCAAGCAGCAAGAGTTAGTGCGCTACCAGAAACAGCACTCACAATAGATATATCAATTCCTAAATACGTCAAACATTTACATACACCAATAGTGAATGCTACTTTGTAACCTCCTCCGCAAGCAACAAGGCCTACTTTCCCTAATTTCGGGATAGTCATACTAAAGCCTCCCACTTTATTTTAAAGAGCTTCTAAAAGTCCCCTAGGGGACTTTTAGATTATGATACACTATTCTGTTTTTACTTTCAACTTCTTAGTTTTTTCTCTGTCTAGTTTGGGTAGGCGTATAGTAAGCACCCCATTTTTCATTCCAGCAGTTGCTTCTTCTGGGTTTATTTCTTGAGGCAATATAATTGTGCGGGCAAATTTACCCCAATAGCATTCTTGATAAAAATAATCTTCGTCTTTAATTTTTTCATTTTTTTCGCGCTTACCTTTAATGGTTACCGATTCGTTAGTGATGGCAATATCTAAATCGTCTGGCATAATTCCAGCAACAGTTGATTGAATGACAATTTCGTTGGAAGTTTGATAAACATCTACTGTGAGTTGACCTTCGGCTTCTTCCATGAAGTCATTAATTTCAGCCTCAACTTTTGATTTCGGCAGAGCTGTAGTTGAAGCGCGTACTAATTCAACGCCCAATTCTTGATTTTGTCTATTATCTAAGTTCATAATTTTTCATCATTAGTTTTTAATTGCTCAAAATCATTAAAAATAAAGAAGGATGTTGTGATTAAAAGTAATAAGGCAAGAGGAGAACTTGGTCCAAATAGGACTATAAGATAATTAAACACTGCATGTAGGATAATTGCAACTCCAAGGCCTTCTAGTATTAGTAAAGAGAATTTATGTTTTTGCAGCATTGCTAAACCCCAATAATAACCTACTAAAGCTGAACTTAGGCTGTGAAGTAGGGTAGCGCCAATAAATCTTAATGATAAAACTTCTATTCTGCCAACTTCTGCAGTAATAAATAGCGAGCTACGAGCTATAGAAGCCACATTTTCTACAGCGGCAAATCCAAGAGCAGCGATTATCATATAAACCATTGCATCTATCGGTTCATCAAAATCCTTTAGTCTGGCAATAGTTATGTAAACGGCAAAAAATTTAAAAATTTCTTCTACGCCAGCTAGAATAAATAGTGTCCAAAATCCATATTGTTCTAGCCCGCTATTTGTAAGAAATTTAGTAAGGGCTAGCTGTGGGCCAATTACAAATAAAGTTATGCCAGCTCCTGCTAAAAAAGCATATAAAAGTAATTTTTTAGGTTCAGGGTGGACTTCGTCTTCGCGAACAAAAAATAATGCCCACACAAAACTTGGTACTATGCCAATTATCAAGGGGAAAATTAAATCCATGGCTATAATTTTATTATAGCATTTCGTGAAAGCTTATCATTCTTTCATGAAGCAACTAGTTTAAAAATATTATTACTTCATTTTAATTGCTATAGCAAGATAAATGAAGCATAAAAGATAATAGCTAGGTATTATGACAAACCTTAGTCCCAATTATTTAAAATTAGCCAACTATTATGTTCTATGGGCAGCTTCTGATAAATTTCTTCAGTGATGTGCGGCATAAAAGGATGTAGCATTTTAAGAGATTCTAAAAGTACATTAAGTAAAATTTGATTAGTATTTTCGTCTTTTTGATTTTTAGAGGCTTCTAAATAAATATCACAAAAGTCATGCCAGAAAAAGTCATAGAGTGTATGGAGTCCCTGTCCAAAATCATAACTAGTTATATTTTGTTCTAACGTTTTTTTAGCACTTGCTAGTTTCCCTAGAATTATTTTATCTTGCTCTGTTTTTGGTTCTATTGTTTGCACTTTTTGTTTTTCGTTTTGCGCTTCGTTTCGTCCTAAGGCGAAACGAGCCGCATTCCAAATTTTATTAGTAAATTTCTTACCAGCTAAAACAGCAGCCTCGTCCCAGCGAATATCTTGGTTACCCATTGCTTGCCAAATAATGCCAAATCTAGTGGCGTCTGCGCCATATTTTTCTATGAGTACTAGAGGATCGATGCCTGTGCCTAAACTTTTAGACATTCTTTTGCCGTCTTTGGTTAAGATTGTTCCATGGATTAAAGTTTTTTCAAAAGGAGTGCTGCCCATAAATTCCATTCCAGAAAAAATCATTCGCCCTACCCAAAGGTTAATAATATCTCGAGCAGTTATAAGTACGCTCGACGGGTAAAATTCTTTTAAATCTTTTTCGCTAATTCCAGCAAACGGCCATAACGCCGAAGAAAACCAAGTATCCAAAACATCTGGCGCTTGCTCCATATCGCACTGATCGCAAAATGGGCATTTCTTTGGTTTTTCTGTTGAAACAATAAAAGTATTTTCCTCTGTTTTTAATTTTTCGTTTTGCATTTTACGCTCTTCCTGTTTATTTTTGGAACAAAAATAAACAGGAAGTTGGTGTCCCCACCAAATCTGTCTAGATATGCACCAATCTTTTGTGTTATTTAGCCAAGCTATAAAAGGCTTTTCAAAATTTTCAGGGACTATTTTTGTTTGTTGACTCCCAATTATTTCTAAAACTTGATCGCGTAGCGATTTTTCTTGTTGCTTGTCTCTTATATTACTTGTCGCTACCTTAGTCATTGCAAGAAACCATTGGTTAGAAAGTAATGGTTCAAGCGTTGTCGCACAACGATAACATGTGGCTAAACTGTGTGAATAGTCTTCTATTTTTTCAATCAAATCTAGAGCTTGTAAATCTTGAATAACTTTTTCGCGACACTCAAGAACTTTTAATCCTTGATAACCTATTCCTACTAATTCTGTCATTTTGCCACGTTCATTGATGATCTCATAAATTGTTAGATTATGACGAGCGCCAATTTCAGAATCTAGTAAGTCATGAGCCGGAGTAACTTTAACCATGCCCGTGCCAAACCCTATTTCAATGCCATCGTCAGCAATAATAGGAATTTCGCGGTTTGTTAGAGGTAGTTTTACGAGTTGGCCAATTAAATCTTTGTAGCGTTTATCTTGAGGATTAACTGCTACTGCCGCATCGCCTAACATTGTTTCTGGACGAGTGGTTGCAACAATAATATTGGCAATATTGTCCACTAGTGGATATTTAATGAAGTAGAGTTTTCCGGTTTCTTCTTTATGTTCTATTTCTAGATCAGAAAGGCTAGTTCCACATCGCGTACACCAGCTTACAATTCTTTTGCCGCGATAAATTAAGCCTTTTTCATAGTAGTGCACAAAAGCTTTAGCTACATCGTCGCTATAATTTTTATCCATAGTAAATCTTGTTTGTGACCAATCGCACGAAGCGCCAAGTTTTTTGAGTTGGTCTAAGATAATATTGCCGTATTTTTCTTTCCATTCCCAAACTTTTGTAATAAACTTTTCACGACCCAAATCAAAACGGCTTATGCCTTCTTTGCGTAAATTTTTTTCTACTACATTTTGAGCGGCAATTCCAGCATGGTCTATACCTGGTAGCCAAGCAGTTCTAAAACCTTTCATTCGGTGATAGCGAATTAAAATGTCGCTTATTGTCGCGTTTAGGGCGTGGCCCATATGAAGACTTCCGGTTATGTTTGGTGGTGGCAGGAGGATCGTGAAAGGTTTTAGGTTTCCTCCGGAGGAGGATCCTCCAAAGGAGGAAAGTGGTTTAGTTGAGGATTCAAAAAATCCTCGAGTTAGCCACTCGTTATAAATTCTTGCTTCTACATTTTTTGGATCATATTGAGATGGGAGTTCTTCCATAGAGTAATCACGCCTGCCTGCCGGTAGGCAGGAATTGTAGCCACAAATAATGCGAATATTTTAGTGCTAATTAACCAATTAACTAATCACTAATCAACTATTATATTTAACCATACTTAAACTTTAGCCGCACTATTGACAGAAGCAGTATAATCTGCTAATATTGCAACAACTGGTACGTGGGGGTATGTGCGGAATTGGCAGACGCGGGGGATTTAAAATCCCTTGAGGCGCAAGCCTCGTGAGGGTTCGACTCCCTCTACCCCCACCACACCGATCCAATGTCTCCGCTAGCGAAAGCTGGCGGGGACATTTTCTTTTAATGGGACTTCTGTTATAATAGTTGTAGTTCTTCTTGGCTAAGTTTTTAAAGGAGTATGTTATGTACGAACTAGGGCGATGGGTGCTATTTTTTATTAGCCTAGGCCTTTTCCAAGAATTAAATAGAAATTTGATCATTAAAAAAAGAGCCGATGGCGAAGATGCTAGTTGGGGATTTGGAATGTCTATGCTAGCATTCGTCGTCTCAATTTTTCCGATCAGCGCCATTTTGACTATTTTGTACTCGCTTTATGGCCTTCATCAAATGGGTTGCGATGCAAAGCTATGCTTGTGGATGCCAGCAGAGTTCAATATGACCCGCGCTCAAATCAGAGAAATAGAAAAGCTCAAGAAAAAGTTAGTAGCCGACAAGATGCAAAGAGATATCCAAACAGAGAAAGATAAAGAAGAAATCGATAAACATCAACAAAAATAAAAATATAATTCTAGTCAAAAAACTAAAGCCTTCGACGTTCATTGAAGGCTTTTATCTTTTCTCCTCTTGGATAATTTTAAGAATTAAAGTTCGCAGTTCTTCTGCTGCAGGTTTTTCCAAGCCATCAATATGTGCAGCTCGGATGGATGAAATAGCTGCGCTCGCGAAATATATATTATATAAACCAAAAATCCTATCCCACACACCTTGTCCAACATAAACATCCTGTATTTTCTCATAAGGAAGAGTGATTTCTAATTTAGAAAATACCCCCTTTTTTATAACTATAAAATTATCTTCGAAATTATAATAATAAGATGTAAAATATTGTCGTTGATATAAATAATTTAAAACAAAGAAAATGAATAAAAAGGCTAAGATGGCTAACAAAGATGGAATAAAATAGTCGGCGCCCAGCACGGATTTTTTAGAAAGTTTGCTAATAAAAGCCAATAACAAAAAAACATAAGCATAAATAGAACTTAAAATCATTGTCCACGTGAAAACATTGGAGATTGTTTTACGCCATATTTTTTTTGTACTCAATGGAAATTTTTCTCTAGTTGGGCTGGTCGTAATTTGCATATTTAACAGTATAGCATAGTAGATTTTAGTAGTCCTAACGGGAATCGAACCCGTATTTTACCCGTGAAAGGGGTATGTCCTGAGCCATTAGACGATAGGACCAAACTATTATATAGATTAGCTTAACTTTGAATTTTCTGCAAATTTACGGTATACTAGTCCCATGCGTATTTTAGCTATAGAAACTAGTTGCGATGATACTTCTATTGCCTTAGTCGAGGCTAATCTAAGGACACCTGCCTGCCGGCAGGCAGGTCGGCAAGACCTTAAATTGGAAATAAGAGTTTTAGAAAATATTGTGTCTTCGCAAACCAATATTCATAGCCACTTTGGTGGCGTAGTTCCTAACCTCGCTAAGCGTGAGCACGAAAAAAATCTTCCAAGTATTTTTGAAAATCTTAAACCTTTAACCCTTAACCTAAAACCCGGTATTCTAGCTGTTACTGTTGGTCCAGGATTAGAGCCTGCTCTTTGGGCTGGCATAGAATTTGCTAAGAAAATATCCAAAGAATTAAAAATTCCATTAGTCGGCGTTAATCATTTAGAAGGTCATTTATATTCTAATTTGCTCCCTCAAATTAACCAAGTAACAAATCATAAATTAGCTAGTATTAGTTTTCCTGCCGTTGTTTTGCTTGTGAGTGGCGGACACACCATTCTTTTGTTAATGAGGGATATGTTGCATTGGAAAAAAATAGGGGAAACACGCGACGATGCTGTGGGCGAAGCTTTTGATAAAGTCGCCAGAATTTTAGGCTTGCCATATCCTGGCGGGCCAGAGATAGAAAAACTTGCATTGAGTGGCGACCCCAAAGCTATAAAATTTCCTCGCCCAATGGTTGGCACTAAAGATTATGATTTTAGCTTTTCTGGCTTAAAAACGGCTGTTTTATATTACTTGAAGGATGAGGCATTAAAGCATGAAAGCATGAAAGCATTAAAACAAAGAGAAGATGTGACTGCTAGTTTTCAAGCTGCTGCAATAGATGTTCTAACTATAAAAACTATGCGCGCTGTTCGCGAATTTGGCGCGCGTTCTGTTTTGCTTTGTGGAGGAGTAGCTGCTAATCAAGCTCTGCGTAGAGCTTTAGAAAATGCTTCAAAACTTGAAAGCGCGAGTTTTTTTGCACCAACAATAGAATATAATACTGATAATGCGGCTATGATTGCAGTGGCGGCGTTTATGCGCACTCAAAGGCGTCGTAAAAAAATACCCATTGTTGCTAATGGGCAACTTAGTATATAATAAAACTATATGGATTATTCATTTTTATCGGCGTATAGCGGTTGGGCGTTTGCGACTTTGCGAGTAGTAGTGGGGGTTATTTTTTTGGCTCATGGTTGGCCTAAATTAAAAAATTTGAAACAAACTCAAGAATGGTTTGGTTCGATTGGTTTTAAGCCTGGGGTTTTTTGGGGAACTTTTGTGGCATTGTTAGAAACTTTTGGAGCAACTGCACTTATTTTGGGTTTATTCGTTCAACCACTTGCTGCTCTTTTTGTTGTTTTAATGTTAGGAGCTGGTTTTTGGAAGATGAAACAAGGTCAAAAACTTTCTGGAGGTTATGAATTGGATTTAGTTTTATTAGCAGCTTGTTTATTGCTGATGACTTCTTAGAATTTTATTCTAGGTGTATTTTTTTCTGAAACATTTCAAATCTGGCTTTTAGCGCAGGATAGTTTTTTAGTGTTTGGTCTTTTTTGATAATTTGCGCCGCAGCTAAACGAGCGGCTTTAACTAATTCTAAATTATCCAAAGATTGCATTGCCATATCTGGAATGCCAGTTTGGCTATTTCCTAAAAATTCCCCAGGCCCCCGATTAGCTAAATCTTTTTCCGCTAATTCAAAACCGTTTTTAGCTTCTATCAAAGCTTTTAATCTTTTTTCTGCAGTTTCTGTTTTGGAATCAGTAAAGAGCATACAAAAAGATTGGTGTTCGCCGCGGCCAACTCGGCCTCTAAATTGGTAAAGTTGGGATAAACCAAAACGCTCTGCTCCTTCAATAACCATAATAGTGGCATTTGCTATATCTACACCCACTTCAATAACTGATGTGGTTACTAGAATATCAAAATTTTTAGCCGTGAAGTCTGTCATTACTTTAGATTTTTCTACTGGTTTCATTTTGCCGTGAAGCATTCCTAATTTAAAATCTGGAAAAATAGTTTGGGAAAGTTTTTCAAACTCTTCTTTAAGAGCTTTAGCTTCATTCCAATGCAAGTGATCAAATAAATTTTTAGATTTATCTGTATTTTCTATTTCGGCTGCTTTTTCGATGCGTGGATAAATTACGAAAGCTTGTCGGCCCTTTTTAATTTGTTCACGGATAAAATCGTAAGCTTTTTGTCTGTTTTCTGGCGCCACTATTTTAGTGATCACTTTTTTGCGGCCTTCTGGAAGTTCAGTTATTGTAGATAAGTCTAAATCGCCAAAAATTGTAAGCATTAAAGTGCGAGGGATTGGCGTCGCACTCATTGAAAGAAAGTGAGGCGCAAAATCTTTTTTGCGTTCAAGCATGGCTTTGCGTTGAGATATGCCAAAGCGATGCTGTTCATCTATAATTATTAATGCCAAAGAATGGAATTCTAGCGATTTTTGAATAATTGCATGAGTGCCAAGTATAATTTTAATTTCACCTTTTTTTATTTTCGCAACAAGCTCGGACTTTTTAAAAGTAGTTTCTAAACCTTCATCAAAAAAAACTTTAGCAGTGGAGCTAGTCAAAAGTCCAATCGGTATATGGAGATGACCGAAAGTTTTTGTTAACGTTTTATAATGTTGCTGTGCCAAAACTTCAGTTGGCGCCATAAAAGTGGCTTGGTGGCCATTTTTAGCGGCGAAAATAGCAGCAATGGCAGCGACTACAGTTTTCCCAGAACCTACATCTCCTTGAAGTAGACGATTCATCGGTCGAGATTTTTGCAAGTCCTCAAGTACTTCATATAAACTTTCTTTTTGAGAAGGTAATAATTGAAATGGAAGTAGTTTGTAAATTTCATCTAAGGTGTTTTTATCAATTTCAAATGGTTGAGCTTTTTCTTCGGCAAGCTGTAGCCGCGCTTTAATATTATTTATTTGTAATAAAAACAAATCTTCAAAAGAAAATCTTTTGCGCGCGTTGTGAGCGTCTTCTAATTTATTGGGCGAATGAATGTGGCGTAGCGATGAGTTGATATCTGGAAAATTATCTTTTTCTAAAATTTCTGGTGGTAAAAAATCTGGTAAAGTTTCTAGATTCGCGAGCACAATGTTCATTAAATGGCGGATGCCTTTTGATGTTAAGCCTTTAGTTTCCCCATAAATAGGAATAAGGCCTGCAGTGTGTTGTGTTTCTGCTCCAAAACTAGCAATTAATTCATAAGAAGGGTTAGATAGGTATAGTCCATCATCGCCAAAGGTTACTTTGCCAGAAAAACTAGCTAAGCGGCCAGCTCGTAAAATTTTAGCAATATATGGTTGGTTAAACCAAATAGCTGTTATGGTTCCAGATTCGTCTGTTATTGTGGCTTCAACAACTACCATATGTTTTCTGAATGTTCGACGCATGGCAACTTTTTCTACTGCGCCTTGTATTGTAGCTGTTTGATTGGATTCTAAATCGGCAATTTTGATTACAGTTGAAAAATCTTCATAGCGATTAGGGAAATGCCAGAGTAAATCCCGCACAGTTTTGATGCCTAGTTTATTTAGGTTTTGCAAAAAACGAGGCATTAACCCTTTTATTTTAGCGATCTCAGTATTGATGCTTAACATATTTTAGTGCCTCCACTTGGAGTCGAACCAAGCTCAATTGCTTAAGAGGCAACTGCTTTACCGATAAGCTATGGAGGCGTTCCTTATGCTCACATTATAATAGTTAATATATTTTTGCGCAAATAGTGAAATTATGAGAGGATGTAGAAAGCGTCAATGCTGTTGCCCTCGTGGTATAATGGATAGCACACTTGGCTTCGAACCAAGAAATGGGGGTTCGATTCCCTCCGAGG
>CAYIVT010000020.1:0-13087 GCA_964366955.1 uncultured Candidatus Saccharibacteria bacterium | reverse complement strand
CTGGCTGGCTAACTTTGACTTCTGTACGATGATCTTTGACCATTTGATATGGGTGAAGTACATAACTCCTAATCTGATTCCCCCACTCTGGTTTAACTTGCGTACGTAAACTAGCCAATTCTTTAGCTTGTTTTTCCTCCATTAATTTAATTAATTTGGCTCGCAATAAACGCATAGCTTTTTCGCGGTTCATGCCCTGATTCCTTTCTACTTGTGATGCCGAAGCAATGCCGGTTGGAATATGCACAATGCGCACAGCTGTCTCGCGCTTATTTACATTTTGTCCGCCCGGACCACTTGATCGAGACATTTCTAAACGTAAATCTTCTGGTGGAATTATAAAGTTTTTATGTTCTATTTCTGGAAGTTCTGGCACAATTTCCACTAACGCAAAAGAAGTATGGCGGAGTTTTTTGGCGTCAAAAGGAGAAATGCGCACAAGTCTATGCACGCCAGTTTCTTTTTTTAACGTTCCGTAAACAAACTCGCCTTTAATTTCCAAAGCTCTATCATCTAGAAGCAAAACTTTCCAGCCACGCTTAGTTGCATATTTTATATACATTTCAACGAGCATATTTGCCCAATCTTTAGCATCGTCTCCACCCACGCCAGGATACACGCTTAAATAAGCGGCATTATTGTCGTATTTTCCGACTAAGGGTTTTAGTGGCAACGATATCATTACACCGTATTATTTTTAACGCGATAATGTTCAGCTATGATTTTATGACTAGTTGCCACTAACTCTTCATAGCCAGCCCAAATTCTCGAGTTTTTATTATAATCTAAAACCTGATGTTTATCATCAAAACCTAATAATTGTCCCTCTACATTTGATGTGTCAGCTTCTCCAATGCCATATTTTTGTTGAAATTTGTGAATTGCTAAAGTTGGATCACCATCATAAAAAACTATATGTTTAGGTTTTTGTTCTGGATGATCTAGAAAATACTTCTCCCAATATTCTTTTGCTGTTACGCCGTTTTTCGCCTTTTTCCAATTTGCGCTTGCTAATTTTAATTTTCTATACGCCGCTTCTTCTGGGGTTGATTCTTCAGGATCAAGTTTTCCATTAGTAACAAATGAACCAATCACATCATAAAGTACAATTGTGCTAGTAAGATTTGCAGCTGTTTCTTCGTCAAAACCCAGTTTGAACATTTCTTGATGAGTTACCTCTAAATAAACTTTATTAAGTTCCTCTCCTCCTTCCTTGCGATATTGTTTATATGCCTGTACTATAGGTGAATCATTATTTAATTTTTTTGCCCACTCAGTAAAACCAGCAATTGCCTGCTCGTCTTCTATCAAAGTTTTTTTCTGTTCACCTTCTATTGTTTTAATTTCGGAAGCGTATTTTGATCCTGTTTTAGGGTCAACTAAAGTAGTTTTAGGTAAAAAAACAATTCCTGCATCGACTGAAATTCCTGAATTATCTAAATTTGAAGGCCAAATAAAAACATCGTTCCATTTAGTCTCGCTTTGTGGTTTAGTTAAATCTTTTTCCCCGCCGTTAAACGCAAAACAATACTGTGACGCTAATACGTCAGAAGGGTAAAGAAAAAATACCTCATTATTTGATTCACCTCCGTAATAATCATTTGCTACGACTTCGGCTGCAAAATGTACAGCTGTTTTATCTGGATAATGTGGAGCTGATGCCCATGTAGAATTTAGTTTTTCATTTAATTTTTCTCTTGCTTCTTCCTCACTTGCTGCACTTAAAACATGCTGCTCAAGAAATTTTTTTATCGTAACTTCATCTCTTGCGCGTAATCCATCTCTCACAGCCATAGATGAATTAAGCATCTTTTTATCTTCTAATGTGCTTACAAGCCCATTATGAAATTTTTGAAGGCCGGAAGAGTGATAAATCATAGCATTGTGGTCTCTAAAACCTTGCCGCGTAACATGAGAAAGAAAGTGCGGATTTAGTCTACGCCATAAAGCAACATATTCTTCCATTGAAAGCTGGGATAATAACTCTGGTTTAAGAAATTCTCGCTTTTCTGTATTTGAAAGTGGAATAGTCTCCATTGTTTCATAGTATGTTTTAAGTAGCTTTTCCGGGTTTGGAATATTTTTTTGATTATTTTTAAGTATTTCTAATTCATTCGCTATATCTTCCGATTGTGCCAAAAGGGACTCTATTTCAGTTGTTAAAGAATCTATTTCCTTTACTAGCGAACTCGCAGTTTTATCTTTAATTTTTAGAATGCTCTTAAATTGCATTAATATACTCGCTGTTATTTTTTTTAGAGCAAGAATCTTTTCTGACTTCATAAAATACAGAACAGACGCTTCTTGTTTAATCTGAACTGAGATATTTTCTCTGCTAGAAATATTTTCTCTAATGGTCTGCAACTCTCGTTTTAGCCGAGTAATTTCTATTGCCTTTGCTCCACGCCCTTCTTTGTCGTATTGTTTTGAAATAAAACGAGCATCAAAAAATCTTTGTTTAGTTTCTTCTATGCTAGGCGTTAACTTCTCTTCTGAGTTAGTTGGATTTTCCATTAAGGTAAGGTGTTAATTTAAAGAATGATAATCTTTACAGTTTTTTTGTTTTTTTACTAACAATATTTTCGATTATTTCAAATACTTGTTCTGGCGATAATCTAGAACGTGAGCCGTCAGAGTTTCTTGGAGCACCACCAATAGTTGAACCACCTCCCCAGCCGGGTTCAATTTTATTTAATTCGTAAAGAATGCTGCCTTCTTTTGATGTGGGGCCGACCGGAAAACCATTAACTAATTCTGATTTTTTAGCAATGGTGTATGCAATACTACCATCCGGTTGTTTTTGTGTAGCTACAACTCGAGTATGGCCTGCTTGATAAAGCATATCAAATACAAAATCATTAGACTCAACCATCGCCCAATCCGTTCCTTCTCTTGTAATTTCAAAGCTTCTCTTATCTACTTCCTTTGTATATTCTAATGTACCAGCAATTAAGTTATCTAAATTTTTAAGACATTGTTCTAGGAGTGTATTTAGATCAGCTTGAGCATAGGTTTTATTTCTTCTAGCATCGCCCTCGGGCTTCATAACCGCTTTGAAAAATTTCTCTGCTAGCTCAGAATCGAGAGGTTGATATGCGGGACCATGAGCATCGATTCCTCCCACTGACTCAACCAAAATTCTAACTTTCGGATCTTTTACCATTTCTGGGTGACGTAAAAGCCATACTGATAGGACAGTGTCACCATCTATGTCGTTAATATAAACACCGTATTCTTTTGGTTCAAAACCAAGCAACAATGCATCTTCTACTTGTTGACAACTAGCCCTTGTAATTTGACGATTTACCTTGTCATGATGGTCAAACGAAAATCTGTTATTTTCTAAATCAAAAAGCGGACCCTGAACATAACCATCAAGAGCAATGCTATTTTTTGGTAAGTTTTCCAATTGTTCGGTTTTACCACGTTCCACAACTAACCGACCAATTTTGAATGTAGGTTCTTTTTCTGAACTTGGTAATTTAAGAGCTTGATCTAATTTTGCAATTTTCATAATTTTATATTAATATTATATTCTTTTTTAGGGCTCCCGCAAGTTTTCGCACAAGTCCACCTCATTCTGGACTCCAAAGACAAATTAAGTTTGTTAGCTTCATTTAAAGATACCAGAGGGGATAATTTATTGTTATTAGTGAGTTGTTAAACTTCTTGAGATCCAGTAACTCATATTTAGGGTATGGTTATCATATTAAAAGGGAGCCGAAGATGGGAATCGAACCCATGTTTCTACTTTACGAAAGTAGTGTTCTGCCACTGAACTATATCGGCGTAAAGTGAATTAATTTCAATAACTATTGTATAACATTTAATAGTTTTTCACAAAATACCTGAGCTTCCGACGAATAATCTGTAAATAATGCCGATAAACGGAGTTATAAACTGAAATCCAAAAAAAATAAAGAATATAAGCAACATAAATCCATAACGCTCTAACCATACACGCAAATTATAATAGCTAGAAGGCAAAAAAGCGAATAGTATTTTAGAACCATCGAGCGGGGGTAAAGGAACTAAATTAAAAATAGCTAAAAATATATTTACCAAAACAATGATATTAAAAAGAAGAATTATAGTGCCGTTACCAATGCCAAAAAAAATACTCAGCCTAATTAACAAACCAAATATCGCAGCAATGACTAAGTTGCTAATTGGTCCAGCCGCAGCAATAAGCCCAGCGGCTTTATTTGGATTTTGTAATCGTGACGGATCGTATGGCACTGGTTTTGCCCAACCAAAAACCATGCTGCCACCAGAAATAAAATAAAGCATGAGCGGCAAAAGAAAAGAGCCAAATGGATCCAAATGAACCAATGGATTAAAAGTTAAACGCCCAGCGTCTTTAGCTGTGGTATCGCCCAAACGCAAAGCAGCAAAACCATGCGACACTTCATGCGCCATAACTGAAAAAATAAATACGATTATTTGGAATATTGCTATTAACGGATTAGACATAATATTTCTCTGCTTTTATTTTCTGTAGTTTAACATCATCGGCCATGATTGAATATATGACAATCCCAGTTTAGTACCCAATCCTTTCCATGTTGGCATTCCTAAAACGCATTTCTTTTTATTTAAAATAGCCACTCCACCAGAACTACCGCTATCAATAACTGCCGAAGCTTCATAAATAGGCCCTTCTAAAATATCAGAAATCTCTCCAGTTGAAACCGCATTTTCTGGGCCAGAAAATTTAGGAAAACTTAAAATAGTAATCATGTCCCCCACTGCAACATCTTTAAATTCGCAAAAACCAATGCCTAAATTTTCATAAGAAATAATTGGAATTTGAGCATTTTTATCTACTGGTTCACCTAAGCTAAAAAAAGCAAAATCAAAATTAGCTTCTGCGACTCGTCGTACTAAATTAGCTTTATACGAAACGTTGTCGCTAGAAAGAATTGAACAGTCAAAAGTGTTCGTAAGACCACTTAACTTAACCACATGGGCATTAGTCATAATTACTTCTTTGTTATTTACGACAGAATATTGTCCTAAAATAGAACCCGATCCAGCACTAAATTCTAGAATATCGCCATTTTGAGCAACTAAACATTTAATGCGAATCGTGGCTTGTAAAAGCGAATTGATAAAATCTTTAGGCAAAGGTTCTCCGCCAACTTTTTTTAATTTTTCTATTTCGGTTTGAGCTCCGCCTAGATCAACTTTTAAATTTTGAATGGAGTTGCTTTGTTCAACTGAAATTTTTTCTTGCGTAGCAATTAATTTTTGCTGTTCTACTGTCAGTTTTTCCTGTAAGGATATTTTTCTATCTTTAGATTTAAGATCGTTTTGTAATTGCGCTAACCGCTTTTTTGAACTTTCATAATTATTTAGTAACTTATAATTTATTTCTAATAAATTTTGGCGCGCATCAGCTAGAATTTCTAATTCTGTTTCGTGAAAATTAACAACATTATAAAACCAAAAAACTGCACCTGCAAAGGCATTGAGTAAAATGATTGAACTAGCCCAATAAATAATTCGCATTGCTAAAATCCTGGTTGTATTTTATACAACTCAGGATCTATCGTTCTTTGAAAACAAAATTCTCCGGCATTATGATTCCAACTTTGCGTAAAAGGATCGCCATAAGGCATAGTCATTTTATATCTAGAAACTTCAAAACTATTGAATTCTAGCTCAAAATTAGCGCATAGCTCAAAAGATAAATCATCTTTAGGATTATACACATAATTTAATTTTGTTTTAGGGTCAACTGGAGCCATAAAGCCAGAAATATCATCTTTTAAATCTTCTAAATCAATTGGTAGTTCGTCTTTCCTTTGCCAATAATTTATAATTTCGTTTTGAATCATTTGCAGATCATTAATACGTTTTTGGTCAAACTTTTGCGCTCGCGCTACAAATGGTGAGCCTGTTGTAAGTAATCCTCCACTAATCGCTACTAAAACAATAAGAGATACTACCCAAGCAAAGATGCGGCGATTTTTTAAGCTCAACTCATCGTGCAAATCTTTAAGGTAGAAATAGAATACCGCTCCGGCAACAGCAAAAATAACTAGAACTTTAAGCATAAAGCGACCGCTTAAATCCCCCTCCAAGAAGTTGTAAATTAATGCAATTAAATCTCCTCCCATTGCTAGCGCTGATACAGAAAGAGTAAAATAAACTAACCATTTTCTGATTTTTAATTCTCTATTTTCTGGATTTTTCACATAGTCATTATAGAGTGTTCTAGAAATAAAAATAAACGCTGGAAAAATAACCATAAGCATTGCCATAGACCACCTTATGGCACTGCTAGAACCATAAACATAGTCTAATAGATCCGGCAAAGCTAAATTAATATATTCAAAAATTAAAGCTAAAAAACTGCCAACGCTTACATAAAGCGCCGCTACTGCAAAAATATTCATGAAAAACTCTTTGGGTTTAGATTGAATCATATTTTATAGTATAACAAAAATAGCCTCAAAAGGCTATTTTTGTTATTGGCAAATCTTACCAATTATTGCGAGGACCGCTATCGCGACTGTCGCGACCACGACCACCACCGAATCCACCTGTTCGTGGAGCGCGAGGCTCCATTGGGCGGGCTTCATTTACTAACAAACCTCGATCTCCATAAGAGAGACCTTCGGCTGTTTTACCATTGAACATGTCAATGGCAGCGGCAGCACCAGCATCATCAGCCATCTCAACAAAGCCGAAGCCTCGAGAACGACCAGTCATTTTGTCCATGACGATCATAGCAGATGTAACTTCGCCAGCTTTTGCAAAAGCATCGCGAAGCACATCTTGAGTTGCTGTATATGCCAAGCCACCAATGTATAGTTTCTTAGCCATAAAGTAAATCTACTTGATAATATTGATTGTAAGGCGACCTCTCTGCTTCACCCTAAATTTTACTTTATGGCTTTAGCGAACGAGAATCTTACTCTCAATAGAGAGTATAGCAAATTAAAAAACAAAAGTCAATCCCCGCACCTTTTCAGCTCTCTAAACTATTTTTTATTCTAATCTTTAGTTGGCTATAAACTTTGCCAAATTGCTTCAATTTTTGTTCACGATCTTGAGCATCAAATTTATTAGCATAACCTTCTAAGTACACTACTTTCCATGGCAAATACCTTTTCGTAGATATCGATAAACCAGTATTATGTTCTGCTAATCTTTTAACAACACTCATCGTAAAGCCAATATATAATTCATCACATTTTATACTTTTCAAGATATAAACATAATGCATATAAATTTGATGCTAGAGCTGAAAAGGTGCGGGGTCAATGGCAATAAAAAAAATCCCCTCGCAGCCGAAGCTTTGAGAGGACTTGTGATTTTGTGCCCGTCAGCCGGGGTGGGGTGCTCTATAAAGGAAACGGGACTACACTTCTTTATCCCATCTCCCTTAAAAGTAGAGACACCCCACCCCACGCTAAAATTAAGAAGCGCAGTGATCCACACGTGATCCGTCCTCGCTGACAGAATCCGCAAACTGTGCGAGGAAACTGGTGTGGACCTGACCGACCCTCTAACTGGAAGAGGATTTCGGCCTTCAGCTATTCCCAGGATGCTTACCACGGATTTTTTTAAGCACCCTAGGCTATTTGCTTGCATATTGTTATACAAGCAAAAGGGCTGAACCCTAGTGCACCTGGTGGCTGCGCTACCCCACCTGCACGAAGCTTTACGATTCATAACTAACTCTATATTACTACTAAAGTAAACAATGTTTAATGCGCGAAAATGTCGAAAATACAACTTGAATGCGCCTAATGTAAACATAACTATATAAACCGTAAAGTTTCGTGCTGTGGGAGAACTTTCTTACCTCTTTATCAATGTACCCCTACAGTATAGCAAACCCCCTCTTGTTTGTCAAGGGGGGGGTAGCCACATAGCATATCTTTCCCTAGTCAACAACTTGCACTTCAAAAGGAACACTAATTGTACCAAAGGCACCGGTTATATTAACTACTCCGTGATAAAAACCAATGGGAATATTTATAACACTAGATGGGGTTTCTTGCGCCATCATTTGAATTTCGTTGATTTGCAAATAATCTCCGCCAGTTTCTAGAAATCTCCAATAGCGATGAGCGCCATAATCAGCAATGTCAAAAGTTTGCCAAGCATTATAGTTATATGGCAAAGCAGTAGAAATAGTAGTACTAGTCCAAGAAATATTATTATCTGAATATTGCAGTTGTGCAGTAAAACTTTGCGTGCCAAAGCTAGCAGGAGAACCATAACTGCATGATCCCCCATTGCCACTTCTATATAAACTAATTTTACGAATATTTTTAGGTGTGCCAAAATCTTGCCCTATGGAAGGGCTAGTTCCTTGTATGCCACTATAAATAGTGCAGTTAAGATCATCAAAAGCATAGGCAGGCGTGCATGTTCCATTAGTCCCTGGGTTATTACAACCAGGATCAATGTTGCCGGTATAAATAAGCTGTCCTTGAGTTGTGATATCACCTGTTAAATTTATAGCCGAACCGCTAGCCCAAGTTAATTGATTAGTTTGAAATATGCCACTATTCATAGTCATATTTTGACCTTGAGCCATTTGATATGAACCATTTAGCTGTGAAAAATTAACAGTATAATTTACCGTGCTGTTGTTTGGGCTAATGCTAGGCACAGAAACATTCAATGCATAAGCGGATCCGCGACGTAAAACTAGAATGCCATTATTATTCACAACTGGCGTACCAGAAATATTAACAACTTGCACAGAAGAGGATGCGGTTGGCGGCGTAGAAGTAGCCACTGGTGGATTGACTATCGGGGCAGGATTATTAACAACAATAATGGGCGCTGGAGTTGATTGCGAAGAATAGGAATAATATATTGGTGGCGCATAATAAATTGGATATTGGCTTGGTGACATTATGCTAATTGGTTCTTTGCGAACAACTACTGGCGTATCAGTGCTAGAACTATTTTTAAAAACAGCAAAAAATAAATCATAAGACCCAGAAGAAAGAGTGTCTATTTTAGGCATAGAAACTTTTATTTCGTGGGTATTAGCATTTAAATTTCCAGAAGCAATATTAATACGAGATAAATTATCTAAATGAGGCATGAGATAAAACTGATAATAAAAATTCGTGTTGGCAATTACTCTTGCATAGGCGAGTAAAGAATTTGAACCGCTATATAGCATAGTTAAAGCAGCACCAGAAGAATCGGCTACAAAAAGTTGTTCTATCGAAGCGATAAGATCTGTTGGCGTAGCAATTGGAATTAGAACAGCGGGAGATACTGGAATTTGTGTTGCAATTGGAATTACTGCTGGCTGTGTTGCTATTGGTGCAGAAAAAATAACTTTAGGTTTTTCTGATATAAAAACTAAACGCACAGGCGATTTAACTTCTCCATTATTATCGTTATTATTAATTTGAGATTCATCACTCGTAGTAGTAAAAATATCAGATAAAGAAGCTAACATTGCCCTGCCGCGCAATGCAAAACCTTGATCGTTGAAATAGCGTAAACTGACTCCTAAAAATAGAAAAAGGATTATAATTACTACATCTATAAATATTCTTTTAACAAAAGAGTTTTCTTCCATAGACTGCATATTAGCATATAGCATAAAAAAAATCAAGGGCTATAAATTTGCTAATTAACCAGTTACAATTCTTGTTATATGACTTCTAAAATATCAATATACAATACCTTAACGGACAAAAAAGAGTTTTTAGAAATACCGGCCACTCGGCAATATTTAAAATTATTCGTGTGCGGCCCGACTGTTTATGACGATCCTCACATTGGGAACGCTAGAACATATTTAGCTTTTGACATAATAGTCCGTTATTTGCGCTTTCAAAATATCAATGTTTTTTATTTACAAAATATAACAGACATAGATGATAAAATTATAGATCGCGCCCAAAAAGAAAATGCGCCATATCAAAAAATAGCTCGTAAATTTGAAAAAAAATATCATGACAATGAAAAAGCATTAAATATTAAAACTATCACTAAATATGCTCGCGCTACTAAATTTATTCCAGAAATTATTCAGCAAATACAAATATTAATTGCAAAAGGTTGCGCATATAAAATTGATGGGGATGGTTATTATTTTGATATTTCAAAGTTTCCCGAATATGGAAAATTATCTCATCGCACAATAGAAGCCGCTGAAGATGCAGTGACTAGGATTGATAACAGCTTGAATAAACGCAATAAAGGAGATTTTACTTTGTGGAAATTTTCTGACAACAAACCATTTTGGAAAACTCCTATAGGAACTGGGCGACCCGGTTGGCACATAGAAGACACGGCTATTACAGAAAAATTCTTTGGACCACAATATGACCTTCACGGTGGAGCAATTGACTTAAAGTTTCCTCACCATGAAGCAGAAATTGCAGAGCAAGAGTGCGCTTCCGGTAAAAAACCACTAGTGAAAATTTGGCTGCATGCCGGTTTTTTATTAGTCAATGGGGAAAAAATGTCCAAAAGCAAAAATAATTTTATAACGATTGATGAATTTTTAGAAAATTATTCTGCAAATGCATTGCGTTATTTAGTGCTAAGCCATCACTATCGTTCCCCTATTAACTACACAGAAACACTAATAGGGCAAATCCATAACGCTTTAAGTTCTGTGGAAGATTTTAATGCAAAGTTAAAATTAGTTATTAAAAAAGGTTCAAATAAATCTTTTCAAAATTTATTGGCTATAGATTTAGAAAATATGTCTAAAGAATTTCACGCCGCTATGAGCGATGATTTTAATACACCGTTGGCACTTGCTGCTATTTTCTTGTTGATAAATAAATATAATCCTAAGATTTATAACTTATCTAAAAAAGAGGCTCGCCAAATTTATAAATCTATCTTTAATTTATTTAAAATTTTAGGATTAGAATTTAAATCAGATAAAATTTCTGAACAAATTCTGAAACTAATAACAGAAAGAGAAGATGCACGACTAAGCAAGAATTTTTCTAAAGCAGACTCAATAAGGCAAGAAATAGAGAAATTAAATTATAAAGTAACGGATACGCCACTGGGACAATTAGTCACCCCAATTAACTAATTCAATGCCTCCACTTAAATTGCCTCCACAAAATATAGAGATTGAACAATCTGTTTTAGGCGCTCTCATGATAGACAAAGATGCAATAACTCGCGTGGCAGATCTTTTAACGCCTCAAGATTTTTATAAACCGAACCATGCTAAAATTTACGAAAATATTTTGAGACTCTACGAACGTCGCGAACCAATAGATACGCTTAGTGTTTCTGCAAAGCTAAAAGAAAATAATGTTTTTAAGGATATTGGCGGAGCAACTTACTTGGCAGAATTAGTTAATTCTGTGCCAACGAGCAGCCACATTGAGCACTATGCAAAAGTTGTTAGAGAAAAAAGAACATTAAGAGATTTAATCAATACTTCTGCGGAAATAGCAGAAATTGCTTTTAATCCAGGTGAAGACGTACCAAATGTTTTAGACCAAATAGAACAAAAAATATTTGCCATTGCCCAACACTCAACTACTCAAAAATTTGTAGATGTTAAAGGCGAGCTTCAGGGAGCTTATGAGCGCATAGAAAAAAGAGTGGCTACACGAGGCACTATTCAAGGCGTCACAACTGGTTTTCACGACATAGATCGTTATCTAGCTGGACTGCATAATTCTGATTTAGTAGTAATTGGAGCTAGGCCATCTGTTGGTAAAACTTCTTTTGCTTTAGACATTGCTCGCAATGCTGCCGTGAAAGGACAAAAATCAGTTGGTATTTTTTCTTTAGAAATGCCCAAAGAACAAGTTATTGATCGTATTATTGCTGCTGAAGCACGCGTTTCTTTTTGGAAATTGCGAACTGGAAATGTAACAGATGATGTAGATTTTCAATTAATTCAAGCTGCTCTTAACACTCTTTCTGGCGCTAAAATATTTATAGACGACACACCAGCCCCAAATATCTTACAAATGCGTTCAGTTGCGCGTCGATTACAAGCTGAGCACGGTCTTGATCTTTTACTTATAGATTATTTGCAACTTATTACTCCACGAACATCTAGTGACAATGTTGTTTCTCAAGTTACAGAAATTTCTCGCGGATTGAAAACCTTAGCGCGTGAACTAAATATTCCAGTCGTTGCTCTTTCTCAGCTTTCGCGCGCAAGCGTTCAACGCGATGATAAAATACCTCGCCTTCAAGACCTTCGTGATTCTGGTTCCATTGAACAAGACAGTGACGTGGTTATGTTTATTTATAGAAAAGATAAAGAAAAAACTAACCCCGATATTGAAGAAATTAATACTGCTGAAATTATTATTGCTAAACATCGCAATGGCCCAACTGGTTCTGTGAAATTAAAATTTGATCCTGATAGAGTTAGTTTTGATTCGCTAGATAAACAACATAGCGCTCAAGTTTAAAATTACTTTAATTCATGCTTCCTAATCCAATCAAAAATTTAGTAGAAGAGTTAAAAAAATTGCCCTCTATTGGGCCACGCCAAGCTACACGACTAGCATTCCATATAAGTCGTTATGACAAACTATCTCTTAATCAATTTGTTACTGCATTAAGTGACATCAAAAACCTGCGGCCATGCAATTTATGTTTTTTAACTCATCAAAATCCAACAGGCCTATGCTCTATTTGCGCCGACCCAAAAAGAAACTCTAATATTATTGCATTAGTAGAAAAAGAAACAGATTTACTTTCTATGGAGCGCGCTAAAAAATTTACAGGGCAATATTTTATTTTAGGAGAATTAGGACGAGGTGGAGTTTTAGAGCAAAATCAAAAAATTAGGTTAGTTAGCTTAAAAAATAGACTCACTAGAATATCAAGTCAAAATAGCTTAGAAATAATTTTAGCCATTAGCCCAACAACATATGGCGACTTAGCTGCCTCACTAATAGCCAATGAACTAAGGGGCTTAGCAACTAAAATAACTCGCCTAGGTCGCGGCATCCCCACGGGCGGTGAAATTGAATTTGCCGATGAGGAAACATTGGGGCATGCCATTGACAACCGAGTCTAAATTTTTTACTATTTGATTGTATTTTGATAATGGTTTGGCTCTTTTAAAGAGGAGATGGTGATGATAGAGGTTTTT